>OZ260079.1:3358980-3664342 GCA_965284365.1 Phragmitibacter sp.
CGTTGGAAAGGACGTAGTCGGCATCAAGGGACAACACCCATGGCGTCGTGGCCTGAGCGATGCCAAAATTCCACTGAGTGGTATGGTCATCAAAGGGACGCACGACGAGGTCTACGTTTGAGAAGCCGCGTGCGATCTTCGCGGTGGCGTCGGTGCTGTCGCTATCGAGGACCAGGACGCGCTGCGCCCATGTCAGGCCGGCGAGGCAGCGGGCGAGGTTGGGAGCCTCGTTCCAAGTCAGGATGAGCGGGGTGATGGCGGTCAGATCCATTCGCGTAACATCAGGATGCGGGGCGCGCGTGTTTCGCAGCCATCCGATGGAAATGCTCCACCATGTTGGGTAGTGAGAATTCCTTGTGGAAGAGAGCTTCGGCTTGGAGGGAACGCTTTTTTTGTTCTTCTTCCGGCCAGGAAGCCCATTCGGTGAGAAGTGCTGTGACACCCTCTGCTGTCGCCGGTTTGGCCAGGCCAGCCTGACCTTCAGTCACGGTGCGCCAGATATTCACCTTGTCTGAGAGCAGTGCAGGACGGCCACAGGCCAGCGCCTCGCCGACAACCAAACCGAAGTTCTCCTGGAAAGAGGGGAGAATGAGCGCGGCACTGGCGGCGAGTTCGCGCCATTTCTGACGATCTTTAGCCATGCCAGGGAAACTGACGTCTTCATTCAACTTCAGCCCCATGCGTTCGCAGATGGCTAAAAGTTCCGCGAGATACTCTTCGGATTCGGCGGGGCCAGTGAGCCGTAAGTGCACTTGGGACAGTTCACCCGCACGGCGAAGTTTGCCGAAAGCTTCGAGCAGCATGTTGCAGCCTTTCTTTGGATGGAGCCGCCCGAGGAAAAGGAGGATTTTTCTCTCCCGTGGAATGGAAGGCTGAAGGTCCCAGAATTCCTTTTGGAGAGTCTCTACGTTGTCAGGCGGACCAGATACCCCCAAGGGGGTGATTTCGGTGGGAGTCGGGCGGGGCAGTCTGCCTGCGAATGCGGCGGAGCGTTCTTCATCGCAGGTAAAGCAGATCGCCTCGGCGTCGCGGATCTGTGCCTTCATGTAGAGGTGCCACATGGCGGACTTCATGGCCCGCTTCAATGGCGACTGAGCGAGTGCCCAAGGGTCCAACATGCCGTGAGGGTAGATCACATAAGGGATACGCGCGGCCCGGCAGGCGCTGGCGGCGGCTACGCCATGAAATTGCCAGAGGCCGTGGATAACGAGTAAATCTGTCTCAGGCAAGACTGCTTCAACAGCGGGTTTAAAACGCGGGGTCCAGCCGAAGTAGCTGCGAGTCGGACCCGTCCCGATAACAGGGCAGGTCCAGTTCTGCAGCCAGATGCCATCCGGCGGGTCGAGACAAATCACACGAGAGGGAATGCCATGCGCGTGGCAATTTTCCGCCAGTGATCTCACCGCCACGGAAGTGCCTCCCTGTATGGGATTCAGCGAATGAATGACATGCGTGACGTGCATCGCGGAGCAGACTTAGACTGGTTCTCGAAAAGACTGTCAGAAACGTTGGAACGGGAGGGCACGATTGGCTGCGTCAACGGCTCATCCGTTATGTCTAAATAGCGGATTTCGCCCTTTCCTTGCCACTCATACCCTCCCGCCCCAAGTTTCAATCTGACATTCTTTTCGAGAATCAGTCTAGTCGCGGGAAACTTCCAGGGGGTATTCGCGCAATGCCAATTCATAAGCCGCGAGTAACTGCTCACCAAAACGCTCCAGAGTGAACTCGCGTGCGCGGCGTGATCCTGCTTCGCTAAGTGCGGTGCGCCACTCAGGATCTGCCTTCATGCGATCCGCGATCAATTGAGCGGCAGCCTCTGGATCCTGGGGATCAAAATAAACGATGGCGTCACCGCCCACTTCGGTATGAGGCGCCCGATCTGATGCAAAGACGGGACAACCGCTGGCCATGGCCTCCAACACGGGCCAGCCAAAGCCTTCCTGCAGGGAAGGGAAAATCAAAGCTTCCGCATCACGGTAGGCCGCAATGACCGTATCTTCAGACACATTGGCAATATTGATCACTTGCTCAGTCAGGCCCAGAGCGTGAATGGTCTGTTTTTCGCGGGCATTGAGGGTGGCGCCGACCATCACTAGAGGCAGAGGCTCTGGTAGTTGTGGCAGCAGAGCGGCATAGATATGAATAAGGCCTTCGCGGTTCTTGTACCAGGCATCATTGCCTACATGAAGGAGATAACGGCGAGGAAGGCCAGCAGGCTTTGGGACAGGGGCCTCGCGAAGGAAGATGGGATCGATCGGGTTGGGGATGCAGAGCAGCCGTGGATCGCTCCCTTTGATCAGGACCTGGCAATCTCTCAGCGTCTTCTGCGAGACGCAGATAATGGTGCCAGCACGTGCGAGGACGGCGAGGTTGATTTGCTGAAACCAGGTGGGGCTTGGCGCGGCTTGGGGATCGTTGAGGGTGCGTTGCGCGTCGCTGGCGGCGATCAGGTCGTGGCAGGTGACCAGGGTAGGCAAGTGATTCACCAGTGCGGAGAAAAGGGCGTTTCCCTGATCCGTCACATGAAGCAGGGTGCGGCGGTCTTTTTCCCGTCGGGCATGTTTGAAACGAAGCGCCAAAGGGAAGACGACATACTTGTCCAAAAAGCCGAGATACTTTTTTAACAGGCGTGGGCCACGGAGTGCCCACTGCCCGAAGAAGGTGGAGGGATGCAACTCCGTGACAGAGACGCCATGAGCTTCAAGGGCTGACTTCACAAGCCGCGCGTAGCGCTCCATGCTTTGGAGGCCATCGGGCTGGTAAGTGGTGGCCAGCAGGACGTGGAGATCGGCCAGTGGAGACTGCGTAACCTCGGGATCCGAAGGCATCGCCTCCTGGACTGCTAATTCCAGTCGCGCTGCGCCGGTCGCAAGGGTATGTTGGGAAACCGCCTGGCGGGCGCTCTCCCGCATGGTTTGATATTGAGCGGGAGGAAGCTGCGCTGCTTCGCGAATAGCATCGGTGAGTGCGTCCGTATCAGCGACAGGGACGATCCAGCCATTCACCCCCGGCTCCACGAGATCATGAGCGGCTCCTACGGCGGTCGTCGTGATGACGGGCATGCCGGTGGCAAGAGCCTCCGCGATGACCATCCCCCAGCCATCGTAAATGGAGGGGAGGCACAGGACATTGGCCTGCGCATAGATGCCGGGAATTGCCTCCCACTTGAGAAAGCCGAACCAGCGGACCTGAGAGGCCACAGGTGTAAGGATTTTTTCCATTTCATCCCGAAGTCGGCCGTCGCCCAACACCCAAAGCTCGACGTGAGCATCGGCTTTGGCGACATCACGGAAGGCCTCCGCCAGAGAGAGCACGTTTTTCCGGCGATTGAGTACGCCTGAATAAAGGAACACGAACCGATCGGACTGCGCAGGGGGTGCCTTCTCCGCCTGGAAGCGCGCCAGATCGGAAAAATACGGCAAGTTAACATAAGAGCGCTGCCGGCCCCACTCGGGCTCATAACCTGACAAGGCGAAGCGTCCAGCGCCCCAGATGGGAATGCGGGTATCCCGCAGAGGCCAGAGGAGAAGCCGCCGCATGGTACGCGCCCAGCGTCCTTTATAAATTGCGCCGGGACGTTCACCCCAGAAGACCCAGGGCCGCTCCCGAAGGGCACGCCAATAGAGGACTTTGAGGGAGAAAGCGTTGAGGTAAAAATTGATGACGACCAGCCCGGCTTCGAAGCACCAGCGCCAGGCTTTTTCCCGGCTTTCCTCTGAGTCCTTGATGAAGCAGCATTCGTGCTCAAGAACGGGAACTCCCCACGGATGCTCAGCCACCTGTGTGTCCAGATAGACGACTTTGAGCCGGACATTGCCGCGCCGCGCAACTTCATTAAAGAGCTCTGCCTGATAGGGCGATGGGATGAGGGTGATGATGCAGACGTCGGTCATCCAGCTAGAGCGGGGGTAGAGGCAGAGGTGCGGGCAGTGACATGCGGATAGGCTCGCGACGATGACGCAACCGAAGCCAGGAAAGAATGGCGCATCCCGGAAGAACGTGCCGGTAACGGCGGTGGTGCGAGAGGTGATGGGGGATCAAAGCAAGACCTTCGCGGATGCCATGAAACCAGCCTCGCCGAGCCATCCAAAGAAGGCGCGAAAGGGCCTGTGCGGGGATCAATGCCCAAAGCCACACGGGGAATCGCAGGTAACCAAGCAGAACGATGTTCGCAAGAGAATGGGCCATGGCCGGGGCGGAACTGTCCTGGTGCTCTGGCGCATGATGATGAACCCAGAGGTGAGGAGATTCCCACAGGGTGGCGCCGGCGGCGTGAAGTTGCAGACTCACATCTGCCTCCTCCATAAAATAGCCAACAGGCACGGGCACGTATCCAGAGATGCGCTGGAACCAGCTTTTGCGAAAAACGCAGCCGCAGCCTGAGAAGACGCCCATGCGACGGTAGGTGTCGTCTGTGTTTTCGCCCACGGGTGGAGGCGAGTCATCGTGCAGGGTGATGGCGCTGAGAACTGCCCATTCGGAGGAGCGCTCTGCTTCAGCCAGAATGCAGCCGAAATAATTCGGGTGAGCGGGTGAAGAGTCGTCATCGAAGTTGGCCACGAGCTCGTGTTGGGCCGCTTCAATCAGTTTTTGACGGCTGCCACCGGGCCCAAGACGTGAAGGGCTTTTGAGGAGACGGATCTGCGAAGCGAAAGGCGAGAGAGCGGCTTCCACCACAGGGTCCGCACCATCCAGATGCACGAGGATTTCAGCGGGAGGGGGATTACAGGACAGAATGACGTTTAGCGTCTGCAGTAATGGTTCGACGCGCTGGCACGCGGGAATGATTGCAGATACGGGCACGATGACAGTCAGGTCTGGCGTGTCAGACACGGCCGTATTTCGAGAGAACAAGGGTTTGCGCCGCGACTTGGCGGTCGCAAGGCAATCGCACGAACGCGCGGGCTAGGCCACCCAGTTAGCGGCCTGCGGCTTGATAACGTCGCCCCGTGGGAGCTCGCGAAGGCGCGGGTTGCTGGCTAAGTCTCCCCCTCCTCTGAGCAAAGGGGATCAGGGTGAGACCAATCAGCGCCCAAAGGAAGAAATTCGCGGTGTGGTTATAGACGAGTTGCACGTGCAAGTGGACCAATTGGACCGCCAGTGACAGGACGGTCAGCATTTTGAAAAATGGCTGCTGGATGAGATGCAAGTTTCGCCACGTGATAAACACCAGCGCGATCCGCATGAAATACCAAACAATGAACCCGATGGCTCCAAGTTCGAGGGCAATCTGAGCGGGTTCAGACTCATAAATGGGAACCCTGACCCGGGCAGGCGGTTCCTGGAGAAACTTGCGAAGCGCGTCCGTGGCGGGGTGGGACATGCCAATGCCGTAGCCTTCCAGCCCTCCAGCCTCCATCCCGATCTTGATCATTTCGAACGGGCGCCAAAGGCGCTCACGAAATTCCTGTTTGGCTTCCTCACCGCCGGTCCGTTCTTCGTACGCCTCCGATGCCTCCCTGAAGATGTAAGTCACGGCGGCAAAGAGGATGCCGAGTGTAACAACGAGATTGAGTAATGCCTTGGCTTTCCCCTGCAGCCGTAGCAATGAGGCAGACATGAGAAAGGCCACGATGACAATACCCTGAGCTACAACCGCGGCCCGGGATCCGCTCATGAAGCCATTTGCCGCCAGCAAAGGCAGCGCGATGAACTGGATGATGCGCTTGTACTTGCCCTCCGGCGACATCACAACAACCAGAGCAAGTCCAGTCAGGAAAGTGACGTAAGTCACCAATCCGGAGATGTAAGAGAATGTTCCCGTGATGCGGACACGTTCCTCCAAGCCTGCAGTGGCGATACCGGCTCCCTGCATGCGTGTGTAATATCCGGTATTTTCTGCAGCTTGGTGCGCATACTGGTTCAGCACCGAAAAGGTGGGTGAGAAAAACTGTAGTACTCCCAAGCAACAGACGGGGATGGAAATGAGCACAAACCAGGAAAGGTTCTTCACCATGTCTTCATGGTTCCTGAACAGATGCGGCACCATGAAGACCAGCGGCAGATAATAGAGGTAAATCTTAAGCCCTAGGATTGCTGCAGGAATGGAGCCGATGCTCGGATTCAGCGCACTGAATGAAACAATGGCTGCACTGGCAATGAGGAGGGCAGTGGGGCCTTTGACGGTAACGGCACGGGTGGCGGGATCCGGAAAGAAAAAGAACCGGGCGTAGGCGCCAGCCAGGAAAATGTCCTTGAGGAAGTAGATCATCTCCTGAGCCTGAGGAAGAGCCCATTTGCGGAGCGCTCCCTCGAAAATAGCGGCCAGAATGGCGACCTTGACGGCAGTCCGCCACTTGGCGAAGGACCAGAAAAAAATGACTGCGGCGCCAATCGCGCCAATCATCAGGATCTGTTCTTTTGAGAAGGAATTCATGAATGCAAGGTCAACAAATCGGCCCGAGGAGAGAGGGTTTCCTCGTGGCGGTGAGGGTCGCGTGCGCCTGAGTTTGGCAGGGCGGACGAAACTCGTCCAAAACGCAGGGGTGAGGTTATCATACGTCCGTGCGGAAGGGAACTGCTTACTTTAGGACATTTCCCGGGCCGTAGCAGCTAGCGACGGAGGAGGTGACCGAACAGATCCAAGTATTTTTCGGACAGCATACCATCATCAAACTTTTTGAGGTGGTCGCCAGCTTTGCGCCGCAAGTCCTGTCTGAGATGGGGCGAGGCAAGGAGGTTAGCCATTTGTTGCGCAAGCGCCACATGATCCCCGTTTGGGAAGGTCAGGCCGGCGTCCCCGACGCACTCGGCGAGGCCGCCGCGGTCTGAGGCGATGACAGGCTTCCCGGCGGAAAGCATTTCGAGCGCGACTCCGCCCATGGGTTCCTCCCACTCCGAGGGAATAATTGCGATCTCGCCCTGACGCACCCAGGAGAGGAGATTTTTGCCTGTCTGCAGACCGGCGAAGTGCACCCGGGCGCCAATGTGCAATTCGTAGGCCAGGGCGGTGAGGACGGCCCGCCAGTTGCCGTCACCGATGATGAGGAGTTGTTTTTCGTAGGCGGGATTTTCGTTTAGGAACAAAGCGAAAGCCCGCAACAAGGTGGCGACGCCTTTTTCGGAGACGAGGCGGCCAGCGAAGAAGAAGTCGTATGGGGTATCCTGGGGGAGCTCGCTTGCGTTCTTCAGCTCTGCGAAACGATGAAGCGGGAAGGGATTATAGATGACGCATTGACCTGGCAGAGGCTGACGGCGCGCCACCCACTCTGTGATGGCCACATGATGGAGGAAGCGCGCGGCTGTACGACGAATGAGGAGTTTGGCGAAAGCTGCGGCGGCTTTGACGGGGCCACGTCTTTTGGCATGGAAGAAGAAAGAGGGGATGGGGGCCAAGGGAGCGGGCTCTCCCTCATACCAGCCGAGGCCATCGATGCAGAGAAGTTGGTATCCTTGGTGAGTCCAGACAAGGGGTTTCCGGGAACGGAGCGCCTGGGGGACGAAATCCAGGCTGGCTCCGTTACTATGAATGATGTCGTGGGAGGCAGTGAGTGAAGCTTTCTCACTTTTTGAGGGATTGCGCACCACAGGGAAGGGAAAGGCATCCGCGGCTCCTAAATTGGCCGGGGTCTTTGTGACTACCGTGCACTCGTGCCCAAGATGGACGTAATGACGCGCCAGACATTCCGATACCGTTTCAATGCCGCCCACCGCAGGGGAAAAGACAGTGGACTGGAGAAGGATCTTCAAGAAGACAATTAGCGTGGTGTCAGCACGTCCGCGAAAGCCTGGGCGGTGCGTGCGCGATTGTGTGGCTGGTACCAGAGCTGGAGCTGGCGGGCGAGTTCCTGGCTGACTTGATCGGAAGGCCTTTCTCGAAGAGTCTCCAACGAAAAGAGGTTGTGATCAATGGTCAGACCGTCAGGGAGATCGCCGCTGCCACCGGGGAGAAGAACGGCGATCTGATGGGCGGCGTAAGCGCCCAAGAGGCCGGACTTGCCAGGGCAATGGGTGGGTGCAACGGAGAGCACGTAACGGCAGTCCGCCAGCAGTGATGATACCTGAGTGGAGGGGAGGACGCCGTGTTTGATAACGGGAACCGGCAAGTCGCAGTCAGGCGGCAGGGGATGGCGGAAGACGGTGACACTTTCGACCTGCAGTTTCCGGACGGCGTCTCGAAGGATGCCCGGGATGGTTTGCCTAAAGTGACGCGGCATGTCCCACGAAAAGAAGGCCAACGTGTTTCGACGTTGTTCCCAGGCGGGGAGTTGCGTGGGCAGAGGCTCCTCCAGATTCGAATACACAGGCCAGAGATCGACCGGGCGGTCCGACCAGCGGGTCAGATCCTTTACATAAGGCTCAGTATTCGTGAAGAGGCGCGTGTTGGAGAGAGCACAAAGCCGCTGGATGACCCAGCGCTGGATGGGCCAGTTCCAGAAGGAACTGCTGCTCAGCCCTCCTCGCGTGGTCAGCTCATGGAACATCACGTGGATGATCAGATCTGGGCGTAGACGTCGCAACCGAGTGAGCGCACGCACCAGCCAGACGGGGGTGTTGCGCTTGTGGTAGCCGTAGCCGGAGTATTGCACCACCAGAGCGCCACAGTCACGGGTTGCGTCGAGGAGGGCAGCATCGGGATTCTCTGCGGAGAGAGGCCGGGTGTCGTAAGGAAGAGTCGGGTCCTTCCGCCACTGTGGGGAGACGACTAGATAGCGGCTTTGGATGTCGTGATTCTGAGCGAGTGTATCACCTAACACCCGGGCGTAGTCACCCACGCCGCAGACGGCGGGAAGGAAACGCGGGACGAGCTGGGCGATCTGCATGGCTAGCGGGTGGCCTTGTCTTTCAAGGCCAAGTCAAAACATTCGAGCATCCGACCGCGAAATTTTTCCGCGGTGAAGCCGCGTGCGAACTCCAGCGCCTTTTGACCGTCGCTTTCGAGTTGATCCGGGTGATCGATGTAATGCTGAAAGCGATGCCGGAGGACCTCGGCGTTGAGCGGGGGAACTTTCCACGCTGGATCCGGCACGGGCACGCCGCACGTTTCGCTGACGAGGACGGGGGTGCCACAGGCCATGGCTTCCATGGCGACAAAACCAAAGGCGTCCAGAACGGAAGGCAGCACGAGCAAGTCGTGATTCGCGTAGATACGGCGGAGGGATGGCTTGGTGTGAGAACCCAGGAACTGACAATAAGCTTCACTGTCCGCGACAAAGGGTTCCATGGCTTTGTCCACCGGGCCGGCGAAGGACAAGCGCGCCTTTCCGCCGCAAGCGCGTACGGCTTCCATCAAAAAAGGAATGCCTTTGCGGAGACTGGCGCCACCTACGAAGAGCAATTTCAAAGGCTCGTCTTTCTGACGCTGACGCCGCTTCTCGGGATACCAGAGGAGGGGATCAATCCAAAGGGGTGCGATGAGAATCTTATCCGCGCTATGACCTGCTTCCGTGAAGCTTTGCGCATGCAATTCCGAATAGACCAGCAGGGTGTCGGCAATGGCGAACTCTTCTCTTTTGCGGGCGGCGATCTCTGGAGTATCCACCGGGGGCGGGGGTGGCAGGCTACAGACATCCGCGGCCTCGGCCAACTTGTTCCAAAGGAAATCCAGGTGAAATTGCGGGCAATCCAGAAGGCAGCGTTTTCCAAGGGATTTCGCCGCATCAAAGGTATGTTGGGCGCAGGTTTCGTATCCCAGTAACAGATCCGAAGGGTCGTCGTAAAGGTGCTGCGACAACCAACGGTCGAACTGGCCGTTCACCTGGAGCCATTCATGAGGGTTGGCGCCTGATAGACGTTCACGAATGCGGCTGCGGAATAAGGGCCAGGGATTTTCGACGATACGTTTGGAGGCCAAGGTTACGCCACCGCGGCTGGCCATGGCTTCCTTTCCAACGAGACGGCCGATCCACTGGCCAAGCTGACCCGGTGCATCAAGGCAAGAACAATAGAAGCGTCCCAATCTGCCGGCTTCTTCCGCTGCCTGTGCTTGTTGGTAAGCGTTGTGGACGTAGGCGTAGGCGACTGAGACGAGACCCGCACTGGAGGGGACAGGCTTCGGGGTGACTGGAGAGGTTGTCGCTTCCTGTGTGACTGTTGCCGGAGATATGCGGGATGATGACAGCGTTTGCGGGTCCGATGATTGCAGCAGTGCCAGCCCTTCCTGAAATCCTGCGACAGCTTCGGGGATGCCCCAGGCATGAATGCGCTGCAAGCTTGCTGCGCCTGCGCGCTTTCGGAAATCGGCGTCGACTACGAAGGGTTTCAGGGCCTTCGCCAAGGCCTCGGCGTCACCCGTCGGGAAGACTGCTCCGTTGACGCCATCTTCGACCAAGTCAAAGCGAGCGCCGACTCGGTCGCTCACGATGATAGGCTTGGCAGCATTCATGGCTTCATTCACCACCAGTCCCCAAGGCTCAAAGGAAGATGGAAGCACGAAGATATCCGCTTGAGCATAGATGCCCGGCATGCGGCTTTGGTTTTGAAAACCGAGGAAATGGACATCGCCCGGAAGCAACTCCTTCGCGATTTGTCCCAGTTCTTCACGAAGATGACCTTCGCCCACTGCGAGGACGCGAGCGCGCTTCTCGGCAGGAAGTTCTTGATTGAGCAGATGCACACCCCGCAGCAGGACATCCACTGACTTCTCGGCGATGAGCTTGCCGGCGAAGAGGATGCAGGGACGGCCGTCATCCTTTGGCCAAGGTGCGGTCGGCATGTCATGGCTTGTCAGGCCGGTTGGAGTGGTGTTTTCGAAAAAAGAATTGTCCACCACATAAGGCATGGTGACGATGCGGTCTGCAGGGGCGCCGTAAGCCAGGTAGAACTCGCGATTGGCCTCACCGATGGCCAAGAACACTTTGGTGCGAGCGAAGAGATGCTTCAGCATGGCGCTATGTGCCGGACGCCACCAAAGTGGCCCACGCAGACATCCGAGGTGGGATTCCCCACGCAGCATCAGTTTTGCGCCAGCGCGATTGGTTTCCATAAGAGCGGCCAGGGAATAGGGATTCCCCCAGCCATGGATCCAGGCGATCTCAGTTGGATTCTCCACCAGCCATTTGCGGAGCAGCCTTCGGTAGTGGGAAACCTGCTGCCAGTAACTGCCTTCTCCGCCAGGATTGTCGAGCACGGCATAGTCATAGCCACCCAGGAGCGGCACATCCCAGGCGATGGGTTGTTTTTCCTGCCAGTCCCCCTGGCTCCAAGCTTTTTCGACCGAGGCGTACAGGACACGGAAATCGACACCTGCATCCGTCAGAGCCCGCAGCAAAGGGGTCTGATACTGAATAGGGTGGGTAAGAAAGTACGTGACTTTCATGATGACACAGCCGGAATAGGGGCGCCCATCGGAGTGAGGCGACCATCCAACGCGATCAACAGGCGCCGGCCATACGCTTCAAAACTGAACTCCCCGCGGCGAGCCCAGGTAGACTGGGAGAGAGATCGCAAAAGATCACGGTCTGCGGCAAGGGACCGCAAAGCTTTCGCCAATTCCTGAGGTGAATCTGGAGGGACGACCATGCCATTGATACGATGGTCGACAGGGAACCCGGCATTTTCCGTGAGGACCAAGGGCAGACCATGCATGGTGGCTTCGTAACAAACGGTGGCGGACCCCTCGCACAAGGAAGGGAGTGCGAAGACATCCGACGCTTGATAAAGAGCGGCCATCTGCGAGCGGGGAACGGGACCTGCCCATGTCACGTTAGGTGGCAAATCGCGAAGTCGATCGGCAGGAGATTCCCAAGAACCAGCCAGAGTGACATGGATCATGTCACCGCAGAGGCGTGCCGCTTCGACTAACGAGGGCACTCCCTTACGGAGGCCGATGCTACCGGCGAAGAGAACACGCAGCGGACCCTCACCATTGGGTTCGTGAGGGCGAGTGGGTGCTTCGCCGAGATAACCGTAAGGCAGGGTTTGCACTTTGTGCGACGGCACCCCCTGCTCAATCAGAAGTCGAGAAAGGAAACTGGAACCACAGAGTATCTTGTCAGCCAGAGCCCACTCCTGTTTTTGAAGAAATGCGATCTCTTGTTGGGAGTTGCGGCGATCTTCCGAGTTGTCGTCCGGCGTGGCCCATTCTGGGAACCGTTCTCGCGAACTGGCCAGCACCTCGATTTCGAATCCGGCCGGAGCGATGGTCTGCTCCAGGATGCATAGGCACTTGTGATGCCGTGCTTCTTCAAAGAGCGTAGCAGCAGCGGTATCAAACGCATAGACAGCGGTAGGCCAAGGCTGGCCAGCGAGTTTACGGAGGACCCAGTTCTGGAATTGCTCGCCGACCCAGAGGAACACTTTCCTGACATCGGCGGCGCTACGCCTCCGCGCGTAATAGCGCCAGGCCAGCCATGGGTTGGAATGGACTCTGTCATCTGGAATGCCTTCACAACTGCGGCCAGTGACGCGGGCAAGAAGTCCGCGATGGCGCACCAGCTTTGCCAAACCCTCAGCGATACGGTGCGTGATGAAAAAGTCCGTGTACAGGTGTGAGAGGCGGCCGGCTTGGGAAAGGATTGCCGGAACGGCGTAGTGCATGCGAGCGCCTAACTGGGCGACAGCGATGTCATTGGCCGAGCTTCGGTTGGCGCCGGGGTTGGATGGTTGCGACATCAGCGCCGGAGTTATTTGCCTTTAAGCATGGCGAGGGTGCCCGCTGCGGAACCATAACGCCAGCGGCGGAGCGCCGCACTGGATGCCTGGCGAAGACGGGCCGGCCGCAAGAGCGGGAGCATGTCCAGAATAAACTCCTTCAAGCCATAGGGATAAGCCAGGAGCTCTGAGGCGGCGGAGACAAGCTCCCGAAACGCATGTCGTGGAGCAAAGCGCTCTTCCCAAATCTTGCGGGCTCGCAATCCCATCTCGATGGCCTGTGGTTCCATGGCTTCGAGCAAGGCGGGAATAGTGGCAATGTCGGCCTCTTTGACAAATACCGCGCAACTCTGCCAGTCTACGCCGGGGACCGGCACCCAAGAGTCGCCGATGATAACCGGTGCGCGTCCCAATTCCATGACTTCGAAAAGCCGCATGGACGTGGAGCCGAGACCGCGTGGGCAGAGCACGAAGGACGATTGTTCTGCCACGTCGAGGTAGGAAGATTGGAACTGCCAACGCTGGTCTTCTGGCACAATCTCAACAACCAAGCCGGCAGTGGATCGCAGAAAGGCTCTGGGATGTTGTAGAGTCAAAAGGCGGGGGCGGATAGGGTGAGTCTCCACCGAACCGACAAATGAAAAGAGATAAGGCCGTTCTGCGGTATTTTTATAGGGACGGCCAAGCGCCTCGTTGTCGCGGCGGCGGGCCAAATAATGGAAAGAGTGCTGCCTTTTCTCAATCTGGTAGCGGCGCTCCACGGAAGGAGTGATGGCGCGGCAGAGTGTGAGTGGGTAATCATTGTAGTGATACAACACACACTTGTCCTGATACTTCCTGTAAAGAGGATGCCGAATGACATCGAAGAAAAAGGGATCGAGACTGGCGTAAGTCTCTGCAAAGAGAATGAGATCAGATTGCGCCGGATCGGTGACGAGTTCATGCGGGCTGAAGTCGCTATGCTTCCTGAGCCAGTCAGGAACGAAGTCTGCCGCGGGTTCAGTGTAGGCGCTGGTTAGGTAGACCTTCACAGCCGCAGAGCCTTCTTCTGGCCGAGAGCTTCATGCAGCAGCGCATCGGCCTCACGAGCAAAAACCTCATCGTTCCACAGTTCTTCCGCGATCTGTCTGGCTTGCTGACCCATCTGAGCTGATTCATCTGGGTGTGTCTCAAACCAGCGCAACGCGTCTACCCAGCCTTCGACGTCTCCAGCATCCACCCAGCGACCGATGCCTTCCTTCTCCAAATCGACGTCGATCAGCCGATTTCTTGTCATGATGACCGGCTTTCCCAAGGCAAGTGAGTCTACCAGGCTGGTGAGGCCGGCAAGGGGCTTGCCCGCATGTAAGGGTATGGCATGCACACGAGCCTGAGCCAGATGCGGCACAAGCTTGCTATAAGTGAGATCGGATTCATTCCTCACCGCAGTCACCTTCACATCTGCTGGGAGATTCTTCAGGGAAACCACGGGATCGTCAGCCAGACACATCACTTCTGAGGGAATGCCTGCATGTGCCGCCGCTTTGGCAAAGGTGATGAAATCCCGACCAGTGCGACCCGCGGAGATGGCGCCTTTGCCGGGAGAACCATCCGGAGATGGATAGTAGCTCAAATCAGCGCCCCAATGCATCGCTTTACACCAGCCTGGACGCGCGGTGAGAGTGTCAATTTCGTGCGCCACGCCCTTGTTCATGGCGCCGCAAGCATCCACACCTGCAAGTTCCCATTTCACCCACCAACGGCGCAGCCATGAGCCACGACCGTAGACCATAGGGTGATGGGTAATCATGACAATGGGAACACGGAACAGCCCCAACGCCCGCAGGTAACTGAGAACATGCGTCTGCGTCTGGCAGGGAGAGTAGATGACATCGGCCTGATGACGGTGACGCCAGGCATACCATTGCTGGGCCAGATCACCCAGAGGGATGAGACGGCGGATAAATCCTGACCGCCTGGGCTTCGATTTGCGCTCATCGAAAGGGGCGAGATGCACGTCCCAGCCATCGCGTGGCAATTTGTCGACCGCATAAAGATGATGACGAGGCTTTTCTCCTGCCGCCACCTCGCGTCCCACTCTTTCAAAGGAGTAGTTGTTGAGCACGAGGACGGATTTTCCTGAGGGGGCCAAGGCGCTGTGATTTGCCCCGGTCACGAAGGAGAAAAAGCAGGAAGAGGATTGTGCCGGAGAGTCGACGGGCTGAACGCATGCCCTTTAAGTGCCTGCCACTTCGAATGGATGGAGGCCTGACTCAGGGCGCCTTGTGTATGTGTCAGAGCTCTAGTGATGATAGCATTTCGCTGCGCTTCATCCTGTAGGGCTTCGAGTGCCTGACTTACGACGGCGCGATCCGTGTCTGAGATGGTGATGCCAGTCTGCGTTTCCTTTACATAGCGCACGGTCGCGGAGTTCTCAGGACCGATCACGATGGTGACATTGCCGCTGCCCAGGCATTCGGACATCTTGGTCGGGATGTTGAAACAAGAGGAACGCTGCAGGTTATCCGCAAAGCCAATGGGAACGAGGATGCCGTCATACAACGGGATTTGTTTCGGAATGTCCTCGGGTGGGAGAGGCGGGAGCAATTGCACCCCAGGATGCTGCAATTTCTGCGGAAGCTCTCGTTGGAAACTGTGAATGCAGAGGGTGTAACCTAGGCTGGTCGCGGGTTCGCTGAAGCGCTCCAGGGCATCTGCTGGCCACACATGCAAGCTGCCAAAGTAGGCTAGTTTCTTGCCCTGCGGGCTTGCGGGAACTGTCGCAGGTGAATCATCGGGTGCCGGTGAAAAAATGACCTCTGAGTCGACACCATAGAGGCGGCAATAAAGTTCTCTCATCGGTTCGCTAATGACGATGATGCCATTCGCTTCATTCAGGTGCTTCTGATAAACTGGCTTCACTGCCGCCGGATGATCCCACTGGCCTGTCTCATCGCGATCCGCGAAAAGCTCATCCATGATCCAGGTGATGTAGCGCAGCCCTGGCAGCCGAGCTTTGAGCAGAGCCATGGTGTCCATGGCCAGCAGACTTTGCGGGCTGACCAGGAAGAGGGGGGTGTCAGTCGAGCCATTCTTTTGAAGCTGGCTTTGGATGACACGCGCACAACGTCGTGCATGGAGCCGCTGCATCAATGCGCTCCGGAAAATGCGGCCACTCAGGGTCCAGCCCAGAAGTCTTTTGCAGAGAGGTGTTTCGAACCAATTGACCAAATACCGTGATCGAGATTGATAGGGCTCCGCCGGTGGAACACTTTGACCGTACTGGGTAAGGTGAAAGAAGGCTCCCACATTTTCCAGATCGCTTCCCAGCGTCCTCATCAGCGTGATGCCACCGCCGTGTTTCGGCGAGACGGACATCTCTGAAAGGTAATAAAACTGAGGGGGCATTCCTGTCATCGAGCAGGCTTCTGAAGACGGGCGCCAATTTGCACGAGTGCCTTCCGCTTAGCGAAAGCCGGCAGCTGCGAAGTTCCTTGTTCAATGGTCCGCACGAGAGCTGCCGGTAAGACTTTGAGGAGCAAATGAGACTTCATGTGCCCGTTGGTTAACGGGTTGGTGAATAATTCCAGTTTATGCACCCGGAGTCCGGCTTTGTCTGCGAGGAGGCTGATCTCTTCAGGGTGCAGCAGAAAGATATGACCGTCGGAGTCCGGCTTGAATTGGATCGACTCGTAGACACTCGGGTCGGGGCAATCAGAGAATTTTGGCAGGGTGTTCCGCAGGTAGGCTCCATTCGGCGTGGTCATGACGATGAAACCACCGGGCTTCACCAGATTCGCCACCTTGGCGAGAAACTGATCGGGATGAGCGACATGCTCAATAATCTCGGTGATCAACACGGCATCGAAGGGCTCAGGGAAAGAGAGGTCAAACACATTGCCGGGTGCAAAGGTGATCTTTCCGGTTTCATGCTTGAGCTTTACGTAGCCGATGAGGTCATCGCGCAGATCGTTCCACGTGACGTCGTATCCCAGTTCGGCGAGCTTCAGCGAGAAGTTCCCTTGCGCGGCGGCAATGTCCAATACGCGAGCGCCAACCGGGATGACTTCGGTCAAAAGCTCCAGAGTTTTGCGAAGCCGCACTTCATAAGCATAAGTGTAACCGTGATAGGTGATCGCGCCATAGATCTCCTCCAAGTCCTTGATGTAAGCCACCTGCCAGCTTTCGGGCCAGTCTGGCTGTTTGTGGAGGCGCTTCATCGTGTATTGAGATTGAGGCGTTATAGGGCGACGTCAGGCCCAACGGATCAACAGCGTGGTTTGGTCAAATCACTTGCTTCAATGCTCGCGGGCAAAAGTGATATCATAGTAGGCACCGCCGCCGCCCGGACGTTCGGCAAATTTGTTCCGATGAATCTCGCTGAATCTGTATTGCCCAAGAAAGTCTGTGATATCGCCAACCTGACAGCAGCCTTTGTAGGCTTCGAAGTCAGCAACCTCCGTCTTGATGAAACGGAAATGCTTTAAGATTGGGGATGCTCCCTTGAGCACGAGCAATTCTGAACCTTGGGTGTCCAGGATCAGGCAATCGTAGTCAGCAATGTCGATAGCGGCCGCGCGAAGCATTGCTTCGAGCGTGCGACTGCGGAGCGTGATCGTTTTCTCAAAGGAAATGGTCGGCCAGATGTCCTTGTGATCCGCGAAATCGAGGATGGATGAAGACGCACCGTGATTGCTGGCTACGTTGAACTGGTATTCAGCATCTTCCTGGTCGGTGACGAGCCCGCGCAAAGCCCGCTGCCGGGGGAAGCTTTTGATGTTTTGTTCCAAAGCCGCAAAGACTTCGGGAATGGGCTCGATCCAGAGGACGTTCAAACCAAGGGCTGCGTACAATTCCGCTTCCACGCCTGTATTTGCGCCCACGTGAACAACCCCCCTGGCTTTGCGCAGGAATGGCTCGGCATTTTTCCTGAGCCTGGCTCTTCGGACAATGGTTCGAAGTGTGTTTAGCATGCGAGTCGTCTTATTGTCGCTTAAGGGTTCTGCGATGGAGTTGGGATTAGGCGGACCCACTCCATGGCTGGAGGACGCAGTTCATCCATAGAGAGCAGGCGCTCCTCGCGGTTGAAAGTTGCATTGAGGCCGGATGGAAAGTCTGCGTCGGTGCGTTCTTGCCCGACTGTCGTTGAAAGCGTCCCACTATTCCGGAACCGTGACTCGATCAGTTGGCGCATATCCGGACGAATCCAATGATGGATTTCGATCAAGAGGTTAAGACGAGACAGCTTTGGATGGATGGCCGGATCCATGAGGCTCAGTTCCCCGCCTTCTGTATCGCAGATTACCAATGAATCGTCAGGAGCATTCTGCAGTGTGGACTCCAAGTTATCCTGATCGCAATAACCACGAATCTCGATGCGGTCTGCTACCCCGTTCAAGGTGGCGAGTTCGCGGAGCATGCTGCGTCCATCTTCGGTGGCTTCATAAGCAATGACCCTGCAATGGGGAACCCGGAGAGCGAAGCCGACCGCGTAGTATCCTTCCGCCGCGCCGATATCAATCAAGCATGACGGGTTTCGGGATAGGATATCCTCGACCACGCCATGCAGTTCAATTTCATAAGTTCCGAGAATTTTTGGCGCGAGCGCACTTCCCGTTGAGCGACTGATGTATTTCATGTCTCGGAATGGTCCACTTGCCACGGAGCCGTGTGTGGCGGTGAGGAGAGGCTTCACGAGACCGGCAATTCTTGCGAGTTTTGCCGATTCCCGCCTGCCCAGGCGATGGGCAGGACTGTAAATGAATCGAGCCAGATTCAGGACGCGCAGCGGAAGGCAATTTTTAATGGATTGCCAGACGGAAGTGGATTTGCTCATTCGAATTACAAAGGCCGAGGGGGAGATCAGCTTCAGTCAGGATCGCTGCTCTTGTGCGCAGTGAATCCGTAAATGCCAGCCGCGACATGCACCAGAAGCGTGACAATGCTGGTGATGAAACCCAGCCAAATAACCTGTATCGGTTGAGTCATATCGAGATACATCGCACAAATGATCTGCGTTAAGATGACGGCTCCAATAATCGCGCCTGTGGCCCACCAAAAAACCCAACGTCTGGCTGCATGCATGATGCAAACAACACCTCCAAGATAGGTCGTGGAGGCAGTGAGTACCACCCAGCCAATTTCTCGTTGGAGGCCGGAGTAATTGCTTCCTAGAAGCCACAGTAGAGGTTGTGGATAGACGAATCCGACGACTGCAATTGCGGCTGAGATGAGGGTGGCTACCGTCAGAATCTGGAGATAGCGGCGGAGCAAAAGGTCGCGGCTGACGCGGGCGATGTAGGGTTCGATGAAAACCATATTAAAGGCTCCCAAGATCAGAAAGAGCTGGGCGATTCTGCCGAGAGCGCTGATCTCGGCAATGTTGCGAGTTGATCCGAAGATCGCAATGATGCCGATGAGGATCTGACCTTGGACGGCGGCGAATGCCACGCCTGGGACCATAGGCCCGAGGTATTTGAGCATTCTGGCGTTTTTTTCGGGCGAAGCTTCTATTGGTTCGTGGATATAACTTCGCGAGGTGTGCCGGAAGCTCGCTCCGACAAAGCCCAGGGATAGCACACCGAGTAACGCAGCCGCCCACGCGGGCAGAAGTCCGAAAGCGTGAAGAAGCGCGCACAACGCCAGCCGCAGGAGCGCAGCCACGATCTGTGGTCTGTAATAGGAGATCAGGGCACTGTTTACAAACAAGGCTGCACCGTACATGAGCCACCCCTGAAAAAGTACCCCGAGAGCGATACTAACAAAGAGAAGCGCCTTGATGAGAGGACTCCATGGCTGGTTCCATGTCATCAAAGGAAACGCGATGGCCGCTACGATCAGCGTCATGGTCTGCATCCTCGTTCTCCAATAACGCGCCGACCGCAGATAGCCCCCAAGCACTTCGGGGTCATGCCCACGAGAGCCCGAGAGCGCTACGATCGAACCGGAGAATCCGAGGTCGGTCAACTGAGACACAGTGCTTTGAAAAGCGAAAGCGATGCCGAACATGGCAAATTCGTTGATGTCGAGCCAGCGAAGCAGGAAGAAGCCGGTGATGAGATTCAGGAACTGAACTGCCGGCTGACCAACAAGGAAGGAGAGCAGTGGTCCGCGCCAGCGGGCGAAGCGGGAAGGGGCGGCACTGGGTAGGACTGCGCCATCTACGGCGGTGACTTCCGGATCGGTGCCCGTCGGCAACGGGGCCTGAGTCTGCGGCGTCATGATTGGCGCGCTGGCATTGCACGAAATGCCTGCGCGAGTCCGATCAGGCAAGATGGAAGCATGGCCGCTGAGACGGTGAGAAAGGCCACTTTCACACTGGTGATCGAAAGAAGCGTCAACGCAGCCAGCAGGAGAGCCAGGCAGACCGGAGGCACGAGCCAGGCTAGGGAGGTGCGAGCGGTGGCGGTATTGATCCACCAGATGGCGATGCTGAAGGTGGTGAGGCTAAAATAGATCATCGCCAGAGGCAATTCCGACTGCAGGTGCCAGTATTGAGGGCCAAGCAGCCAAAGGAAGGGGGCGGGGAACAACCAGGTGATACCAACGAGAGCAGCGGCAACCGCAGAATAGCCAGCTACGACGCGGCGCAGGAACTGGAGTCGCTGCGAAAGCTCTTGAATACGGGCGATGGCCGGTACGATCACTTGTTGGAAAAGAGCACCGGCGAGACCGAGAAGGATGCTGAGTCGCAGGAGCGCACCATAATCAGCGACTTGGGACGTAGAGGCGTGCAAGCTGAGCGCCCATGCGCCGAATTGTCCATGAAAGCCCATGTAAGCGGCGTGAGGAAGCATTTGCCAGAACTGTCGCCACATCTGTCTGGTCCACGTGAGCGACGTGACCGTGTCGATGGCCTCGGGGGCGGGGGATACGAGAGGTTGCACACGCCATCGCGAGCCGCCGCTCAGAATGAAGAACGCCATGGCGCTGGCGAACAGGGCGGTGGAAGAGGATGGCATCAAAAGCACCAACGCTACGCTGAGCGTAAGCCGCCCGCCTGCACTGAGCAGTTCGCAATACTGCAGGGCCCGGACTTGGCTGTGCAGGCGCAATACTGCTGCATAAATTGCCGAAGAAGTGGCTGGCAGAACGGCCAGCAGAGAGAGCGCGGTCAGTAGAAGCGCAGGGCCGTAGGCGGCACCGTTCTTCAGTAACAGCCAGAGGGTCCATGGCAGCCAGAGCAGGGCGACGAGTGTTATCAGACGGAACCGTAATGCCAATGCCGTTCGCACTAATCCGGCCATGGATGTCCGGTCCTGCCAGATCTTCCCGCCGATGGATTGAATGCCCGTGCCGGTGGCGGGGTCGCACATGACGGCGATCGAGGCGATCATGCCGTTGCAGATGGTCAGCCAGGCGTATTCCGTCTTTGGCAGCAGCCATGCCAGGGTCATGCCGCAGGCGGCATTCAGAGCCAGCACGCCCATCTGCGCGCTGGCGAAGCCAGCGGCTCGGCCCATCCAGGCGCGAGCCGGTAGGGCCGGGCCTGGTGTGGCAGGTTCGTTCACAGTGACTGGTCATCATGGGTGATGTCACCCCAATGGTGCGCTTTTGAGCGCAGGTAGCTATCTCGCCAGGATGTCTGCGATCTGCCGGGAGGCAGAGCCATCGCCAAACGGATTTTTCCGATTGGCCATGGCGTTGTAAGCTTGAGGGTCATTGAGGAGCTTCGCGGCTTCCTCCGTGATTCGGTTTTCATCCGTGCCGACGAGCAGGGCGCATCCTGCATCCAGCACTTCTGGTCGCTCCGTGGTGTCCCGCAGCACTAGCAGGGGCTTGCCAAAGCTCGGAGCTTCTTCCTGAATGCCACCGCTGTCGCTCAAGATGATGTTCGCCTTCTCCATGAGCCAGAGGAGAGTGGGATAGGCGACCGGAGGCAGCAGATGAATGCGCGGATGGTCGCTGAGGATTTCCTTCACCGGCTTCTGCACCTGCGGATTGAGATGCACGGGGTAAACGATCAGTGCATCCGGGAACGAATCGGCGATGCTGCGCAGGGCGCGACACATGGAGGCCATGCCGTCACCAAAGGACTCGCGGCGGTGACCGGTCACCAGAATGAGGCGCTTGCCTCCCATGGCGGAGAAGGTTGCCGCTGGGATTTCCGCAGGGGCTTCTTTGGGGAGACGACTCCGCATCCACTGGAGGGCATCGACCACGGTGTTGCCGGTGACGAAGACGCGATCCGGCGAGATCTGTTCCGCGAGCAGATTGTTTTGGGAGCGCTCCGTCGGAGCGAAGTGCCAAGTGGCGATCCGTCCGATCATGCTGCGATTCACTTCCTCAGGGAATGGGGAGTAAATATTGCCCGTGCGCAGGCCGGCTTCCACATGGCCAACGGGGATCCGGCGATAGAAACCGCAGAGCGCGCCGCACATGGCGCTGGTGGTATCGCCCTGCACCAGAAGCGCGTCGGGGCTCGTTCCATCGAGAGCTTTATCAATGGCTGCCACGGCCAGGCTGGTGATACCGGCCAAGGTTTGGCCTGGGGTCATTAGGCCAAGATCCATGTCGGCGGAAATCTCGAATCCCTTCATGGTCTGATCCAGCATTTCGCGGTGCTGGCCGGTGGAGCAGACGACCGTCTCAAACTCCGAAGTCCGGCGCCGTAATTCCATGATCACGGGGGCGAGCTTTATAGCTTCAGGGCGGGTTCCAAGGAGAACGAGGACGCGTTTAGCAGGCATGCAGAGGGATCAGGTCGAGGGACAAAGTTTCTCTTTCTGCCTGTAATTTATTATGGTATTTATAATTAAGCAAGTGCTCAATCGCCTCATCTTGAGCTGAAGTTGTGCATTTCTAGTGATCGGCCGGAAATTCCTGTGCGGTAAGATCCAGTATTTGATCCGCGCGCACCGGAGCTACGACCGGGCCTGCAGGGGCATAGTTCGGAAAATGTTCGAAAAGCCGGGGCACGTAGATGAGTTGGCCGGGTGCCATCCACCCGCCGCTGGGTTGCTTGATCATCAGTTCGGCGTAGATGGATGAGCAGCCCAGAGCGAGCACGGCCCATTGTGCCAGGCGGCCCCCGACCGGAACTGGCGTAGATTTCCAGAGCGCGACAATCACCAGTGCGGCGGACAAGATCAAATATCTCCCGGTTGAGCCTACCGCTGCGGCAGCCAAGGTGTGGAGAAGAGCGCCTAAGCCAAAGGCGGCACGCGCGGCTTGATGGCGAGTTTCCCAAAGTTCGCGGAGGATGAGCCAGGTGCCGACTGTGGCAAGACCGATCAGGGCGGATCCGGCGACTCGTGCAGCGACCTCGACATCCAGCCACGGCAAAAGCCGCAGCACAAAGAACTTCATGGGCAGAAAGCTGACCCAACCAAACGCGACGTTCAGCAACAAGGGAACGACGAAGACAGCCAAAAGCCTGACGGTGAGCCGCCGCAGCAAGCCGGGATTGATCATGATGACGAATACCGCCAGATAGCCAAACGTGACGGACCAACGCTGCAGCGAGATATGCGGATGCATGACATCAATGGTGTCATTGAAGGCAGGGCGAAGACTTCCCCAGGCCGTATACATGATGGCCGCTGGCGGTAAAGACCCTGCCGCAAACAGAAAGGCCTCGGCCCATCTTTTCTTCCAGACCAGGATGAGCAGGAATGCCGGGATGCCGGAAAGGATGGTCTGTCTTCCGAAGACTGCCATGCCATAGGCCACTCCGGCGACGGTAGCCAGAGCAAGGCTGGCTCCCCGAGACTGGCCTTCACGGAACATGAGCGTGTAAGCCAGGATGCTTATGCCAAGGAAGCCGAGAGCCGGTGCTTCGGTGATTGCCAGCCCTGCGGAGATGAAGACAGACGGAAGGAGAAAGAGATGCAGGCCGGAAAGCAATGGCGCGGTCGGATCGATGATTCTCAGTGCGTATCCCAAACAAAGTGTCGTGCCCAACGTGAAGAGCCAACTGACCAGCCTTACTCCCGGTTCGGCAAAGCCGGTCAGGGGTTGTGCCAGCGCATGCACCCAGGTGAACAGGGGACCTGCGGCGCCCTGCATGTGTCGCATCATTTCCATGCCCCAGCCGAACCGTTCCACGCAAGCCGCGTCATTCAGGTAGGCAGGCTCATCAAAGAAAAGTTCCCGTTCACTGAGGCAAATCATGATAAGCAGGGCCGCTACCGCAGAGAAGAGCAGCGCATAATGCAGCCTGCTCAGGCCATTTTCGCCGGCCAACCACGTAGCCCATGATTTGGGCTGCTCCTTAATGTCTTCTCTCAAGGCGTCTTCCATCTACCCTTGCCACATACATCAGGCGCGCCGCAGGAGTCCGTATTTCAGGATGCACCAAAACGCCCACACTCCATCTTTCCAGCCAATCTTTTTGCCCTCTTCATAGGTTCGGCCATAATACCCGACGGACACTTCGAAGAGCCGCACTTTCAGTCGGGCCACCTTGGCCGTGAGTTCTGGTTCGATGCCGAATCCCGGTTCACGGATCGTGATTTTGCTCAAGACTTCGCGTCGGAAGACCTTGTAGCAGCACTCGATATCCGTGAGGTTCAAGTTTGTCACCATGTTGGAGAGCAGAGTGAGAAACTTGTTCCCGACGGAATGCCAAAAATAGAGCACGCGGTGGGCATGACCACCCAGGAAACGGGACCCGAACACCACATCTGCTTTTCCTGCGAGGATCGGCTCCAACAAACCGCGGTAGTCATCGGGCGTGTATTCGAGATCGGCATCCTGTACCAGCACCACCGGTGCCTCAGCATGGTTGAAGCCGGTGTTCACCGCTGCGCCTTTACCGCGATTTGACTCATGATGGAACACGCGCAGTTTGGGGGTCAGTTCCTCGAGGCGTTGCAATGTCTCGCGGGTACCGTCGGTGGAGCCGTCATTCACCACGATCAGTTCTTTGACGCAAGGCTGTTTCAAGACTGCCTCGATGGCGCGTTCCACAGTGGCCGCTTCATTGTAAACTGGCATCACCACGGAGAGACAGTTCTCATAGGGGATCGTGGATTCCGTATTCACAAAGGTGACGATGGTCCGGCCTCAGCGTCAGCGAACCACCTTGGGCCAATAGAGAGCCTGCGGGGAGAGCCGGTTTTTTGAGTCCTCCACGATGAGCGCGTCCGTGCCGCAATAAGACCAGTCCAGCATGATGGCAGGACCCGGCAAAGTGGACTTGGCGCGGTCCACGGCGATTTTATTGAGCAAGGACGGGCCTGAGTATTGCAAGGCAATCACATCCACACTTTTCTGCCAGGGGACCGTGCTCAGGAAAGGGCGGGCGCTAACAAAGAACAGCAACGAACCAAGGGTGGCCGTGGCATAGAGATTAGTCGGCCAACGAGGGCGAGGGGATGTCGTGGATTCTTGTCCTAGAGCCGCTTTCAGTAGTAGAGCCGAGAGGATGGCAAATGCGGCCAGATGAATCTGTAGATAGCCAAGGCTGCCGAAGTGGGCGAAGCAAAAGAAGAGGCTCGATGGCACGATCCACAAGGCCAGGAAGATGAGCTCAGACCGGTCTATCGGTGTTCTCTGTTTCTTGTTGCGGCAGAGCCAAACGAGCATGCCGACAGCTAACGCCGGCAGGGAGAAGACCAGGTAAAATCCAAACTTGAGCACTTGCATTTTGGCTAGGTCCCAGGCATGGCGAAAATCTGGTGCGCCTGCTCCGAACTGACGTGGATCTGGCAATACCGAGAGTCCGGCCTTTTCCTGAACCCAGTAAGCCACCTCAACGAAAGGCCAGTGGTAGTGGCTCTCCGTTTCGGCGACATCCCTCTCAGCGAGGCCCAAGGCTGTCGCTTCATACTTGGCCCGCATGAAGACCTGGAAGGGCAGGGAACCCATCTTGTTTTCAAAGGAGCGTACGCCCATGGTGGCGTTCAGGTAATAGTTGTTCGCCATGCTGTAGCCCTGGACGATGAGGGCAGCTACGCAAAGGTGCAGGAGGAGCATCCAGCGTTGCCCGGACTTCCACATCGCATAGAGCCAGAGCGGCGCGAGAAAGGGTGTGGTGGTCTGCCTGAAGGCGCCGCCAACAGCCCAAAGCAAGGTTGTAGCCCAAGCCGGTGCGGCTTTCTTTCGCGCCATGCTCAGGCGAGCAAAATAAGCCATGGCGGTGGCGAACATGCCTTCCGTCGCGTAGGTCAGCGCGATATCGCTGAAGTAGAGAATGTTGATGCTGAAGGCATAGGCTGCACAGGCCAGCAGGCTTAGCTTTCGGCAGAGTCCCATCAACAACGAGAGACGATAAACGAACCCGATGCCAATCATCGTGGACACCACACTGATGAGCACGAGACTGAAATGCACATCTGCGAAGATGTGATTCACGACCCAGGCGGTGAAACAATAGGCGAAGTATCCCGGTGGATGTGCCACAAAAGTGCCGAGACCGCCCATGGCGAAACCAATGGTGTCGCTCGCGATGATGCCGGGTGACCAGAAGATCAACCTCACAATCAGGGCCAAGAGCATCAGGCAGGCGAAAGCATGGCGTCGCAGGAAGGCGGCGAGGCCACGTGTAGCGGGCACCTCGTTCACAACTGCCGCTTTTTCGGGCAGGGTGATCTCCGGCTGATTCATTTCAATGAAAACACCGATTTCGAGAAATCCGACTCAGGCGGTTCGCTGCAGCAGAATGTTACCTAACGCCAACACGTCCATTTTGGTTCTCAGAAAGCAATCCAGCGCCTCTTTGGGGTGG
Source organism: Phragmitibacter sp. (assembly GCA_965284365.1). Lineage (GTDB taxonomy): Bacteria > Verrucomicrobiota > Verrucomicrobiia > Verrucomicrobiales > Verrucomicrobiaceae > Phragmitibacter. Next base: position 3,385,163 of record OZ260079.1, read on the forward strand.
CAGACGACCGGCTCGTTTTCATTGAAGGAAGTGTTCAGCACAATCGGCACGCCGGTTTGTTCCTGGAATGTCCGGATAAGCTGATGGTAGAGCGGATTGGCATCCTGGCTCACCGTTTGGAGCCGGCCGGAGCCATCCACGTGCGTCACCGCAGGAATCTTCGGACGTTGCGGTTCGCGCACCTGAAAGACTTGCATCATGAAGGGAACGTCGTCATCGGTCTCAAACCAGTTCACCACTTCTTCGCGCAGTATGCTTGGAGCAAAGGGACGGAAGGACTCACGCCGTTTGATCTTCGCATTGAGAATGTCCTTCATATCCGCCCGCCGTGGGTCGCCGAGGATGGATCGATTCCCAAGTGCCCGGGGACCCCACTCCAACCGGCCTTGGAACCAGCCAATCACTTTTCCTTCACCAATGGCCTGCGCTGTCGCGCGGCAGAGTTCAGCGGTGTCAGTGAACCGTGTCACCTGGCATTGCGCCTCGCTGATGCGGGTTGCCTCCGCATCCAAGAGCGCCTTATAATCCGCGGCGGTATACTCAGGTCCCCAGTACGCGTGATTCATGATCGTGCGCGGTGTGTTGGGCTGCAGTTGCTGTTCGGCAACCAAGGCCGCACCGATGGCGCCGCCGGCATCGCCTGCCGCACTCTGCATATACATCTGCCGGAAGGGGCTCTGCTGGTAGACCTTGCCATTGGCGACTGAGTTCATGGCGCAGCCACCGCTCAGCGTTAGGTTGGTGCCGCCGTATTGTTGGTGCAATTTAGCTAGGAGCGCAAAAAACGCCTCTTCATACATCGCCTGCACGGAGCGTGCGACGTCCTTGTGCCGCTGATCCAGCGGCTCGCTTTTGCGGGCTGGTCCAAGCAACTCCTCCAAAGCCGGGGTGAAGAGCGTTCCCACTTCCGGAGAACCATTGTCCCAAGTGTAGGGGACCGCCTCCGCATGATGCCGGAAGAAGCGCAAATCCAACTCAAAAGTCCCATCGGTCTGGACGCGCACGATTTGCCGCATCGGTTCCACATACTTTGGCTGACCATAGGGAGCCAAGCCCATGATTTTGTATTCGTCACCGTAATGAGGAAAGCCCAGCCATTGCGTCAAAGCCGAGTAGAAAATGCCCAGCGAGTGCGGGAAATAGACACGGCCATCCACCTGTAGGGTATTGCCGCGGCCAAGACCCCATGCCGCGCTGGCGAAATCTCCCATGCCATCCACCGAGAGATTAACCGCCTCTTCAAACGGGCTGCAAAGATAAGACGATGCCAAGTGAGCCAGATGATGCTCGATGTGGTGGATATCCGCACGCATCGTCTCACCCGGAAAAGCTCCGGCAATGGCGTCGCGAACGGAGGTTGTTTTGTTGAGCTTTTTCAGGCGGTTCAGCAGCAGCTTCAGGGAGGGGCGATGCTTAAGCACATGCATCAGCCGCCGGAGATGGTTTACCCGCGGATTGAGGTTGATGGCGATGTGCTCCAAATCGCCGAAGCGGATACCGGCCGTTTTCAGGCAGTACTCCATCGCCAGGGTTGGTAGACCAGCCCAGTGTTTGATGCGCCGGAAACGTTCTTCTTCCACTGCGGCGATGAGTTTTCCGTCTTTCACGAGCGCAGCCGAAGCATCGCCGTGGTAGGCATTGATTCCGAGGACGAAAGGCATAAGTCGAATAGTGAAAAACCCGGCTTACTAGCCGGGCAAGCTGCCGCCATCAGTCGTGCGACCCGCGGCTCGGAGAATTCAAAGTTGAGTCCGGCATGCGCGAGCGCCAGGCGAACGGAAAAGTACCTTAACACGAGGGTTCCGCATGCACAGTACTTTAGTGCATACGCTTCTCGGAGAATTGTCCTCAGGCTTGCCCGGGCTTGTGGCCCTTTTTCACGGCAAAACTGTCACTTGCCCGTTTGCCCAATGAAGGCACCGCTCCCGCAGCCCATGCTGGGCATGCTTTGAGATGTGGACGGTGACTTCCCCCAGCTTGTAACAACGGTGGGTGGGGACGGCATTCTGCGGCAGCCATAGCAGTTGCCACCAAGCCTGCCCTTTGCGAGGGCCGGAGGCGCAGCGGATGTAATCCACCGCCGGAATCTGGCGGAAATGCGCGTCTTCCTCCCTCCGCACCTCTTCAGTGAGGTAGGTAGAGAAATCCTGCGTGTAGATCACACCGCAAGTAAGCTTCGCAAGTTGCAAGGGCATGCCCGCAGGTTCATTCTCACAAAGCGGCCCTAGGTCAAGCAGGGCTCGCCATTTCCAAGTGAATTCTGGAAAGGCCACCATGAAAAAGAGAAGCCCGCCATGGCGTGCACGGCGAGCTTCCGGGGATTGGGTTTTTTTCAGGGGAAGGAGTCTGCTTATGCCACGCTGATTTCGCGGGGCTTGGCAGCTTCCTTGACCGGAAGAGTCAGGGTGAGAACACCGTCTTCGAGTTTGGCGGAGAGCGCGTCTTCGTTCACGGGAACGTTCAGTTTCAGCCGGAGGGCGTAGGACTGTTGGCTCAACTCACGATAGACCGTGCGCCAGTTTTCCTGGGCAGCGCTTTGACGCGTCGCATTGACGGAAAGGATACCCTTGTCGACTGCTACCGAGACGTTGTTTTTGGGCACACCGGGCAGTTCCACGCGGACTTGGTAGGCATCCTGGCCGGATTTTACCGTGTAGCGCGGAGAGACGGTGGCATTTTGCTGAGTCGCGGCAGTGGGGGTGGAGACGGTTTGTTGAGTGGTGGTAGGGGTGCAGCAGTTCATGGTTGCAGTTCTATTAGATGATTAGAGATAGCGATGAAGTTGAACGAATTGAGTTCACTTGTGAGGCGCCCCCGAAGGAGCGCCTCGGGAATTGGGATTAGGCAATTTCGATCTGGCGAGGCTTGCGGACCTCATTTTTTGGCAGTGTCACCGTCAGCAGACCGTCTTCCAGTTTCGCGCCGATGACGTCGGATTTGACGCTATCTGGCACGGAGATGGAGCGCGTGGCAGAGTAGGTGGAGGCATGATCGCCTTCGCCTTCCTTGCGGTTGACGGCGACAGTCAGAAGGCGGTCGTGAAGTTCCACCTTCACATCTTCTTTCTTGGCGCCAGGGACTTCGAAAATGGCGTAATAGTTGTTTTCGTCCTCGTGGATGTCCGTGCCGAGTCGGCTTAGACCGGGCAGGCCCAAGTCATTGTCGAGGAAGCGGGTCAACGCGGGCCATCCGGCGAAGGAACCACGGAACCAGTTATCGAGGTCGGACAGACGAGAGAGGCCGTTATTGTTGGTGCGGATGAGTTTCATATGAGTTTGATTAGGTAAAAAGGTTAGTATTGAGAGTTTTTGATGTCGTGGTGACGACGCCAGTCTATGGTGCATGGGCCATGCCAGAGGTGAATCGATTGGTTCAAGGTGTTCATAATGAGTGATTAAGGAGATTTAATGCCTACATTCGACAGTGGCAATAAGGGTCATTTCGACTCTATATGAGTCGAAATTGCATTACTAAAAAGAGTCAATATGTCTCTATTTGAAGCGGAGCGTCAGCGCAAAAAAGCCACCGCCGATGAGAGCGGTGGCTTTGAGATGATTTAGAATCGCTGGAGAGGAAATTACGCCTTCGGCTCAGACGACTCCATGTTCCCCACAATGTTTTCGATCTTCACCTTGTGGCTCTTCTTCCGGCCTGCCCGGATGTTCAGAATCTCGACGAATACCGAGAAGGCCATGGCAAAGTAGATATAGTTTTTCAGGTGCAGATCGTGCGCTTTATCAGGAGCGAAGCCTTCGATGATGAGCATTACGCCAATCAGGATCAGGAAGCTCAATGCCAGCATCTTGATGGTGGGGTGGCGATTGATGAAATTACTGACGGTGCCAGCAAAGATCATCATGAAGATGACGGCCAATACTACTGCGATCACCATGACCATGATGCTCTGAGCCATGCCCACGGCGGTGATGACGGAATCCAGTGAGAACACGATATCCAGCATGGCGATTTGGAAGAGAATCATGCCGAAGGCCGCCTTGCCGGCAGCGCCCTTGTGCACATCGCCCTCTTGGTCACCTTCGATTTTCGCATGGATTTCGTGAGTGCTCTTGAAGAGGAGGAAGAGGCCTCCACCGATGAGAATGAGGTCCTTGCCGGAGATACCGTGCCCCATTACAGAGAAGAGATCATTTTTCAGGGTCATCACCCAACTGATGGAAAATAGCAGCGCAATGCGCATCACCATCGCCAGGGCCAGTCCCAGAAAGCGCGCTCTGGGCTGTTGCGCGGCAGGCAGCTTGTCCACCAGGATGCTGATGAACACGATATTATCGATCCCGAGAACGATTTCCAAGATGCTCAGGGTGAGCAAGGCCACCCATGCCTCGGGTTGGTTGAGCCAGGAGAAGTCGAACAGTGGTAGTACAGCAAGGAGATCCATCGGCGGCGACCATAGCGTCTTCGCGCTCTTTGGCAACGTCAGTTGCGTGCCCCTGATGCCAAAAACAGCAAGACTGCTTTTGCTTTTCAATCAGTTAGCATGTGTTTGCATGGCGCCATGCCCTCTGCGGACCGATCTGAAGCTGCCGCCACCTTCCGTGGCGTGGTGGAGATTGTAACCTTCCATGCTGAGGATACGGGCTATTGCGTGCTGAAGGTGAAGCCCGAACGAGGTGGTGAAAACGTGACGGTACTGGGGAACACGCCGCGCGTTGTCCCGGGCGAACTCCTGGAAGCAACGGGAGAGTGGATCCGGCACCGCGAGTTCGGCCGGCAGTTCAAAGCGCAACGGATGAACCTGAGCCAGCCCGCTTCTCTGGACGGCCTCACCCGCTATCTCGGCAGTGGACTGGTCGACGGCATCGGTCCGACTTACGCAAAGCGCATCGTGCAGAAGTTCGGCACCGCAGTGTTGGACATCATCGAAAATGAATCAGCCCGGCTGGAGGAAGTGGAAGGGGTGGGCAAAAAGCGTCGCCAGACCATCCGGGAGTCCTGGATGAAACAGAAGGCGCTGCACGGTATCATGATTTTCCTGCATCAGCACGGTATTGGCGCTGCCCGGGCCTTACGCATCTACAAGACCTACGGCAGCGAAGCAATGGATGTACTCCAGTCCAATCCCTACCGGCTTGCTGAGGACATTCATGGGATTGGATTCAAGTCCGCGGATGTGATCGCGGGAAAGATGGGTCTGGCCCAGGATGCGCCCCAGCGGATTCAGGCCGGTCTGACATTCAGTTTATCGCAGGGAGCAATGACGGGGCACTGTTGCCTGCCAAGACCGGAGCTGGTTGTCGAAGCGGGCAAGCATCTACAGGTGTCTGAGACTCTCTTGGATCAAGAGTTGGACGGTATGATCGCATCCCGCGCCGTGATCATGGAAAAGGTGGAGGGGCAGGAACTCATCTTCCAGCCCCGGCTCCATCATGCTGAGCAGCGGATCGCCCGGCGGTTGAAAGCGTTGGCGGCGGTCCCGTCCACCTATCCCGAAATGGATGCCACCAAAGCGATGGCTTGGTGGGAGAAGAAGACCGGCAAAACCCTCGGCGAAAGTCAGCGACAGGCTGTTTCACAAGCGCTGCAACAACGTGTCCTGATCATCACGGGTGGACCCGGGGTAGGAAAGACCACGATCCTCAATGCCATTCTGGCGATCCTTTCCGCGAAGGAGGTGAAGCCCATTCTTGCGGCGCCAACGGGTCGCGCCGCCCAGCGTTTGGCGCAGGGGACCGGCTTTCCGGCGAGTACGCTGCATCGCTTGTTGGAGTATCAGGGCGAAAGCCTGTGGGGGCGCACTTCGGAAAAGCCGCTCCAAGGTGATCTCTTCGTAGTGGACGAAGCATCCATGATCGATGCGCCCCTCATGGCGCAATTTCTCAATGCGCTTCCGCCTGAGGCGCATTTGCTTCTGGTAGGGGATGCGGATCAGCTCCCCAGCGTGGGGCCGGGCGCGGTGCTGCAGGACATCATCGCCAGTGGCGAAGTTCCCGTGAACCGACTTACTCAAGTATTCCGCCAAGCGGCGGAGAGCCGCATCATCACAGCGGCGCATGACATCAATCAGGGCCACATGCCAGACCTGCGTCCTTCGCCGGATGCAGACTTTTTCTTTCTGGAGCGGGAAGGGCCTGAGGCCATTGTGTCCACGATCGTGGAACTGGCCAAGACACGGCTGCCCGGGCGATACCACTTTGATCCGCTCACGGACATTCAGGTCTTGTGCCCTATGAATCAACAGGCGCTCGGCACCCGTGCCGTGAATCAAGCGCTACAGGAGGCGCTCAATCCCCCGCACGAGATGAAGTACGAAGTGGAGCGCTTCCAGCAGACCTTCCGCACAGGCGATAAGGTCATTCAGACACGGAACAACTACGAGAAGGAAGTGTTCAACGGAGACATCGGGCATGTTTCGGAGATCACCACGGATCCGGTAACAGTACGAGTCACCTTTGAAGGGCGGCGTCAGGTCATCTATGAGCCCGGGGAACTGGATGAACTGCAACTGGCCTACGCCATCACCATCCACAAGAGCCAGGGAAGCGAGTTTCCCTGCGTGATCATTCCCTGGAGCATGGCGCATTTCATCATGCTGGAGCGCAGCCTGATCTATACTGGGGTGACACGCGGTAAGAAGCTGGTGATCATCGCAGGCGATGCAAAAGCGCTGGCCATGGCGGTGCGGCAGGCGGGGTCGCGGCGGCGTTACACTACCCTCCGTGAGCGCTTGGTTTCTGGGGTGGCTTGAATGAGTGTCATTCCCAGCATCGATGAGCCTGTCCGTAACGTGTTTCCCCTGAGTGCGATCCACGAGATTTTGTCGAAAAATCCCCCAAGAACATGATGGACGATTCGGTGTAGTTTCGTTTACTATCCGTAATGAGCCCGGGCACTCACTCCGTGTGTGACTGGGTTCACCTGCCAATCAAATAAGACCAACCAACTTAATTCAACGTTACCTGCCCATGAAAAGTCTCTTCACCATCACGACCCTGATCGCAGCTGCCACAGCGCTCACCTTCGCCGCTGACAAGCCAAAGTACAAAGACGGCGGTTGCTGTGACAAAGCCGACAAGAAAGGCGAAAAATGCAAGCATCCCTGCTGCGTGGAAGCCGAATCAAAGAATGAAGTTTGCAAGAAGTGCAACGGCTAAGCTGTCCGCTGAAAGCCTGTATTTAGTCGAAACGCCTGTCCCGGGATTTCCCGGACGGGCGTTTCTTTTGTCCCGACGTGTAACCGTCAGTTATTAAATTTTGCGCACCAGCAGCGCGGCATTGTGGCCGCCGAAGCCGAAGGAGTTGCTCAACGCCGCATCCAGCTTTGCTTCGCGCGCTACATTCGGCACTACATCCAGGTCGCATTCAGGATCCTGGTTCTCCACATTGATTGTAGGGGGGACGACCTGATCGCGCAGGGCAAACATGCACGCGGCGAGTTCGATGCCGCCTGCCGCACCCAAAAGGTGGCCCGTCATGCTCTTCGTCGCGCTGACAAGGAGTCCGTTTTTGGCGTAGTCGCCAAAGGTCTTTTTGATGGCCTGCACTTCACAGATGTCGCCCACTGGCGTGCTGGTGGCATGGGCATTAACATATTGAATGTCGGTCGCGTTCAGCTTGGCATGGCCCAGCGCCATGTTCATGCAGCGGGCCGCGCCGGAACCGTCTGGCAGCGGTGCGCTGAGGTGATACGCATCCGCAGAGAGGCCGTAGCCGACCAACTCGCAATAGATATGCGCACCGCGCTTTTTGGCGTGCTCATACTCTTCCAGCACCACGCAACCCGCGCCTTCACCCATGACAAAACCATCGCGGTCTTTGTCAAAGGGGCGGCTGGCTTTTTCAGGAGCATCGTTGCGCGTGGAGAGTGCCTTCATGTTGCCGAAACCAGCCAGACCCATCGGGGCAATGCTGGCTTCCGCGCCACCAGCCACGATGACATCTGCGTCACCGAATTTCAAAATACGCCAGGCTTCACCGATGCAATGATTGGACGTCGCGCAGGCGGTCACAATACACATGTTCGGCCCCAGGAAGCCGTATTCCATGCTGATCATGCCACTGGCGATGTTGCTGATCATCATCGGGATCGTGAACGGGGAGACCCGCCCTGGATTCTTGGTGATGAGTTGCGTGTGATTGTTCTCCAGCGTGATCAGGCCGCCGATGCCGCTGCCCACCATCACGCCGATGCGCTCCAAGTTTAGATTGCCTTGGTCGATGCCGCTATCCACCACGGCTTGCTTCGCGCCGCCCATGGCCAACTGCGTAAACTTGTCCGCCCGGCGGGCATCTTTTGGGTCCTTGAAATAAGTTTTTGGATCGTAGCCAACCACTTCGCCGCCAAAATGAGTGCCGTACTCTGTTGTATCGAACGACTCGATGTTCTTGATGCCGCTCTTGCCTGCCACGAGATTCTTCCAGAAGTCGTCCTTGTTGTTGCCGAGGGGGCTAACAACGCCAAGACCGGTGATGACAATGCGGCGTTCGCTCATGTAGTTGGGGTGAAGGAGGGGACGAAGTGGAACAATGGATTAGCCACGAAACCGGGGAGGGGGCAAGAGGAAATCAGTCTAGGGGCTTTCGGCGCTAGGGCTCGCCTTCCCTCACTAGCTGGGACATGCAGGTGCCGTCTATGTTTAAGCACGGATCAAATAATGCAGGGGCCGATGGTGTTTCTGTTTTGGGGTCAGTTCGGGAAGAGCGGGATGAAGATGCTGGCCCGCGACCTCCAAATGCTTTTTCAGCACAGGAGCCGCAGCTTGCTGGAGCGCCTGCCACCGGGGCCAGGGGTACGCCGGGGCGTGCGTGATATGGCGCAGCAGGCTAAGCCATTCCACATAGGCGCGCGTCAGATCGCCCTCGGTGGATTTGGATAGTGAAACCACGGGGCCTGACTCTACGCCGGTCAAGATCAGCCCCAGGAGTTCTGCCGTGGCGTCCCTGTAACCCACGGGCAGGCCTGCTTCCAGATACCCATGGTGATTTACCAGTCCGTAGGCCGCCCGGCAGGCGGCTGCGAGACGCTCGCTGCCGGTCGCCCCGGTGTATTCCATACGGTGCCCGCCGCGAAGATTTGCTAGGTGGAGAAGCATTTCGTCCACCGGGTAAGTCTCATCTTCCAGAGCGGCGGCGATGGCCAGTCCTTCGCCGTGCTGGAAGTAGCTGAAGATGACTCCTCTCCGCGTGGGGACGCCATTGCTTTCGATGAGGCCGAGGGTGCGCCAGGCATGAACAGCGGTACCGGCGCGCGCGGCATGGGCTTGGCCGGGAGTACCCGCGATATCCGTAGCCTGCTCCCGCTCGGCTGCACGAAGCTCTGGCTCGGTCACCATGCGTCCATGGGAGTCGCCCATGGCCTTCACCAGCTTTGGCGAGAAATCATAGATCGCGTAAAGGTGCCGATCCTTGATCCGTAAACCCGCGAAACTGGCCCCGGGAAAGTGTGCGGCCAGTTTGGGCAGCAGGGTGGCCTGAATTTTTTCGGGACGGATGGTCACGACGTGTTTGGGAATGCCCAGTAGCTTCCGCAAAGCCTGAGTAGGCGTGATCTCGACCTCGGTAGAAAACTCGTGGTAATCCTCCGTGAATTCGGGAGGAGGGAGGCCAATGGCCACTTCCTTTCCGTAGAGTTGAAAGCCGTCGGTCTTTCCCAATTTGCAAAGCCTACCCGGGCCCAACGCATTGACGTATCGGGAGGAGGCGAGAGCCGGTCCCGGAAAGCCTTCTTGCGCCAGCCAAGCCTGACCGAGCGGCACTTCCCGCATGGGATTAGTTTTTACTTCCTCCCAGACACCCTGGCTGTTGAAAAGCTCTTGCTTGATGTGATGGAGATTGAAGAGATTTTCACTCACCGTGCGCGCAGGCGCAGGTGACAGAGGCACATCTTCCGAGGGCTCCAAGCCGAGCATGGGGGGAGCTTTGGAGAATAGTTTCGTGGCGAAGTCGCTCGCTGCAGCAAAGGCATCGCGTCCCTCCAGGGCAGCCTGCCGCATCACGCGGAGGAAAAGCGGCCAGGAGAGCTTGCTGCCGCGCCGCACGCGAGCCGGGCGGGCATCCGCCAGCGATGGGCTGTCGCGCGTCGTGAGCACGTAGCCTCGTTCATCCAGTCCCCGACGACCGGCGCGGCCAAACATCTGGAGCAGTTCGTCTGCCGTCAGTTGTTGTTCGGAAATACCGTCGTGGAAGCTGGTGGACGCCACATGGACACTGCGAACGGAGAAATTGATCCCTGCTGCTAGGCCCATAGTAGAGACGATGACGCGGAGTTGCCCCGCTTTCGCCAAAGGTTCCACTAATCCGGCTCGAAGGGCATAAGGCAACCCGCTGTGATGGTATGCGATGCGCTTTTCCAAGAGAGCGGCCATGTCTTTGCCAGCCAAGGCGCGTTGGGCATTGGTCAGTTGCAAAGGGTCGCCCTGCGGTAAATGAGCGGCCAGTTTTTCCGCGATCTTTTCTGCATCCCGCCGGCGAGGAGCAAAGATCAGCAGTGGCGCCAGATCTGCCACCAATGCGGAAATTGCCAGCTTGGGCCACCAGCCTTCGATGTTTTTGAATCGCTGGGGTAGGACCTCGACTGGCGTGTCTTCCAAGGGCACGGGACGCTCCTGCGTGGTCACCACTTCCGCTTTGCGGCCGAGACGACGCATCCATTCCGCGACATCCGTTGGATTTTCCACACTGCCGCTGAGCAGGAGCAGTTGCGTATCTTTTGGGGCGAGGATGATGGCGCCTTCGTAGTGCGGGCCCCGAGCTGGATCGGAGATCATTTGATATTCATCCAGCACCAGCAGGGCCGGGCCTTGACCCGTGATGAGCCGCTCCAGTTGCGTCTCCAAGGTGGCGACGAGCACCGGCGCGTGGATGTTTTCCGAGAGATCGCCTGTGGCAAGGCCTACATTCCATCCCGCTTCTTTCCACTCCGCATGTTTGTCATTGGCCAGCGCCCGGGTCGGCACGGTGTAAACCGCCTGCCGCTTGAGGTAGCCGGACTTCACCAGAAGCTCAAAGATGAAGGTCTTCCCCGCACCAGTCGGGGCGCTCACGATCACGTCCGAACCCGCCCTGAGATAGTTCACCGCGCTGTGCTGCCACGGGTCAGGAAGTTTCAGATGATGAGTGAGTTGCGTAAGCATCTCGAGGAGGCAGGCCGCGATGCCCAAAGACTATACGGCTCAGGCAGTGTGTCTCGCCGAAAATGAGCGTCAGGGCACTTTGCCCTGGCTGCCTAGACAGGTCCTATAGGATGAATAGGACCTATTTTCAGAAACTCATCCCTGCACCATCATCAAAGCAGCGGCGGCGCAGGTGGAATTGGCCGTTCTGCTCCAGGATGTAGTGTGTCTTCCGCCGCACATGAGCATGTGGGACACTGCTGAGACCCGGTTTGCATTGACTGAAATCCACACGGCCCCGACGGAAGAGCGTTTCCAGGAAACTTTGCGTGGCCTGTTCGACTCCGGGGACCGGCGTCGAACCAGAGTCCAGCGCCGCGGGGGCAATGGCCCCACGCCGGGAGAAGGAAGCGGTGCGCACCACAAGGGCGCCTTCGGCCAAGCCGTAAGCACTAGCACGGATCATCATGTCACGTCCGCGCGGACGCTCATCACCGGCCTGTCCGGGTTTAACCGCCGCCTGAGCCAGGCGTGCCGCTTCGGCTCGGAGGCTCCGGACTGCTTCAAGACTGAGAAGACCCCGGCGAACGAAAGCACTCCGAAGCACATCGTCGTACTTTCCGCCGAAGAGCGCACCATCCGCCCAGATGACTTGGGCAGCGACCTCGCTGTAGAAGGCAGCGCTCAGCGCCGCGCTGCGGACTGCTTTGGCGAGTAGGGCGGTCGCATCCTTGGCGGTTTGCAGAATATCTTCAACCCTTGGGTTCGTGGAATTGACGGCCAGCATGCCGCCCATCGCTTCAAAAAATCCCGATGTGAACAACCGCGAAAAGGAATGCGGTTCCGAGGACAGTTCAAAATGCGGCGCCACCGGTGGCAAGTGCATGGGCTCGCGATAGAAGAAGGCATTGGCCGCATTGCGGAGGCAGTTCTCGGGGGAGGACTGAGGATGCAGAGAATGCACCGCTTTTCCGAACGTCGGCGCAAAACGGGATACCACGGAGTCCCGGTACAAATGTCCGCCGGTTTCTTTCAGCACGGCTGCCGCTACACTTTCAATGTGGAGAGCCGACAGCATGGCCGTAAGATCGGCGAAGGATTCGTGGAAGGACGACACTTCATCCAGCGCTGCATCCCAAAGGTCCGGCCGCACGGCATCGAGAATGGCATGACCTGCCTCATGCGCGACGACGTCTGGACTGTCAGCGGAATGGATCTCTTTTCCGTGAACCACCGCCCCGTTGAAAGTGAGGGTCTTGCGATCGTAACAGGCCGCCAACTCATGGGACACCCCGATCTGCACCTCAAGTGCGCTGCCGTGTTGCCAGTTGGCGTCATCCGCGAGGTAGGGTCTCCACAGATCTCGCGAGCGGCGCAGTGCTTCCGCGCAATTCCAGTAGCGAAATCCAGCACTACCTGGCGCGTAAGTTCCCGCTTTTTGGGCGGTTCCCAGGAAGCTGATTGGCATGGTGCCCAGCGTCAGGCTGGGAGTGGACCGCTTCACCGGCTTGATCCCGGATTCCGGATCCAATTCGTAAACCGCGACTTGGGCGTTGGAGGTGGCAGGGGGGGCGGCAGCCTTTGTCTTTGCAGCGGGCTGGGCTTTACCCTTGAGAGGCGGGGGCGCAGGTGTCTTGCTGTTTTTAGCTGGGGCAGATTTCTTGGCCGGTGGTTTCTTCTCAGGTGGCCGCTTCATGATTGTGAATGGAAATAACGCTCGCCCTCGGCCTTTGTCCCGAACCCGCCGCACGGGATGGAATTACCGAATTTTGTGTAAGGCTAGCCAAATTAGAGGCTGGTTGACAAGATTTTTGACGTCGTGGCCCTTTCCTGGCTAATGACAGCCCCCGCCAGCTTGACCTCGCGGACAGCAGCGGGTAAGCCGATCTCTCCTATGGCCACCGCCACTGCCCACACCCCAACCGTCAAGCCTTTGCGGCTCAGTTCACCCGCAAAGATAAACCTCAGCCTCAGGATTTTAGGAAGGCGCGACGATGGCTTTCATGCACTGGAAACACGCATGTGCCCTTTGGCGCTCGCGGATGAGGTGGCCATTGCTCCGCTCGCCTCCGGTCCGAACATCCTCACGTGCTCTGATCCGGGCATCCCCGTCGATGAAAGCAATCTCGCGCTGAGAGCCGTACGCGCCTTTGAAGCTCGCAGCGGAAAATCTGGTTCTTGGAGCATTCACCTGGAAAAGCGGATTCCCGCTGGTGCGGGACTTGGCGGTGGCAGCAGCAATGCCGCGACTGTCCTTCTGGGTCTCAATGAACTCACAGGCTTTCCCTTGGATGCAGAGGCGCTTCATTCAGCGGCTGCGGAGCTCGGCTCGGACGTGCCGTTCTTCCTTCATCGCACCACATGCGACGCCAGGGGCCGGGGTGAAGCGGTGACGCCGGTGACGGATTGGTCCTGGCAGTTACCGCTGGTGTTGATTAAGCCGTCCTTCTCCATTCCCACGCCTTGGGCCTACGGGGAATGGGCCAATTCCAAGGAAATCGAGGGGGTGCTCTATGCTCCGCAAATATGCCCGTGGGGCGCCATGCAGAATGATCTGGAGCGCCCCGTCTTCTCGAAATGGATTCTCCTCCCTACACTAAAGGAATGGCTTCTGGATCAAGGGGAGACGCGTGCCGCGCTTATGTCGGGTTCCGGATCGACCATGTTTGCCATCACCAATTCCCCCTCTGAAACGCAGAGTCTGGCTGAGCGCGCGCGAGCCCTTTGTGGGGAAAGCACTTGGGTTGTGGCCACGCATACGCTCTGAGCTGCCCGCCGGTTCCGGCCGCGATGATGCGGTGAGGTGGCCACGCATCATAATCGCAGTTGGAAGCGCCAAAAGTGTTGCATTCCGCAGCGGTCTTGTTTAGCTTGCCAGCCCATCATCAGCAACAGGCCGGCGTGGCGAAATTGGTAGACGCGCTAGACTCAAAATCTTGTTGTAGTAATACAGTGTCGGTTCGAGTCCGACCGCCGGTACTTTGCTGATAGGAGTAGGAGGAAAGCGCTGGAAGCCTTATTGCACTAGGCGCGCAGCGTGGGAGACAATAGAGCCGAATGGCCATACAACCCGCCACGCGTCCGCCCTCATATTGACAAAGTTCCGCCTTCGGGCCACAATCGGGAATGAAATTTGACCGGAAATTTGACCGGAAATCCCCGACGGGGAAGTGTGTCACATTCAAGGGAATGAAATATCCGCTCCTGCTCGACGGCGGACTCTGGCGCATGCGGAAGCGCCATCAAAAATACGCCATCAACTTTGCCACGGGAACGGCGAACCTCGAAATGGCGCGGGAGCTTTGTCTTCAAGAATTGGAGAAACGGGAGTTGGCGTCCTACAAAAAGCCATGTCGCCGGACGTTGGCTGAACTCGTGGAATTTTACCGGGACATGCCGAAGAAGGCCGGGGCTGCTGCGGAAAAGCAGAATGTCACCATGCTGGGCGCGGTTGTGAAGCTGACACTCGGGAAAGAACTCGCCGCTGTCCGGGTGGATGAAGTGACCCCCAAGCTCTGGCGCGACTACATGGCGAAGCGCCAAGGCGGGAAGCTGGATCTGTCCACGCGGCGGAAAGAGAACGCCGCCATCAATTCCGCAGTGCGCTGCGCCGCCTCGATGTTCATTCCCCGCCTGCGACCGCTCTACAAGGAAGAGGGCTTCATCATTGCCGATGACGCCACGGAGATCCAATGGTTGCCGACCATTGCTAAAATCCATGACGAAGTAGACGAGGAGGCGATGCTTGCCGCGTGGCGAGGCCTCAAGCCCGCACAGGAGGCTTTTGACGAATGGCTAGGCCATAACACCGGCAAGAACGATCTGGACGCCTGGCGAGCCATTGCCCCCTCAAAGCTGGCCATGTGGTTCACTTTCGCGCTGTCGCGATTCGCCGGACTCCGGCGCAAGGAAATCATGGCGTGCCGTGGAGGGTGGGTCTCCGTCTGGAAAGATCAGCCCATTATCAAAATGCAGGACAGGCCGGACGAGGGCTTTCTGTCCAAAACGGGCAAGGCTTACCGGGCGCACATTATTGACGCCGAACTGTTCCGCATGCTCTCGCTCGTCCCGAAGGAGGAGAATGTAGTCATCCGGCCAAGAGGCGGACACACTTGGGAGCATAACGCCCCGCAACGCTGGCTACGCCGATTCATGCCCGCGAGCGAATACAAGCCGCTGCACCGTCTGCGCTCGCTCTATGCCGTGCAGTTGTCCGAAATGACCGAGGAGGCTACGGCGGCGAAGCTGGCCGGGATCAAGGCTGCCGCTGATGCTTTGGGCCATACATCCACCCAAACGACGAAGGCGAGTTATTTGCCGGATTCCTAACGCCTCCTAATTATCTGTAACACTGCACTAAAAAAGATTTCAACTGGCCCTCAAATCGTTCGACCAATCGCTTGACGCGATTGATAATGGGTGCAGCAACCGAAAACTGTTTACTACTCATCACGCTGTCATGACCTGTTCCTTTTCTTTTCCACATTGCTCCCTGACTTGGGGAGTTGGGCGATAAGGGCCTCGTAATCCTTTTCAGGAATACAGACCAACGGTAAACGCAATTCCCTGTGTTCCTGCCAGTGCCTCAGAGCCGCCTTGATGGCGTGCCGCACTAATCTAGCTGCATCAATATCTGTGCGAGCTTCAAGCTCAGCCAGTTGAGACGCGGTGTCTTCGTCAATCCGGACGTTGATCTGCTTGGTCATGTTGGCCATGCAGATACAAAAGCATAAAAAAGATACGAATGATAGCAAAATTAACTTGCGCGGTTTCGCTACCATTGCTAGCATTCGTAGCATAATTCATTTTATATTTATGAGCACCTTAGTATCAACACGAATTAAAGACCCCGTGCTGCTCAGAGAAGTTGAAGGCATCGTCAGCGCCACTGACCTTGGTATGGCTGACCTTTTGCGCATGGGCCTTCGCCACGTTGTGCGTGAATTTAAGGTCACAGGGGAATTGAAGATTCCTGAGATCCCCCCCACCCCAACCCCCAAACGGAAAGGAGCGCGGTAATGGACGATATCCCATCCAACCAGACGGCGACGGGCATCAGGAAGATCAACCTGGATGCCGCGAAGCGTGAGATTCTAGCGGAGCAGGAAACGCTTCTTCGGCAGGATGAAGCAGAGCAAGCCCGCAAGCTGGCCCTTGAAGAGCTTCGCCGCGAGGGGGTGTTGATTCATCCCTACTATTCGGAGGAAACGCCCGACGAGTCCGACGAGTCAAGCTTATTCGCGAAGATGGGTTGCTGCGCTCTTTTGGCATTCATCATCACGACAGCCATACTCTTACTTTGCAAATGCCGTCACGATAGCCACGGTGAGAGCCAGAATGGACAGAGTCAGAGCGAGCCAGGAAACAATACCCTTGCTCCAGAAGTCACGAAGCCAGGCACGGGTCTCCAGTTCGAGAATGGAATTATTCCCCAACTCGGAGTGGGCAACCTGATCTCTCGCATTGGCTTGCAGCTTCCAATCGCTCGTTTCTCTCATCGCATCCCTCTTTGGGAAGAACGTCTTCCTGAGCCACTTCTCGACATCGTTTCTTTGACTTGCCCACCACTTGAGGGGCAGCCTGAGAAGGAGTTTCACAATTCTAGTAATGAGTCGGTAAACCATGCGGCTCTCTACACAGGCAGCAAGCAAGCGCAACCATCAAGCGAGGAGGCCGCACGATGAGCGCCGTCACCTCCGGCACAATCATGGCCATCACCGGCTATTCCAGCCGAACCTTGGAGCGTGAGCGTCAAGCGGGCAGGCTGACAGGCGAGCGTCGCCCTGGCGTCCCTGGCCTTGTCTATCCCCGCAAGCAAGTAGCGCTCTGGCTTCGGTATAAGTGCCGTCCAGAGCTTATCGAGAAACTTCCAGACTGAAGCCTAAATGATCCATCTCCATGTCTCTGATCTCCATTCGGAAAATCATCATGAATCGCAGGGAGCTTACCTCCGAAGCCCTTCATGGAGCCATCACCCCCGCAGAAGCCAAGTCCCTCCAGTTAGAAGCCGTCACCAAACCAACCTCAGTCCGTCGCATAGAGTTAGTGAAGCCGATCCTCGATGAATATGAGCGGATGCGGAAAGAGATTCCACACAGAGAGCCGCGACTCGTCCGCCATGGTCACTTTCGTTTGTCGCTTTGGGTAAGACCTAACTTTCATCAGCAGATTTTTGAACTCAGATTTCTATGAACGAACCAACCGCCATCACCGCCCTTATCGGCGCAGTCATCTGGATTGTAACCGTCATCGGCTTCCTGTGGCTTGCTGACCAGCGGAAGAAAGAACTGAAATCCGCCATTGCCGCCGCCTATAACCAAGGAGTCTGCGACGGATGGGACGAGCGCGATGCGATGCAACGCAGTTATGACATACGCTCCACCCCAAACTACCCCCGTCCCCTGGCTGTTATGCGCCAGGAAACGCCGGAGAAACACCACGAGGCGGCGTCAGTTGGCGCGGCCTGAGATTTAACCGAACGAAGACATGAACGAACAATCTACCCTTACCAAATCGGAGCCCGTTTCCGCCGCACCATCAAGCGTATGGACAACGGGGGAAGTTATCAGCGCAGGCCTTGGAGTGCTTTGCTGTCCAATGGAACGGCTCTATGCCATTATGAACTTTCTCACGGGGGAGAGTTTGTTTACTCACCAACTGCCCGGAGCGTTCAAGACCTGCGAGCAATGGGTGCTAAAGCAGCATCCATGGCTTCTTCAACTGGATCAAGCTGGATGCACCAAAGATACTTGGAGGGCCTGGCTCGCCGATGCAGAGGAGCGCTTCGGCAAGGAGCATGAACTTCTGCCAATGCCCGGAGGCGTGGAGCAACGCGACCCCATGGAAGAGTTGGTTGAAATGGTCGGAAGTGACCGAGTTATCAAAGTCACCCCATGAACCGCGCTCAATATTTCTTCGCCATGGGCTGGATTCGCTCCATCACCACTCACAGCAAGTTTCCGTTCGAGCTTCGGAAGGCCCGACATCTGGCGGCGATTGATAGGCTTAACAATTTACCGAGGGAGTAAGTTATGAAACGACCAAACAAGAAACTTTCAATCGTTCCAGCAACTACAGCCATTGGCCATCTGCCTCCTACGCAACCGCCGCCACGTAAGGCGGACATTATCGTTGCCCTAGTTGAGCGTGCTCGCGTGAAGCATGAAGAGGAAGTCGCGGCAAACAATAAGGTTCTGCAAGAGGCAAAGGCGAAAGTTGATCAGGCTTGTCTTGCGGAACTGGAGAAGAGCCCGAAAGCATTCAAAACCAGCGTCAGCACATGGAGCGCGGGCTTCAGGGTTGAGTATGTAGCAACCGTCACCCCGCCCCACATCGAAAAGCTGATCAAGGCCGAGCGCGCCATCCCTCGCCTCCGCTCATTCGATGCCTATGCCGTGAAGCGCGAAATCACGGCACGGCTCAGCGGCGGCATTACTGGCGATCGCGTGAAGGCGCTACTCGCCAGTCCTGACGCGGTGAAGAAGTTGGACGCAACACTACAAGCTATCTTCAGCTAACCCACTCACCACCATGTGCCTCCCACCACCCCGCGTGACCCGTCCGAAGTCCTTCCATTCCTTCCATCCGAAGGGCTGGCCAAAGGCATTCGTGGTCGAGTATTCCTATCATCCTCGGTATGGGAAGTATCCGGCGCATTGCGAGATTGAAACCATCATGTGCGGCGGGGAAGAGGTTAGCGATTGGGTGGATAACATGGGGATCGATGTGGAGAAGTTGGAGGCTGAGGCGCTAACCCAAGTCAGGGGAGTAACTTATGAGCTTTGAAGATACCAGATGCCCATGCGGAGGCCGCAAGCCGACCGACACAATGATCTGTCCTGTATGTCAAAACGCACTCGGTCAGACGGGTGAATACAGAACCTTTCAGGATCTCACCGCTTCACCGCTGTCTCGCAGATCCGCAGCAATCAAACTCCTCGCCAAGTCGCGCTCCAGGGGGCGGCTGAGTTATCAGCCAAAATAACCCCGAATTTCAACCTCAATCAAGACCAAGCTATGTCTACGAATATACAAGAATCACCAATCGCACTTATCGTGCCTCAAGATTCCGGCCTCGAAATTGAGTCCGTGAAATCACTCGAAACCCTATTCGCCCCTTTCTTCACGCAAGCTGAAGAGTGGCGTCAAAAGGCGCTGGCATGTAAGGTCACGGACGTTAACGACAAGCGCGGCATGAAGTTTGCCCGTGAGTCTCGTCTGGCTCTCCGTGAAATCCGCATCGCTGTGGAGAAGAGCCGCAAGAAGGCGAAGGAAGACAGCCTGCGTCGCGGTAAAGCCATCGACGGTATGGCGAATGTCTTCAATGCCGCCGTGGAGCCTATCGAGGCGTTTCTTCTGGAGCAGGAGCAATACGCTGAACGCGTGGAAGCTGAGCGCATCTCCAAGCTGACAGAGGAGCGCCGGACATTGTTGGAGCCATATGGCATCTCGCCTCTGTTCAATGTCGCCACGCTCGGCACCCTGAGTGAAGAGGACTTCCAGACCATGCTGGCCGACTCCAAGGCAATCACGGAAGCCCGCGTTGAGCGTGAGCGCAAAGCTGAGGCGGATCGCATCGCTAAAGAGAAGGCGGAAGCGGCAGAGCGTGAGCGCATCCGCCTCGAAAACGAGCAACTGAAACGCGAAGCTTCCGAGCGTGAAGAAGAGGCTCGCAAAGAACGTGAGCGGATCGCCGCTGAGCGTAAGGCGGAGCAAGAGAAGGCTGCCGCCGAAGCTGCCCGCGTCGCCAAGGAGCGTGAAGCGGAACGCCAGAAGGCAGAAGCCGAACGTCGCGCCATTGAGGAGAAGTCCCGCAAGGAACGGGAAGCGATTGAAGCCAAGGCTCGCGCTGAACGCGAAGCCGCTGCTGCCCAAGCCGCCAAAGAACGCGCCGAGCGCGAGCGCCTAGAGGCTGAAATCAAAGCCAAGAAAGACGCCGAAGCGAAAGCCAAGGCTGCGGAAGCCAAGCGTGCTGCTGCTGCTCTTCGCGCCCCTGACAAAGAGAAGTTGCTTACCCTCGCCAAGAGCGTCCGCAACCTTTCCGTCCCCGCCCTGAGCACAGATGAGGCGCGAGCGGTCGGCACTGAGATTGCCGCCAAGATCGAAGGCTTTGCCAAGTGGATCGAGAAGCAAGCGCAAACCCTGGAACTCGAACTCGTGGCCTAATCACTTACCCATCAAATTTATGACTCAAGCACTCGCAAATCCACAACCAAGGGCTTCCGCCCTGTCCCTCATGGCTGCCCGTTTCTCCGTGGAACCGGACAAGCTTCTTTCAACCCTCAAGTCTACCGTCTTCAAAAACGCGACCAATGACGAGCTCCTAGCCCTCGTGGTCGTCGCCAACGAATACGGCCTGAACCCTCTCACGAAGGAAATCTACGCCTTCCCAGCCAAGGGCGGCGGCATTGTGCCTGTTATCTCCATTGATGGCTGGGCTAACATGGCGAACAGCAACCCGCAATATGACGGCCTCGATTTCGAGTGGGAACATGATGATGAGGGTAAACTCGTTTCCTGCACCTGCCTGATCTACCGCAAGGATCGCTCTCGCCCGATCAAGGTCACGGAGTATCTGAGCGAGTGCAAACGCGGGACTGAGCCCTGGAAGATGGAGCACCGCATGCTTCGTCACAAGGCGCTCTCTCAGTGCGTCCGCATCGCGTTCGGCTTTGGTGGCGTCTATGACGAGGACGAAGCCAAGGAAGTTGCAGAGCGTGTTGTTGAAGCCCGCGTGAGCGAGGTTCCGGCGAAGGTCGGGAAGACTGCGACAAAGGCATTGCCTGAGCCCGCAAAAGAAGAACCCGCGCCCGTCGTCCAACCCTCCGAACCAACCCAATCACCCCGCGAGCAATTCAACGCCTTCGTGACCGCCGAGGGCCTGACGCTTCCGCAGATTGAGGGAGCCCTGCGTGAGCACAAGCTCTACACCAGCCAGATGCCGCTGGAAGACATCGAGAGCCTGTCTGAAAAGGTCGTGAACACGGTCATGAAAGACCCGGATAGCTTTCTTCAGGCGGTGAAGGGGGCGGCGGAGTAGTCAAGGAATCCTTTACAAGTGAGGAACTAACTTATGAGCGCTGACAACTGGAGAACATGCCCAAACTGCGCCAAGGTAGCGCAAGCCGCCAAAGAAAAGGCGAAGACGAAGGCCGAGCAATCCTACGGGAAAGTATCGGCGGATGAATACGCGAGGCTTCTTAGCGAGTCCCAGCTTCCAATCAAGCTGGAGGAGACGTTGCGGGAAGACTACGAGATCGGCATCGATGATACCGGGGAGTTCTTCATGTCCTACGGATGCGGCTGCTCCAAGTGCGATTGGAAGTTTAGCGCCAAGACATCAACCAACGCTCTCGAAGGCCCGGAGGATGCACCATGGACACCGAACGCCTAGACAAGCCCAGCGCGAGCGGAGCGCCAAGGCTCTACAATTGCCCCGGATCATTCGCCCTTGAGCAGAAATGCCCACCCGACGAAGACACAGAAGAGTCTTCACGCGGAACGAAGATTCACGACTATCTGGCGGGGGCGATCCCCTTGGAAGACCTGAGTCTGGATGAGCAGGACACGGCGGGGATGTGTCAGCGGTTGGAAGAGGAGGCCTTGCAGGCGTGGAGCGTGATGCCCCAGCAATGCATTCGTGAGGATCGCTTGTATCTTCGTGACAGGCTTAGGATCATCTTCAGTGGCAAGCCTGATGTCGTTTACTTCGACGGCGTTCGTGCTCTGGCGCTGGATTATAAAACTGGCTTTGGCGATCAAGATGACAGCGCAGACAATGAGCAACTCCGAGCGCTGGCGGTGTTGGTGAAGAACGAGCGCCTACACCTCAAAGAAATCACCGTCGCCATTCTCCAACCCGTCGCCGGAATGAAAGTCCAACTCGCGACTTTCAACGAAGAAGCCCTTGCCGCCGCCGAGGAAGAGCTGCGCATGGCCCTGGATGCCGCAAAGCAACCGGACGCTCCGCTGCACCTTGGCGACCACTGCAAATGGTGCCGGGCTAAGGCGATCTGTCCGAAGCAACAAGGGCAGCTTACAACCCTCTCCCAAATGGACATCCGCAAGTATGACGAGCGGGCCGAGATGTTGGACAACGACCGACTGGCCGAACTCTACGGCATGAAGGGCAACGTCATGAAGCTGCTCGGGGATCTGGAGGCGGAACTCAAGCGGCGCGTGGAACGTGGCGACATCATCACGACCAAGGATGGTGAGCAATATGCGCTCGTGGATGGGGCGGCGAAGCGAAAGGTGAAGGATAACGCCAAGCTCCAATACGAGTTGAGCGCGGAGCCCTTCTTCATCTCTGCCGCTGAGATTCTGGCATGCTCCACGGTTCGCGTTGGCGACCTTGATGCCCTCATGCGGACCAAGTCCAAGATGACGGCAGTTAAGGTCAAAGAATGGCAGGCCGAGAACCTGCCCAACATCATCACCAAGGAACCCGGCGGCAAGACGCTGGAGAAGGTCGCATTGCTGAAAGCCTGATATGAAAAAGAACGCCTGCATCAATATTCTACGAGACCTTTTGGAACCGTTTCATGCGTTCCTTGAGAAGGAGGGGTTCATCTTTCGCGGGCCTTCCCCTAAGCCGTTCTTTGATGCGCTCGCCTCTGGCGAATTCATCCGGCTACCGCTCAACACCCATCCGGTTCCGCCGTGTCCAGAGAGCGGCCGCAACGGAACGAGAAGAAGGCCTCCGCTATCCCGCAATGAGCATGCTGATATCTACAGGAAAAATTGGGCAACCGTCCATTTGTCCCCGGAAGCCTTTACCGTTTTGAAGTCTCGCAGCTTCACCAAACTTTACCCGCGCTTCAGTTACTCCCACTTCATCGCGGACGTGATCGCCGGGAATTGGGAGCGGGTGAAGAGGGATCAAATGAAGGAGGGGAATGTATGAGTCACAACCAAGCAGCCGATCTTTTGTCGCTTCAGCCAATGACCCTGCGCTGCACCATTTCTAATGTTGTGCAGATGGTTAAGAACACCCGCCAGTTTGGCAATAGTCGCCCACTGTGGAGTTTGGTTGGCTACACTTTCGGAGTCGGGGCCACCTCAGCATACGAGATTTGCGACCGCGCCGGACTGTATGGCGACCAGTTAGTCAATCGGAAGACCTCAACTCTCATTCAGAAACCAGAGCAACAAACCCCATGACCGAACTATTCCCAATCGAAGAAACCCTCTCCCTGTCTCCATACGAGCAGTGGAAGCGGAGCTTTATAGAGTCGCACAAAGTATGGACTCTTAACTGTCCCGAAGACAAGGAGCAACCATGGGCGGCAAAAATGGAGAGCGAGCATCCCATTTGCTACGGCAAGACTGAGCGCGAAGCATTGGTGGAACTGGCTGTGAGTAAGGGCATCAAACTTTGGAACGAGGAGGGGATGGTATGACGCAGGAAGAGAAAGCAAAGCTGATAGCAGGCGCTTGCGGCCTTACGGAATTTAAAGGCCCAAGCGGTTCGTATTGGTATGGCGAGGACCATCCATCTTGTCAGGACGGATCAGTTTTATGGGAATGCCCGGACTACTTTGACGACCTCAATGCTATGCATGAGGCGGAGAAGTCGCTGACAGATGACGAGCGAGACATAACTTATCCGAAGTATCTTGGAATCTACCACATCCCAACGGGCGTCATTTATCTTGACGCGTCAGAAAAGGCTGAGGCGTTTGGTCTGGCAAAAGGTCTCTGGAAGGAGTCCAAATGATCACCTTCACCGCCTACGGCACACCCAAGCCGCAACCGCGCCCTCGTGCCTTCGCTCGGAAGTTCGGCAACACCTATTCCGCCCGTGTCTATGACGCCGGAACTGCCGAGGGCTGGAAGTCTGCGGTAGCGATTGCAGCCAAGCCTTTCATTCCTGTAGATCCAATCACAGAACCTCTGTGCGTCTCCATGGATTTCCGCATGATGCGGCCAAAGGGTCACTTCACGAAGAGTGGAGGGCTTACTAAGTCAGCCCCTGCGCATCCCTGCAACAAGGATGACTTGGATAACCTCGCTAAGGCCGTTCTGGACGCTCTGACGCAAATCGGCATGTGGCGCGATGACGGGCAGGTCGTGAGTTTGAAGCTGAGCAAGGCTTATGTCACCGAGAGGCCTGGTGCCGTGGTGGGGATTGAGGGGGTGAATTGAAATTAGACTTATGAAAACACATCTCGCAGTCTCTGAGCATAGGGAGACCCATAACTGGACTGGAACCCTGTGCGGATTCAGTTCCAGCCATTCAGAGGACGGCACAAACGCGGAGTCGGATCAATCAAAGGTGACCTGCAAACGGTGCCTGAAAATCATAGCCGACCCGAAGCATTGGGCGCACGCCCGTTTCATTAACCCCAACCCGCCCACCAATGAGCGAGACTAACAAAGAAGGGGAAGGGGAGGTCTTCATCTACCGCGTTCAAGACCGTAAGGGGCGTGGCCCATGGAAGCCTGGATTCTCTTCCAAGTGGGTAGAGGATAGAGCAACGGAGGCGGAGTATGACGCACTAGCCCCTCCGCCCGTGCATGTCATGTTGGCGCTGAACGAAAAAGCGGCAGGTAAACCTATGGGTTACGGCTGCACCTCCCTGGATCATCTTCGCCTTTGGTTTCAACCGGGGGAATACCAGACCCTTCGCCGCTTTGGATACAGGGCGGTCAAAATGAAGGTGGACCAGATCCTTTTAGAGATGCCGACACAGTGCGCCTTCGTCAGATCGCTGCCGCTGCGGATGAGGGTCGATAGTATTGAACTTTACCCACACCCCTAACCCCCATGCCCCCAATATCATCACATTGCGCGCAACAGGCCTTCAGGACACGTGCGCGGTTTTTGACACGGGGTAGGATTGGTATGCGCGAGATGCGCCGGCGTAGAACCCGACCAAACGACAGAATGCAAACCATCCCTTCACTCATGCCCGCGTCCCGCCTGTCCGGGAGTTCTACCGTGGGCAGCAGTGAGGGGATTTTTGTGCCTTAAAATATGAGCAACGTCACTAACTCAGATCCTCCAACAGCATCCTTCCCAGGGACGCTAGGTTTCGAGGCTTACATCAATGTTGATAACGAAATCGGCATCTCTCAGAAGGAGTATAACGGTGAGGAATCTGTTCTCACGCTCACTTGGCGGGAGGCTGAGGCCCTTCGAAAGTCTCTTCCGACCCTGATTAAATACTGCAAACAAGCGAAAAGCGGGAAGTAGGCAACAATGAAACTTCCCTCCCTTCAGTTCTACCCGGGCGACTGGCGCAAAGATCCAGGCGTCCAGGCGCTGAGTTACCATGACCGTGGTGTCTGGTTTGAGATTCTGCTTCTTATGTTCGAATCGAGTGAACGCGGCAAGCTGTTGCTAAACGGGCGTCCCATGCCCGACGACGCTTTAGCCCGTCTCCTCGGTTTGGATAAGCAAATCCTAACCAATACCCTAACCAAGTTGTTAGAGTTCGGGGTCGCTTCACGCGATGCTGACTCTACCGCTCTGATTTGCAGGCGCATGGTAAGGGACGAGGAGATACGAAAAGTGAGGGCTGAATGCGGTAAATTGGGCGGAAATCCCGATTTGCTTAAGCAAAAGTCCAAGCAAAAGACAACCACCCAGGTTAAGCAAAAATCAACCCCTTCATCTTCATCTTCAATTTCATCTTCGGAAGAACCCCCTAACCCCCAAGGGGGAAAGGAATGGAGGCCTGATGACCTTCAAAAGCGAATCAACGGCTGGTATCACAGACGAGACAATACGCCCTGGAGTGAGAAAGAGCTCAGGGCCTACAAGAAGCTTCCGCCGACATCTGACGACGAGTTAGACCTGCTGGAACGCTACACAACCAAGCACGAGCATGCACGCCGGGACATCCCGACCCTGCTGAACAACTGGCAAGGGGACATCGACCGCGCTCGCCGCTGGGCAGACAACCCTCGCGGAAAAGAACAAACCAAAGAATTCACGATGCTATGAGAGGGCCAGACGAAACAACCGCAGGCGCTTCAATGCCCTGGAGTGAGGAGGCCGAAAAGGCCGTCCTTTCGATCATGACGCAGGATGGCCGCTATGTGCCGGAGGCGGTTCAGCTATTGCGCCAGGAACAGTTCCATCACTTCGCCCACAAGGCTATCTTTGCGACCCTGGCAACCCTGTCAGAGAATCGCTCACCAGTGGGGCTTGAGTCGCTTACGGCCGAACTCCGAAACTCTGGCCAGTTGGAGAACATCGGAGGCGTGGCCTACCTATCAGACCTGTATCTCTACACGCTGCCAAGCCAGCTAACCTATTGGGCCGACATCGTGCGGGAAATGGCTCAACGAAGAGACGGGATCACCTTCTGCCAGAAGGCTATCGCAGAAGCGGCATCACTCCAACAGGGTGAGACTGCGGAATGGTCAGCGCGCTTGGTCGATCAATCCCTGAAGCTTCACGAGCAATCCATCACGACCAAAAGCGCCGGCAGAGACTTCAAGGAGATCGTTCTTTCCATCGTGGATGCTGAATCCGCCCCCGCTCAATCCGGCATACCTCTTGGCTTTCCCTGGTTGGACGAGAAGACAGGCGGTGCGCAGCCGGGGCGATTGATTGTAGTCGCTGGGGGCACGTCGGACGGCAAGACCGCGCTCGCTCTGCAGATGGCTGCAAACTTGGCGGAAGCAGGCCACCCAGGCTCAATCTTCAGCCTCGAAATGCCGGGCGAGGAAGTGGTTCAGCGCATGATCTCGCAGGGCGCCCGCATTCGCTCGACAGTCTGGATGCACCGCAAGTTTGAGCAGGGCGAGCTTATGAAGTTCACCAGCTACACCGAGCAAGTGATTCCGGTTCGGATTTATGACGAACTGGACGCCATCGAGGAAATAGCCGCAACCATCCGAATCGACAAAGGTCGCCGTGGCATCAAATGGGCCGTCGTGGATTACGCGCAACTTTGCTCTGCCAAGCGCGAGAAGGGTGACAGCCGGGAACGTGAGGTGGCGACCATCAGCCGGACCATGAAGATTGTGGCCAAGAATCTCGGCATTACGGTCATTCTCCTCTCCCAACTCAATGACGAAGGTCTGCTCCGCGAGTCCCGCGCCATCGGCCAGGATGCCGACAAGCTTCTGCAAATCTCGACTACCAAGAACGAAGGTGAACGCGTTGTGAAGATCGCCAAGAACCGAGGCGGCCAGCGGAACGTGAAGATCCTCATGGAGTTCGAGGGGCAGTTTTTTAAGTTCAGAGAAAAGGAAGAACAGAAGGACAAAGCATGAAACCACTCCCACCACCACCGCGCCGTTCAGTCGCTGAAATGCTCGCAATGGCGAAACGCCTGGAAGCCGAGGGATTGCATGAAGTAGCATCCGCCCTCCGCGCCGAGGTCGCAAAGGTCAAGGGGGCGGCGTGAACGAGGGAATATCGAGAGGTTGAATTTTATGAGTGTGCATTTCAAAAACAGAGGAGTGGCCGTAGAGGTCGAAGTGAGAAACGGGCCACTTGTAGTATGCGAAGCGAGGTGTCTAAAAGCCTCGCATAATTGGGTCGTGGACAACATCGAGTCCGACCCTGAGTTTCGAGGGCAAGGATACGCACAAGAGCTTATTGAAGCCGTGGTGAGCTTGTCTGGCTTTCCGGTTCATGCCTTCGCCATCAAGCCCGATGCCTTAGGGTTTTGGGAGAAGATGAAGAATAGGAACCTCTACGAGCAGACCTCTCCATGAAATCCATCTTCAACGTCACCGACCCCAACGCCCAACGTCAATACCTATGAAACACGAACGAAACAAACCGTGCCACTGCGGAAGCGGTAAGAAATACAAGCGGTGCCACTTGCTGATTGAGCGGCAAGAACAAGCCGACGCATGGAAGCGGGTAATGACGCCACCATCCACACCGTATGAGCCTGTTGTAACGGCGAGCGGGAAGCTGCCTTACCCAATGAGCGAGCGGAGAACGATCCGTGGCGGTATTGGCATTGCCGCGCTGTTAGCTTCAGCCGCAATGCTTGGCTCAACAGGCAAACGATGAAATCAATTTTCTCTGTATCCGACCCATCTGGAAATCGCCAGCATCTAAGCGAGAAAGGCGAGGAACTTACCCGCGAGGAAGCGATTGCAACCGCGTTTGAGTTCTGGCCGGGGGATGTGGAAGGGGAGTTGGAGAGGCGGGCTAAGGCTTGGAGTTGGAGGCATGATTGTCATGTGAGAGAACCGTTAAGTGAGGAGATTTAGTTTATGATTGATGATGACGACCTACGCGGATACGAGGAAGAAGATGATTCTATGGCCTGCCCGCGATGCGGCGACAGCGGCAAGGTGCCAACAGCCGACTATGAGAGTTACTTTGGTGCCATGTATAAGCCTTGCCCGTTGTGTCGCGAAAACCTTTGTGAAGGCGAACCGGGGTTGAGTTAGAGAACCATTGAGCGAGGAGATTTTATGAAGACAGAAACGAAAGAGAGCCAAAATACTACCATGATACCAAAGCATTTTTACAAGGCAGAAATGCCAAAGCCGCATGCTAAAACAGTAGGGGAATTAAAGTTAATTCTCGCTGAGCTACCGGACAGTCTGCGCATCTCACATGACTTTGATGAACCTATAACTGTGACAGTTTACAACCACAGTCACGATGATGAGCACGTCGAATTTGGGGCCTACCACGGGCCTATTGATGATTAATTGCCCCACCCCAAACCATTGAAGGAGGATTGAGATGAAGGATGAATCATTTGGAAATTCAGAATTAGGACAAGGGCTTGGCTGTGCAGCCATAATACTTTCTCTAGGAGCGGTCATTGTCGCAATCCTTTGGATTACTAACTAACCCCATGAAAAAACCACGACTCACACGGGCAGAACGGACGGCTTATTGCCGGGGGTATAATGCTGGACTGAAGAAGGGGAGGGAGGAGGTGAGGAAGGCCGTCGACCCCATCGGAAAGTTCGATGCCGCTTCGTTCATGCGACTCCATGACCGAATCACCAAGAGGAAGGCTGAACTTGGTAGGGACCAGGCTCAGGGATGATCGCAATATCTCCAATGCGCTCCGCTCTGGGATGGTGTAGATTGGATTTTGTTCAATATTGACTGAAAAGAGATGCCGCGACACAAATCACCACAGGTCCAAGAGCTTTTTGTCTCTCGGTTCGTCGCTGCGTTTATCGAGCACAATCTCAATGCCACGAAGGCGTATATCGTCGCCAAAGGCCTGGAGGGGGAATCCGTTTCCAATGGGGTTGCCAGCACTCTCGGCTCTCGAATGTTGGGAAAAGTTGAGGTCCAAGAAGCGTTAGAGAAAGCCTGCTCAGAGGTAAAAACCACAACGGTTCTAAGCCTCGGAGAGAAGCGGGCCTTCCTTGCTGGAGTGGTCAGAGCAGCTCCAAAGGATGACTCCGAGGAGAGTATTTACTGCCAAAGTCAGATGAGTAAGATGGGGCCATACGTGAGTGGCCCGTCAGTGAGCGACAAACTCAAAGCCATCGAACTAGACGCCAAACTCGCGGGCGAACTAAGCGGAGAAGATCCAAACAAAGAACGCGACGTCACGCCAGAAACCAAGGACGCCGAGGCGATAGCCCGCCGAGATCGGTTGCTTCGTCAGATGCCAGGGCATGGCGGGAAATTGTTGGAGGGGTAGACAGAAGCACTAAATAAGACTTAAAATAATTCATGAGCACTCTTCACTTTCTGGCGAGGGAAATAACGTCGTTGAAGCCGGGTCAAAGAAGGACGTTTACTCGTCGTGTTCTGCAAGACGCAGCGCCTCCGGCTCATTTGGTGGGCTTTATGGGGCCCGTATGGACGCCTGCACAGAGGATCATGGAGGACATCGTTGGAAGCTCCTATAATTTCCGATTCTGGGAGGATGAATACAACGAAACTGTGACCTTTGAGCGATTAAAGGAGCCATTACGGGACGGTGCCAGAAGCTATGTTTCTCCAGACAGAGAGGATATGTTTGTTAAGGGCATGGACGGGCTTTATCGGCATCCATAACCCCACATTGCGCGCAACAGGCCTTCAGGACACGTGCATCCATGACTAGAACAGGGACGATGGCGAATCCGCCATGGACCCTAACGACCCTGTATTCCGTCAACTCGCTCGTGACATCCGTCGCGCCCCTCGTAACTCTAAGTTGAGGGACCGCATCCAGCAGGATGCCCTCAACTACGTAGACGAGGTAGATTCTCAGGACGATCGCGTCTTTCGCGCAACGCAGCGGACGCAGGATACGGCGCAGAGGCAGCAACAGAAGGCGATAGAGGCCCAACAACGGGCAGCCATCGACCAGCAGAACGACGCGACAGAGGCAGCCTTTCGCCCTCAAGGACGTTCGCTCTATACCGATTCCCGAGGCGTTCTGCTTCCTACGCAATCCGATGACCAATGGCAGGCGGAACAGCAGGAGAAGCAAGCCAAGGAAGCGGAGCGGGCACAGAAGGAAGCCGCAACGCTTCAAGAGCGGCAACGCCGAGAACAGCTTCGCATTTCCAAAGCTCAAGGCGTTCGGACTGAAGTCGACCCTTCCACGGCAGAGGAGCGCATTGTCCAGCGTCCAGACGGCAAGCCTGTTTACAAGCCCGAGGTTCTTGGCGCCCCAACTGTCCGGCAGGAAGGCGATAGGCGCAGGGCTGTGGCCCGGTTCCGTGATGCGGATGGCATGGAATACACCCCCGACGTCAGCGGCGTTGAGTGGGACGAGGCGAACAAGCTTCACAAGTTCAAGGCTCAGGATGGGCGCGATATCGCCATTCCTGGAGACCGCAGACTGACTCAGATTGACCCGAAGACGGGCGATGTCTCTGTTCTTACCGAAGACCCTGTAACGCGCCAGATGGTCCCGGTCACCATCGGGAAAGATCAGCGGACGGTTACGGAACTCGAGTTTGGGAAGCGCGGAGGTCTGATTGATCAGGAGGAGCGGCGGATTGCTGACCAGCTGGCGCTGAGGAAGGCGCAGGGATTGCCGCTGGAGGAGGGTTATAAGGCGCTCAAGGAAAGGGCCGACAAGTTCAAGACAGAGCATTTCCGACGTGTGGATGGAACGCTCTATAGCGTGAACGCGAAAGGCCTGACCGAGTTAAAGGATGCCGTTGATAAGGACTTTGCGGAGCAGTGGTTAGCTGACCGCGACAAGACCAATGCTGAGTTCGAGCCACTGAAGGCTAAATACGAAGTCTACCAAGCCGAGGTTGGGAAGCTGAAAGACTCCCAACTATCTGCCTCCGAAAAGAAGCGGAGACTCGCAGACTACAAGGCGAAGTATCTCTCCGAGTTCGATGAGGCGAAGAAAGCGGGCAAGCTGCCAGGTGATCCCGATTTTGACAACGCCCTAGACGGCGGCAAGGCCCGCGCAGAGGCGGAAGCTGCCCGTCAGGCGCAGATCAAGGCGAGGGAGGACGGTTACGCCAAGATGTCAGCCAATCCCGCGCTGGCCCCGTATGCTGAGCAATTCAGGGCTCTGGATGGTGAGTTTGAGGCGGCTCTGGGTGAACTGGCGAAGAAGCCGGGGAGTAAAGAGACTCCTCTGATGCTGCTGCAGGAGAAGTTCGGGCAGCGGCGGGCGGCGGTTAGGAATGAGATGCAGAGCAAGCTCTCGGCCGCTGATACGATCTACCGTGAAATGTCCAAGCTGGGCACCTCTGAACCAGAG
Source organism: Phragmitibacter sp. (assembly GCA_965284365.1). GTDB lineage: Bacteria > Verrucomicrobiota > Verrucomicrobiia > Verrucomicrobiales > Verrucomicrobiaceae > Phragmitibacter. Next base: position 3,416,847 of record OZ260079.1, read on the forward strand.
GAGCGGCACGGCCGCGTGCTTGTGACCAGTATCGGCCGAGACTTGGGATTGTCCGAAGATGAATCTGTCGACCTCTACAAGATCGCCCGTGAAGCCGACTTCACTAAGGGCAACCCGGGCGACAAGGTTCGCGTCTCGAGTCTTGGCAATGTGATGGTGAATCCCAAGCTCTGGGCCAATCCAGAGGAGGCAAAGGCAGCTATTGAAGCCAGTCCTGCCACACCCGACCAGAAAGCGGCCGCAATCTCTCAACTGCCCGAGATGCAGGCCCAGGCCAAGCTTCAGGAAGAGGCGGACTTCTCTAAGGGCAACAAGAGCGCCCCGGTTCGCGTGCTGTCCAACGGCGCGATTGCGCTGAACCCGGCGGACGCATTCAACCCCAACAAGCTGAGTGCCGCCATTACCGAAAGCGGAGCCAGTGAAGAGGCTAAAGCCAAGGCCATGGAGCAGATCCCGGCCATGGAAGAAGAGGCTGCCGGCCGAATGGCTTACGCGCTGGGTCAGATTCCGGCCTTTGAGCGGTTCGAGAAAGCGAATGAAGGAGCGTTTAAGACAAAGGCTGAACTGATTCGCGCCTATCAGCAGGAGCGCGGGGCGATGGCTCACATAGACCAAGCTTGGACTGGCGCGTTGTCTGGAATGCTCAGCACGGCTCAGTCTGTGGCCGCTATCGGCGGATTCTTGCGCATCCCCGGAGCCATGGACACGGCCGTCATGATCGGCCAGGACACGGCGAAGTTGGGTCAGGCGTCTAAGGCTATTGGTGCCGGCCAACTCACAAACATGCTGGCGGCGCAAACTGGCAGCCTTATCACCTCCTTTGCCGGCGGTGGTGCCGGCGCAGCGGTGGGTAAGCATCTACTCAAAAAGAAGCTGGGAGAGGCGATTGTTGCGAAGGCGGCATTTGCCGGCACTGTGGCAGCCTCGGGTGCGGCACAGTTCGGCAACACGTTCGCGGATGCCTATTCCTCCTATGTAGAGCAAGGGCTTAGCGAAGATGAAGCGCTCAATAAAGCCACTCTGCCGGCGCTGGCGAGCGGGGCGACTACCGCCATTGTCACGGCGCTGGGTGGCCGGCTCGGCGTTGAGGCCGGCGTAGTCAATGCTGCGACCAGGGGTGTCATCAAGGAAGCAACGAAGGGATATTTCCGGGGAATCGCCGGCAGTATTGCCAAGGGTGCCGGCGCAGAGTTTGCGGAAGAAGCAGCCGATCAGGTTCTTCAAGGCATCATCGCCAAGGCCTCATACAACCCAGACAAGACTTGGGAGGAGATTCTCAATGAAGGTGGCGAGGCAGGATTGATCGGCGCTATCCTTGGCGGAACCGTCCAAGGCGGGAGCGATGCGGTTTCGTTCAGCATGGGCGAGGCTCAATCGAGAGGCCAGAAGGCTGCTCAAGAAGCCCTCCTCGCCGCCAGCAACCAGGAATTGGAAGCGTTCACCGCCAATCCGCCTCTGGACATTGATCCATCCCTCGCGCAATCCGCCCGCGTCCTACGCGACATTGCCCAAGGCGCAGACCTTCAATCCTTCCCCGAGGCTGATCTTCGAAGCGTCGGCATTACCCGCGCCGGCAAGGGCGAACTCAAGAACATCGGCGGCAAGGAAGTTCCGGCGGTGAAGCTGGAGAACGGCAAACCGATCATCACGCAGGCAGCGCTCGATACCCTGGAGCAGACCTTTCCTGAGACTCGAGCCATGATCGGCATGGATGAGCAGACGGCGCGGGCGAAGTTCAGGGAGCAAACGACCTTGGAGAATATTAGCCAGGTTGAGGCGGAAAGTCAGTCGCTCGATTCTAGCGAGCAACTGCCATCCGGCCCGGCTGGTCCAGCAAGCATAAGCGCTGATTTACCTAGGGAAACAACTCCTCCCGGATCCACTCCTGAGCCTGTTTCTGGTCCACCTCCAAAACCCCGCTCCGCATGGCACGGAACCGCCCAAATCCAGATCAATAACAACGTCCCGCGCCCACAACGCAAAGGCGCAATCGAGGCCGCTGACAGGCTAGATCCAATCCTTCAGCGATACGCCCCCCTATTCCCTCGCGGAACGTCCCACATCAAGGAGGAGCGCGGCGGCGGCATTCAGTATGGCGGCGGCAAGCTTGAAATCGACCTCGGGCGCATGGGTGAAATGCTGCAAAACATGCCCGAGGATCAGCGGGACGCATGGGTGGAAGCGGCAGTTCAGGAGGAAGTTGTCCACCGGGCTGCGACTGAGGCTATCCCGCGCCCTGAGATGGAGCGTCTATGGTCAACGCTCAGCCCCAAACTCCAAAAGCACGTGACCAAAGCCTACTACCAAGGCAATGCGCCCGCAGAAGTGGACGGTTGGGCCATGGGCCACGAGTTCATTCGGATGCTCGTGCAAGACAGCGCATTCGCCGGGAAGGTGAGCGAGTCCATTGGGGTCAATCAGACACTGGGCCGCGCCTTGCGTGAGCTTCTGAACCGGATCGCAGCATTCTTGCGCCGGAATGTGGATAAGCTGCCACCTGAAACAAAGGCTGGTGTTGAGCAGGCAGAGCAACGGGTGATTGCCAAGCTGAAGGAATTAGGGCTGGAGACGGCGTCAGCTAAGGCTCCAGAGGCTAAGCCGAAAGAGCAGGGTGGAGAGAGTCAGAAACAGGACGCCCCCGTTAGAGAGGCTGCAAATGCGAAAGAGGAAACGCCGAGCGATCCTGTTCAGGCCGCTTATCAGGAAGAGGTCACCAGTGAGGCGGATGCTTTGGCGCAGGAAATGGCGGGCTTGTTTGAAGGGGAAACGGTTACCGAGGAATCCTCGGATACTGAAGCCCTCCAAGCAGGCTCCCGCATTGCCGAACCTTCGGACATCCGCAAGACGATCAGCGATGCCATGCGCAGCCCGGAGAAGCGGAAGCGGGTCTATGACTTTATCCTGCGCAAGTTCAGCGAGCAGGCGCGGGCATGGGACAAGTTGATTGCCGAGAAGGGCGATGTTCTGGGTGGCATGGAAGGGCTGATTCAGGCGCAGCGGGAAGAGTCCATGCGGGCTGAGGCGGACTTTGACGAGACGCAAAAAGAACTTCGCCAAGGTCTCGCCTTTGATATGGGCGGACTCGTCCAAGACAAGGCCCCGCAAAAGGAGCGGGATGCACTCAAAGCCAAATACACCAAGCAACTCGCCGACAACGCCCGTAAATGGGCGCGGGAAAAGACGGCTATGGATGCTCGCCATCTCGCCGCCCGTAAAGCCATGTCCGGCAAGGCAGCGAAGGACAACGAGAAAGAGCGGCTGCTGGCTGCTATGAAGACGTTCGACGCCATCCTGTCTGTGATGCCGCCGGAAGTGCGCGGCAGAATCGTCGGACTGACCAAGATTGCCAGCCTCACAACCGACAGCGCCCGGGTGAAGGAGATTCAGCGCCGGGTTGAGAAGATGCACGAGGTCTTTGAATCCTGGATGAAGAAAGACTACTCGGAACAGTTCGGGAAGCTTCTCGAAAAGGCCATGCCGAGAGGTGGGCCGGGCGAGAAAGCGAAGGGCAAGCTGGGGCCGGAAGGTCATCACGTGTTCTCGCTCATCAGCGATGCGGCCGTAATGACGCAGGACGAGGTTGATCGTCAGATTGCGGGACTAGAAGCAGACCTTGCACGTCCCGAGAATGCCGACATCGAGAAGCGGGCCGATCTCATGGAGCGTCAGCAGATCCTCGAAATGTTTGGCGACTTCCAGAACCGGAACTCGGACGGCATGTCCAAGGCGCTCGATTGGGCGAAGGCGGTTTATGCTGTGGGCCGGAACGCATGGAAGGCTAAGGAGATTGCGCGGATGGAAGCCGATAAGGGTAGGCAGGCGGACGCCCGGGAGGATACAGGCAACAGCGGGAGCGACGCCGAGCTTCAGCGGACACGCGAGGCAATCCACGAGGGCAAGAAGGCCGGGACGCTGACGAGTCTGCTATCATTCGTTCAGAACCTGGAACTGGCCTTTGGCCGGGGAAGTAAGCTGGTCGAACGCTGGAACCAGCAGGCACGCGAAGCCACGGCCAAGAAGACCGACGCCATGCTGTCCAAGTCTAAGCAGTGGGAGGACTTCCAGAAAACGCTCTGGCCGGGGAAGAAAACGCTGGACCGGAAGCGGGCTATGTATCGGCTCAAGACCGTGCAGGATGTGGTTGCGCCGAAGATGGAGGGAGCCAAGGAAGAAACGGTCACCTTCGATGAATCAACCGCGCTCGGCATCGCCAACGGCACGCTCGACCCGAAACGCTACGGATTGAAGCCTGAGCATGTGGCGGAACTGCGCTCCCAGGTGAACAACCCAAGGAAGAAAGTTTTTAAAATAACGAAGGTCGCGTTCGATGGGAAGCCTGAGAGCCTGACCATGACCCAGATGCAGGCGGTTCATATCTCCATGCTCTGGAAGCAGGAGCGCTACAAGGCGGCATTGGATCGCTGGGGCTGGACGCCTGATGCCATTGAAACCATCGAGCGCCAGATCAGCCCCGAAGCCAAGCAAATCCGCGCATGGCTGGCCAATGAATACGAGACAGGCTTCGACCCTCTCAACGACCTCTACGAAAAGATGTATGGCGTCCGGCTGGGGAAAGAGGCGAACTATGCGCCGGGGACATTCCACCATGACAACGCCAATCCGACTGTGGATGCCAGCGGCAATGCGCTTCTGGGCGAGGGCGGGATGCGGTCGGGGTTCCTGAAACAGCGGCAAAATCACCAGAGCAAGCCGGACATTCAGCAGGACGCGATGGATCTATTCTTCCGCCATCACGCGCAGACTCAACACTGGCTGGCTTTCGCGGAGTTGTCGCGGGAGTTCCGGGCGGTGATCGGCAATCGTGATGTGCAATCTTCGGTAGCTGCAGCCAGCGGCCCGGAGATGGGGAATAATCTCAAGTTCTGGGCGGAAGCTCTGGAGCGCGGCGGGTTTGATCAGAGCATTACACGGGCGGTGGATAAGTGGGTCAATGGGCTGGTGAAGAACCAAGCGGCCATGGCCCTAGCTTTCAAAGTCTCCACGCTGATGAAGCAGAGTTCCGCGGCCTTCGGCACACTCATGCGGATTCCGACCAAGGATTGGGCCAAGGGATTCGGCAAAGCGATCACCGGGCGGCTGTCGCTGAAGGAGGCTTACAATTCGGACGTGATCCAGCGCCGACTGCAGTCGGGTTACAGTCCCGAAGTTCGGATGGCCATGGATCAGTTAGCCAAGGCGGAACCGACGCGCACCGCGGAGTTCATTGAGAAGGGTATGGACTTGATCGGGTGGGTGGATGCCGCGTTTACGACCGTCAGTGCTGCAATTAGCTACGATTATCACCTGAACCAGATGAAGGCCGCGGGCGTAGGTGATGTGCAGGCCAAGAGGATCGCCGCGGCAAAGATGGCTGACGATGTGGCGCGGACGGCGCAGCCCGCGGAGATGATCGACCGGAGTCTTGGGGAACTGAGGGCCCAGGGGTTTGGGAAGCTGATGTTCATGTTTGCTTCCTCGCCGCGGCAGTTGGCAGCGAATCTGGGGATGGCTGAAGCTTTGCGGAGGAAAGGGCAGGGAAATTTAGGTGAAGTGGTGAGAAATCTGATGGTCGCAAACCTGATCGGCGGCGTTGTCATGCAGGGGATTTCCTCAGCTTGGCGCGACATCCGCGACGATGATGACGATGAAATCTTTGATTTGGAGAACTGGAAGCCTAGAGACTTCATCAAGGTTGGCGTTGCGGGTGCGCTCTCTGGCGTCCCGCTCATCAACGGGGCATTCGATGCCTTCCTCGATTTCGCGATGGGGACCAATCCTCTTGGTGGCATTGGCAAGGGGGCGACGTCCCTTTCCAAGCTCATCACGTGGGATCTGCCAAGCAGTGCCAAAAAGGAGCCCTACGAATGGGCAATGCGGCAGGCGGTGACCACCCTTCAGGGGGTCGCGCTACTTTTGTCAGTGCTCCCTGGAAACAAGTGGGCGACTCGCGCCACGAACGCAACGGGCGCAGCCATCGCAGGAAACACGGCTAAGGATGTTGTCAATATCGTGGACAACGCCACGGAGGAGAACTAGCGCCGAGGCTTTGCCGCTGGAACTGTCATGGACGAAAACAGAAATGCCATCGCGACTGCGCACGCTGAAACAAAGGTCGTTTCCTTCGCATTGCTCGACGCCCAAACCGCCAACGGCACAAGGATCACACAAAACACCCCGAACCAGATTTTCTGCCGACGGTCCATTTTCATGCCTTCAGCTTATCAGACGTGTCAACACCTCTACAATTAGCGCTCCCGAGCTCTACAATTAAGGGGAGAGCTATACAATTAACGCCCTCCCTCCAGTCGTCAGGGGTTATTCCGGATTGGTGGGATTGAGAAACGTGCACAGTTCTCCCGTTGCCAGGAGAACGTGTTTTGTCATTCCGAACCGGAGCCGACTGGAGTTTCCAACACAAGAGCTTTCGCTCAACTGAAGACAGCCCACGGTGCAAGTATTCTATCGGGCTATGGTCTTCAGCGTTCTCGCCCTCGCGAGCGACTGCTTTTACCCCGGCTTAAATTTCAGTCAGGCCGGGAACCGTTATTGTAAGAGATCTGTGTTGAGCGGGCAGGTTTCCCACCTGCAACGTCGCATATTAAACCTGCGAGCCTTTCGGCTGTGCGTTTATCGCTGTCCGCACCTCCGCTCATCACAGATCTCTCATTACCATCTTCGCGGTCACCTCGCGTTTCTAGTGCTGCATGACTCCGCTATGTCCGGGATGGTTGACCCGGATCAATAGAAAGCCGGGCGCAAAAAAGCCCGCTAACGTGGAGCGAAAGCGGGCTCATTTGGCAGATTGCTAAGTGGGCCGATTACTCCGCTCCACGAAGCAATCTACAGATGCCAATATAACTATGCCCTTTTTCGGGGTATGCTAGTGTTTTGCGGTGGGTTTGATTGTATTTCACCCCCATTTGATACTTTACCCACTCACCCACTCATCGCCGCCAACCCCATCAGAACCAGTATCAGCACAAACAAAACAATCCCGCCGATAAAGCTTTCGCGTTCATTCCTCTCACGTCGAGACCGGGAATCGTCGTCATTCTGCATTCCGCACGCTACCAAAACACGACATTGCATGCAACACGGCTTCGCCATGCGTGCATAAATTGGTGGGTGTGGTGATGTCGCTAGGTGCAAATCCTTGCTGAACAGCCAAACCAATCCGCAGAGGCCAAACGCCAGATGGCGCTGACCCATGCCCTCATGCTCAAGCGCAAGGGTGAGCAGCAATCCCCGCTGGAAAACGCACTCTCCGCCACACGGCTGACATGGCTGGCACAGTATGCGTCTACTCGCCGCGACTCTTATTATGCCGCGCTCTCTGGCTGGCGGACGAAGTTGGAACGGTTTGAGATGCAGGCCGAGGATAACTTCTCTTACCGCAAGAAGGAAGGGAACCGGAACGCCGGCCGCAAGTCCATTTTCGATGTCCAGAACGACAGCCTGAATGTCATCGGTGCGTTCTGCGAATTCTTCACCGCACAGGCCAAGAATGATTTGTTTGGTTCCTCGCCATGGTTTGGGGCTAAGCCGGAAGGGAAGAAAGACCACATCCTGGCAGACCAGATCACCAAGCACGCGACATGGAAGCTCAGGCATGCTGAGATAACGCCCGTGTATGGCGAGGCCGTGAAGCTGGCCGCAATGCTCGGGACATGCTTCACGAAGAAAACGTGGATGGTCACCACGGACGAATACGAGGAGCCTATCACGGCCTTGCAGGATGCGGCCACGGGCAAGCCTGTCTTTACCTCGACGGGTGAGCCAATCCTGGCGCAGGATAAGATTGAGGGGATCGATGACGAAACCGGACAGGCCCCGCGCTTCCCCGCGAAAGACCCGAAGACAGACCTCTCCCAAGGCGAATACAAATACGACAAGGCTTTCCGCAAAGCTTCCCGTGTCACTTACCGGAATGTTAAAGCGACCAACCTTTATTACAAGGATGTGTCGTTTGACCCCATGGCCCCCGAGTTGGACCTGCGTCACACGGATTTCTTTCACACGTTCAGCAAGAACCTTCATGACATCATTCGGGATTACGACCTTTCCAATGAAGATGCCCAACGCATTTATTCCAATCTGAACGAGGGCAAGACCGAGGCCCGCACACCAACGGGCGACCGTGGCGAGGCCTATGTCTCCGACCCTGAGCGGGATCTGCAAACCGGAGCGCTGCCAAATATCCCGGTTCGTCTCGATGAAGGCTACATGCGCCTCGATGTGACAGGCAAGAATAAGTCTGTCTCGAATATTTACATCGTGTTCTGCCGTGAGATCGACCTCGTTTTGAAGGTGGATTATCTGGCGAACATCACGCCGGAAGGAATGCTGCCCGTGCATTGTCACACGATTGAGAAGGTGCCGTTCCGCATTGTTGGCCGTGGGTATTTTGAGCACTTGGAACTCGCTCAAACAATCATCGACGACGACTTTAATAAGATTCGCTGGCATGACCGGAAGGCGTCGCAGCCAATCCAGGGCTTCGATAAGTCCCAACTCATGCAGGAGGACGAGGAGGAAAACGAGCCGTTCAACGATGAGAAGCCTGTCAATCTAAAGCCAGGCGCAAAGCTGACAGACTTCCTTCAATTCCTAGAACTGCCCGACCTCAGCGAGCGCACCGTCGAGATGATGCAGATGACGCTCCAAATGGTGCAGCTGCGCACGGGAATTACCTCTGCCGCGCAAGGGGACATGACGGGGATGCCAGAGACGAACACGGCTACGGGCATCAAACAACTGATGACGCGGGCGGCGGTGCTTCTGAAGTCATCCATCGACGACCTCAAGCGCTCATTCACCAAGGATCTCTATTACACAGTCAAGCTCCTGTATTCCAATTTCGACCGTGAAGAAACCTTCACCTATGGCGAGGGCGAGAACACGGAGTTAATCCAGATCACGCCGGAGCAAGTCGAAGGGCTCAATATGGATGTCGATATCATCCTGAGCCAGACGCAGGACATGGATAAGGTCAACAACTCCAAGGCGGCGATTGAGTTCATGAATGGGTATGCGGCCCTTCCTGAGATGGAGAAGGTCTCGCAGCGCCAGCTCTACATTCAGGCATTGGCGGGCCTTGGGTTCTCGAATGCGGATAAGATTGTCCGTCCGGGCGTCACGTCCATGCAGGAGATGATCCCGCTTCTGCCACCGGAGGAGCAACAACTCATCACGACCGCCCTTGCCATGCAAGAACAGGCAGCCGCAGCAACGCCCTTGCCCGCAGATTCGATGGCGGACCCAATGGCCCCGCCTGTCACTGAAACTCTCTCTTCACCTCCGCTTTAACTATGGACTCAGGACTTATCCCTCTCACTCGCAACCAGCGCGCCGACCGTTCGCGCATCAATGCCGGACTTAATGGCCGCGTAGGTGGAACTGCGCGTTATGCCAAGGGAACCAATGACGGCGGACTGCGAACAAGCGGTTACGTTTCGGAGGATGCCGGGCAGCAAGCGGCAATCCGCCGGCAGGGGGCGGGCGTTCTGCAGCCAACGACTACCACAAGGACCATCACCCCGGCGCCCGCGCCTCCTCCTGCCGTGGGAACTCCTGAATGGCTGGCCGCACAGAAGTCCAAACACATCACAGGCGGGCTTGATCCTGTTCAGGCAAGGCTTGCCGCTGAACAAGATGCGGCAGCAGGCGGAAGCAACAAGTCTCTCGCCGCCGGGGGTTCCAGCGTCCTGCGCCCGACCGCTCCGCGCCCTCCCAAGTATCTCGCCAAAGACCCAACTGGACTGCCTGAGACTTACACGCCGCCAACCGTGGCGGGCATGACAGCCACGGCACCGGGGGCAACAACGCTCAGGCCGACTGTGCCGCCTGCTCCTGCCGCGCCAGTCGATTCGCGCATGACTCCGAACGTTCAGCGCCGCGACATGGTATCAACCGCTATGCCTGTCACGCAGGCGAGTTATGACGCGGAAGAGTTGAAGAGGAAACAAACAGCCCTTCGCCCCACTCGATAACTTATGGCTGCGCCCGAACTCCTAGACTTAGGCGAAATGGTTCGCGGAGATACCTGGAATGGTATCGGGCCTGCGATTGTCTTCGCGATCAACGGCTCGCCCCCGGCTTCGCAACTTGCCTCTGTCCTGATGCAGTTCCGGCGCTTTCCGAATGAAGCGCCCGCAGCAACCCTCACGAGCGGCGAGAGCATTAACATCAATAGCGCCCTCAACTGGAGCGTCACAGTTCCCGAGCAAGACTTACCTCTCCCTGCAGGCGTGTGGTTTTCTGACATTCAACTCACCGACGCGGCGGGCAGGGTGAAGACGTGGATCAAAGTTAAGCTGACCGTCTTAGACGACTATTCGAGGGAAGCATCATAATGACTGAGGAAATTACAGTAGCAGTAGACGTGACTGAGGAAGTCATCACCGTGAACATCACGGCAAATGAGGCTATCCCAATCCTTCGCTACGGTTCCGGCGCTCCAAGCAATGGACTTGGCATCGTGGGGGATAGCTACATCAACACGGCCAATGACTTCCTTTACGAGAAGACAGGGGTCTCGGCTTGGACGTTGCGAGTGGAACTTGCGAGCGGTGAAGGCGGCTCCTCCGCATGGGAAGACATCACAGGAACTCCCACAACTTTGGCTGGGTATGGAATTGCGGATGCTCAACCGCTAGACTCTGATCTAACCGCGATAGCTGCACTCGCCACCTCCGCAGAAGGTCGAGCATTGCTGGCACTCTCTCCATCCGCAGCCCAACTCTACTACTGGAACAGCGTAGCATGGACAGCACTGACGACTACAGCCTCATCCCGTGCTTTCATTGTGGGAAGCGCTTCCAGTGCCACGTTGCGCGGGATTCTGACGGACGAAACGGGGACGGGATTGGCATACTTCCAGGGGGGCGATTTAGGAACACCAAGCGCCGGGGTTGCGACTAACCTGACCGGGACCGCTGCAAGTCTAACTGCTGGCAATGTAACAACGAACGCGAACCTCACGGGCGATGTGACCAGTTCCGGCAATGCTACGACGCTGGCGACGGTGAATAGTAATGTGGGGAGTTTCGGGAGCGGTTCGTTGGTCCCGGTCATCACGGTCAATGCTAAGGGCCTGATTACGGCTATCAGCACTACTGCGGTTTCAGGCGGCGGCGGTGGCTCCGGCACTAAGACTATCGCTGTATTTACTCCCCGAGACAATCAGCCGCCTGCATCGAACTTCGCGACGCTTGATACGCGCAACAGTGTGGCGGTATTGGACTTCGATGACGCCACGAATGAATCTGCGGTGTTTGTTGGGGTTATTCCCGAAGGTGCGGTTTTAACTAGCGGGCTTTATGTTTTTATTCATTGGACAGCGACGAGTGGAACATCCGGCCAAGTGAAATGGGGTGCGCAATTCGAGAGGGGCAACACGGATCTAGATAGTGATTCCTTCGATACGGCTACTGATAACTTCTCAAGCACAAGTGGCACGAACGGGGTCATCATGGTGACGGGCATGACCTGCACGGACATCGACGGCTTGACCGCTGGCGACACCTTTCGGATTCGGATTTACCGGGATGCTGCGGACGGGACGAATGACACGCTTTCGGGTGATGCGGAACTGGTGACGGTGGAGGTGCGGACGGCGAACTAAGGACTTCTATGGCATTTACTTTCAACGGATCGAGTCAGTATCTTTCTGCGGCGGCGCAGAGTCTCATTGCGAGCGCGAGCGCGGCGACGTTGGTGGCGCGGCACTTTCGCACCTCCACTGGCGATCAGACAGGAGTAGGACTATCCAGTTCCACTTCGTCTCGATTTAGCATGCTCTGGTATAGCGGCGACGTGTATTTTTGCTGCGCGAATGGCAGCGGAAGTTATGGGAGTGCGGCAGTCTCGGGGACGGGATGGCGCGCGCTCGGAATGTCATTCGATGGCAGTGGCGGAACTAACTCGGATCGACTTAAGGCTTTTGTGGACGGCGCGCCTCAAACCTTGACCTTCAACCTTACGGTTCCATCAACACTCCCAAATGCGGCGGGATTGGGCGACTTATTCATTGGGAGAGAGAATGCAAATAACGCATCCTCCGTGGGCGCGCACGCAGAGGTAGCCATGTGGAATGTCGCGCTGACAGCGGCCGAGCACGCCGCGTTCGGTAAGGGTTTTACGGCTGATAAGATCCGCCCACAATCCCTAGTCTTTTACGCTCCACTGGTGCGCGATCTGATCGACGTGAAGGGCGGGCTTGTCATCACCAATAACAACGGGGCAACGGTTTCAGAGCATCCGAGAGTTTACGCATAACACACGATGAGCCTATACTTTCACACCACTACTTTTGAGCGGCGAGAGATCGCGGATGATGTCATGGAAGCATGGCTGGGCGCATCGAATCCGAAGGCGGATGATTGGCAACTGGTGCCTGCTGAGCCTGAGTATGATGCGGAAACGCAAGCGGCTGCTGTGTGGGGGCAGGGCGAATGGCTGGTGCGTGATCTGACGGCGGATGAACTGGCGGCAAAGACTCGGAAGGTCTGGCCTGATCGTGGGGCATTCTGGGCTGAATTTACGATTCAGGAGAAGGCGGCGATCCTGGGCAATAGCGGCAATCCAACGATAGGACTGGTGCTGGAGGAGTTGCGGATGTGGAATGGCGAGGTCTGGAGCGATGATCCGAACGGTGGCGGGCGCGTGATGATGGGGCTGACTGCGTTGGTGGGGGCTGGGATCATCAGTGAGGAACGGAAGGCGGAGGTGCTGGCGAAATGAATTTGAAACAAGCCTTCCTCATCGCCATCACGCTCCTCTTTCTCGCGGTGGAGGCTGCCTGCATTTTCGGGCCGGGGCTGATGAAGTTTCTGAAGGCTTGGGGCAATCAAAGAACCGAGACGCATTTTACCACCAAATGAAACCATTCCTCCCAATCCTCACCCTGACCCTTTGCTCGTGTCAGAACCTTGTCACGGTCGCGACCCTCCCTAACGGCGCGGAGGTCGTGAATGTGGCTGCAAACCTGATGGGCAAGCAGCACATTCCGGCCATGGTCGTGAAGACGGACAAGGTCACGATCACGATTGAAAAGGGCGGGTATCAAGAAGGGGAGAATGTTCCCACCAAGAGTATCGCCAAGGACGCGCTGTTAGGCACGATCAGCGGTGTGCCGGGAGTCGTTTCATCTTTAGATGATGTGCTCCAATGACCCTCCAAATGGCCAGCAAATCCGAATCCTATATGAAGGAGGAAACGCCATGTCTATCACCATTTCCCACCCGCTTCGCAGTCACCCACGGCACAAACCAAAAAACACCACCACCACAATGCCAGTAATGACCTCTACTATCTCCGTCGTTCTATGGGCCGCATTCTCTGGGTTGGCCGCGATCATTGCAGCGATCATACCCGATACAGGACACACGATTGTTTCTCAGATGGGGCCGGAGACCGTCTCAACGACAACAACCGTCACGACTAACATTCTTGATGACTCAAAGCTGCGACTAATCTGTCTCGCGGGCGCGGTCGGCGGGGCTATCCTAAGCGTTGCCCTATTCCATAAGGAGGGGAGTAGCGCTAAAACGTTAGCTCGAAAGCTGACAGCAAGCTCCATCGCGGGCGTTATCATGGCCCCCATGGTTCTGCGGTGGTCGGGGTTAGGCTTCGGGACTGACGCAATGCTATTCGTGTCCGGCGCAGTGGCGCTACTATCTTGGGGCGTTCTCATGTCCGCTGTCCCTATGGCTGTCGCCTACATCAACAAATGGACTGGCGGTAAATTGAAGTCCGAAGAATGAGCGCATCTCTTACCATCTACACCCACGCCCTGAAAGACAAAGGGCTAAAGGAAACCCCTGGCGGCAAATCCACGCCGCGCATTGCCTATGCCATCCAGACGGCAGCGCCATGGCTTGACCGCGATGACAGCGCAACGCCTTGGTGTGGGTGTATCCGTGGCCTGTGGGGGCTGGAGACGGGGACAGGCGTCCCGAAAGAACACTTCCGCGCCAAGGAGTGGCTGAAGTGGGGCAAGCCTGTCGATATTGCCGAGGCGCAGAAAGGCGACACGGTTATCTTGAAGCGCTCAGGCGGGCATCACGTTGCGCTGTTTGACCACATGGAGGGGAGCGCGGTGTTTCTCCTTGGTGGGAACCAAGGCAATGCCGTGAACGTCTCAGCCTACAAGCGCGGCGATGTGGTTGGGATTCGCAGGAGTTAGAGTGTCTGATTGTCTGGCGTGATAATTCTCACGCGCTCCTCTCCAAACAATTCAGCGAAGCTGCTGGCCACAAGGCAGGCCTCAGCCAAGGTCGGCAATGAATCGACTTCTGACCAGACGCCAAGCTCCAAGATGTCTACACCGAACATGGGGTATATTAACTCAGCGTCCCGTCCCTTATCGCGTAAATTTCCTCCCGTAGGAGCGTCCCGTCCGACGTATCCCAAACCGCGCCCTCGCCGTCATCGTGGGCATACCATTCGACGGGCGTAAGATCGACAGCTAGGGTTTCAAGATTGCTTATCGTCGCATCCAGAGCCCATGACCCATCTAGCGGCGGGTCGTTGCTTCCGTCTGTATCAGAGGTGTTCGTGCCGATAAGCATCGGAATCTCGAAGGTATTGCCCAAGATCGTAAATTCCAGCGTGTAGTCATGCGCGGCGCCAAAGGCAACGGACCCGGCGAAAACATGGCGGGTGTAGTGATAATACTCTCCCGAAACTGCGTCGGCTATTGCTGACTCCGCCTGCGCATCGATGCCAACGAATAGAAGAACAGGCATGTAGACCGTTCCGTCATCACCCTCTGACGGCTTGTAGTAGAACTCGCGATCGATGCCGCCCTCTTGATAGCCAAAGGCAATCTGAACGTCGCATTCATATCCCAAGCCAACACCAAGATCAATAATGCCGTCAGTGTAGGAATCGCCATCCGCAGAGAGTGCGTCTTCCACATACGCCCGCTGGAGCCTGACCGCCATCCAGTCCTCCTCATCGTCGCTGGTGTCGCTACCGCTGGCAGGGTCGGGCTGGAGAATGTTTGGCAGGGCAAAGGTTTTCGAGACGCTATCAACACCATTTGTGGCCGAGGCAAATGCACTGACGCTCGATGTCGTGGACAGTTCCCATTTCCGCACCCGGAACATGACCTCGAAGAATTGATCGAGGCTGAAGCTGATGTAACGCGGCGTTGTCGGCGGCGTCCATGAGTCATCGACTACCTCAAATTCATTGGCGACCGGGATCGGCCGAGGCATTTTGAGGAAGGCCATAACGTTATGGGGGGATCATCACAAATTCCGCAACCGAGGACAGCTTGGCCTTTGCCAGCGCCGGCGCTCCTCCTTGGTTGATGATGACGAGTTGCGTAGACTCCGAAGATTCGCTGCCCTCTTCGTCACGGCGGGAGGGGAAGGACAGAAAGCTGTCGCTCTCCCGCGTGGTGACGGATTCAAAGCGGGTCAGGGGTTCAGGCGCAGGGATGCTTCTGGCCGCTTCCAAATCCGCCTTGGTCTTATCCCGAAAGGCTTGTGACCGTGCGAGCGATGCCTGCTGTGCGGCCGCAACAGACTGCTGAACCTTCTGCAGTAGGGGATTCTCGTTCATTACTCGGGAATGATGTAGACGCGCTCGCGCTTCCAGTGGCCCGTCCAGAATCTCGAGATGCGCTCTTGGTAAAGCTGCTCCGATCCGACCATGGCGAGATATGCCGAGGCTGACGGCGTGGAATCACTCCATGTGAACGATTCGGAAACATCCATTCCGGAGTTGCTGAACGTGTCGCCGTTTACCAGATAGCCGCGCAGATCGATAACGAAGGTGGAGCCTCGATAATAAGCACCGCTCGGCAGTATCTGCAGAAGCGTGCCGCGGGCTGGCTTTGCCGTAAAGAAGTCCACATAAACTGTGCCCTTGAGCTTTTTGGAGTAGGGCTCGCGGCGGTTGGGGTATTCGACCGCGAACGTGCTATCACCTCCGGTCCCGGCCACGACGCCGCCGGATGGAACAATGCCTGGCACCGTGAAGTCGACCCATTCCCAAGTGTCATAACTTGTCGGAACGCCATCAATCGAGCGCGTTGTCCGCAGGGCAAACAGGGTATTGATCTGCCGCTGAGTGACGACGGTCCCGAGTGTTTTGGGTTCAGCTGGCACATCCGGCAATTCCACGACCTGAACCAATTCCTTTACACGGTCTTCTGTCTCGGGGTCGAAGCTGTAATGCTCAAACTCTGGCTTCTGGGCCAGCAGCGCAATCTCCACTGTCCGCTTGAGCGAGTGGTAAACATTGATCGGCGCCACGGTGACGTATTGGCCGTCCGCGTTCACGTCCTCGACTTCTCCAGCCGCGTCCGCCTCGTCAATCACCTGTTCGATGTGATGCTCAATCAGCCCTGTCTCGGCATCGAAGGGGTAGGAATGAATCTCTGGATCATCCCGAAGTTCGACCCACTGCCAATCCTTTGAATAGCCGTCGTCTCTCGTGGTTGTGAAGCCAAGACATGGGTCGTCAAAATCATCCGCCATCGCCCGTCGCTGGGTTACAAGGTCGACCAGTCCGGCAGGCCCGTCATTGATCTGTGGTAGCCTGATCGCTGGGCCGGGAAGATTGGCGTAGGTGTGGGTGACTCGCACATTCTGAGTGTCGAGCGTCTTGATCTCCGGCGGCTTGATGATCTTCAGCGAGGTGTAGCCCGTTACCGGACAGGAAGCGTTTACTGCGGGCTTTGCGTAAGTGCTGCGCGGTGCCGTGAATGTCCAGCTAACCACGTCGAAGCCTTGGTATTCCTCCTGCGCGAACCAGCCAACCAAGCCCGCGACAGCCTCAATAGCGGGCGTGAGGGCGGTCCATTGCCAGACTTCGGAATAGCCATTCTCCTCAACCATTGAGTAGGAATTGCAGGCCGCTGAAAACGTGTCTGCAATGGCGCGGCGCTGTTGGTAGGTCGTGACCTTGGTGGGGTCGTCTGGATTGAGGGCATCCAGGGTGATCACCGGGCCGGACAGCAGTCCATAAGTAAGCGTGACAGTATAGGTCAGCCCGTTCTTTACCGGAACATCAGCAGGTTTGATGACCTTCAAGGCCGTGAAGCCCGTGATCCCACATGCCTGATTAACGGTCGGCGGTGTGAAGTCCGTCTTCAGCGTGTCATAGGTCCAAGTGACAATCGGATATTCTGGATACTCGTAATTGACCGTGTAGCCAATCTTCCGCTGGTCGGCCTGTGGCGCGATCTTCTCATAGTGCCGCGAGACCGTGAGCGTCTGCCCGTCCCTCTGCCAGGATTCATTGATGAACAGGCAAGTAGCAATCGTGGGATGCGCCGTCCCTTGCGTGGGCTTCGTGTAGCTGTCAGGATTGACGATTGTGAACGTCCAGTCAATCGTTGGCGTTGAGTCTTCGTAGGGGTGCGAAGTTGTGACGCCGTCCTTGGCAAGTTCGTCCTGCCAGTCTGGGATCTCGTCAGGGTATGCGGCGGCAAAGGCTCGGATGTCGAGCTTGTAGGTCAGGTTCCAGTTGTAATGATGATCGTCACCGCCCGCAGCGTAAGAATCAATCAGGATGAGGTAGGGGCATTTGGGATGCGCTACGCCGGGGATTCGATTCGGATGCAGCGTATCATCTGCCGTCTTTGGGTAGGTCGGATGCTCCTTAGAAACCGCCTTCGGAATCGTTTCCACATAGACGCGATCCCACTGTGTTGCTTTGCTCGAAAGCTGGATTCCCGGCTTCTTCAGCAGTTCTTTGGCGTAGTCGTAATAGGCGTCAGCCATAGTTAATATCCCGGCTGAACACATCCCCCGCTCGCGGTCTGAGGCTTCATCTTCCTGGCGATTTCCAGAGCGGCCTCGTATTGCCGTTTGAACTCACCCAAAACGCTTTCATTGCGGAAGATCGCAGCCGCCGTGAACCGCTGGCGGACGATGGGCAGGAATACCGTTTCAATCAGGTCATCACGAACCGGGATGCGGACTCCGGGATCTGCGGAAACGTCCGTTACTGCGTTGTAAACGTCGGACTGCGTAAAGGTCGGCGTGGACATGCGAGCGCGGTAGTTCAGGACGCACAGAGAAATTGGCATGGGGCCGAGGCGCAGACGCGAGACAGCGGGAGCCGTACTGCCCGTGTATTGCGTGTCGTGCCAGTAGAGACGCGGGCCGGGGGAATCAGCGGTGCGACGGCGGGCGTTGGTCGTAAAGGAGCCGAAGCCGTAGTCTTCCGTTCTCCAATAGTCATAAACGGCCTGATGAATGTCGCTCAGGTTCTTGGCCGCGATCAATTCATAACCGTCAGCGATGGCGACAGGGCCGAGGACTTGCAGGACATTGTCGGGCAACTGGATGCAGTCGCACCAGACCGTTGCGGAAACATTGGTCCCGTAGGTCGTAAGCTCGGGGTTGAGAAGCAGAACCGTGTTCTCGTCTCGCCCTATGATTTCGTTCCATCTGTCGCCAATCTTAATCGAGCATCCCAACATCCAGCTTTGCCACGTCGGGGCCGTCAGCGTGAAGCTTGTCCCGCCTTGCGTGAGAGTTGGAATGGTGAAGGTCGTTGGCGCGTAAATCGTGGCGCTCTTGCGTGCTCTGACTTGCCACAATGGGCCGAGGGTTCCGAGTTCTGACAACCCCCCATGAATGGCCGTCAGACACGCCGGGATAGGGTCATCTTCCGTCCGCGCAGCCGGAATGGTGCGCTGCTCTGCGTCGAGAAACGAGAGTAAGTGTGTGACGGTCTGGCGGACGGTGAACATAGGTTATAGCTTCCTGCGTTTCCAAGCCTTCCAGAGCGCCAGCAGGAGAAAGCGCTCCAGGGTTACAGTAAAATGACCATCTAAGCCGACACTCCAGCCTGACACACGATCCGCACCTAAGTGACGGTCGTAGTCGATACAGAATCGACCAATGGTCAGGCTGAACATGGCGGCTTTAGTTTACGTCTGTCCATGTCCCGCTGCTCGCGAACGCGACCCACGCCGTTGCCGAAATCGCGACCAGTTCAATGCTGTTCCCGATAGCGCCCGCGCTCGAAATGGCGTCCGCCGTGGCGTTGGTCAGGACGAGTATCTGCGTGGAAGTCGCGGCATTGATGTCCACATCCTGCGCCACGGTCAGATACACCCTGAAATGCATCCCCACGACCGGAGCCGGGAGAGACAAGACGATTGCGCCACTTGCTCCGGTATTGGTCAGAACCCCGCCGTAAAGCTCGCTGGCCGCGATTGTGGCCGTGGCTGCGTGTGCGTGAACGGCGATGGTTTCCAGGGTCTTCGAATACGTCTTCGCAAGCGGAGGCGGCGTAAGTGTCGCCGTGCTCGCCAGCTTAAAAGACGCGGGGAAGATCAGATAACCGTCGAGGCCCTTCAAAAGCAGATTGCCCCGGTTGTCCATGATGCCGTGGCTGACGACAGATTCCGTCGTGATGAAGCCGGGGACCTTGAGAGCCTTGGCTGCGTCATCCGTCTGGGCTGGTGATTGAGCTTGGCCAGTGTGGATGAAAGCCTGAGCGAGGCAGGCGACAATAAGGAGAGTTCGGAATAGTTTCATGATGTGGTGATGAATGAGAGTGGTTGTGGTTATTTCTTGAGGGCTATCCAGCCCCCTGATGCTATCTCGATGTTGCTTTCAGGTTTCGCCGCGAGTTCCTTGATGGTGTCCAAGGGGACATCCATCATCTTTGCCAGTTCAGAGGCGCGAGTTTTGGAATCAAGGTTGCGGATTGCCTCGCGGAGTATGCCGATGGTCAGCCCTGAAGGATCTTCGGGCTTGAAGTTAGAGGTTAGAGTTTCGGCTCTTTCCTTGTCAGGCTTCGGCTTGGGATAGTGCTTTTTGGGCTTCTCGTCGGCTTCCTTGGGGAGTTCGACGGTGACGATGATGGGGTAGAACAGCTTTTGTTCGAGGATGTCACGGGCCATAGCCAGTTTCTCCATTTCCCAAATGCTGAGCGGAACCTTGAATTCCTGCATTCCCTCCCTGCTCTTGAACAAGTAAACCTTGCTCCCGCGCCCACTGAATCGAAACGATCCATTGTTTCCCGTCAGCATCTTCAGAACGATGATGGGCTCGCCGGGTTCGGCGTGTTTCACAAGGTCCGCTGAAATGACAGTGCGGGGAAGGCTTTTAAGACTGGTCGGCTTGTTCATGAGTTAAGAGAGCCCACCCCATCACGGAAGATCAGGGGCGGGCCAAGGGTGAAGGGTTAGGCGGCTTGCAGTTCGGGCGTTGGGATGCCTTCATGCTGGATGGCGAACTCCATCAGGCCGTAGCCGTGGGAGATGCCATCCGTGCGCTTACGAAGGTCGCAACCGTCAACAGCCTCGAAGCCGACGCCGTTCACGAACTTGTAGTCGCGATCCTGGGTGATGGTCGTATCAGTCTGGCCGTATCCACGGAGGGCAGCGCCCTTGCCGAAGAAGAAGCCGTGACCAATGCACTCGCCTTTCGCGTTCGCAGGAATAATCCATGCGCCAACGTCAAAGCTGTCCGTGTAGCTGAAGGCGGGGTCAGTGGTGGCAGAAGCGCCCACGCCGCCAGCGGCAGGAGTGCTGTCCCACGTATCATCGACCGCGACAATTTCACCGACTGTGGTCGCGCCCTTCGTGGAAGTGCCAGCGCCGTCAGGAGACAGGATGTTAGTCAGAGTGATCTGGTTGCCATTGTTGCTGCTGCCGACGTAGCTGACGAAGCCCACGGAACCGTTGGGGTTCACGATCCACGCATAATACGTGGCGGAATCCACGACCGCATCTTGGCCTTCGACCCACTGGTAATCGTAACCGGGGAACCATTCAAAGTAACGGTTCCGGGTATTGGCTGAGTTCATGATCAGCTTGCAGGCAGAGCCAGCGCTGTCCACGCTGAAGGCCGTCCCAAGCTTCGCCAGAGGCGCGGTAGGATCGCCGATATGGTCGTCAAGGTCAGGAGCGGAGACAATGTGCTCGAAAAGGCCGATGCCCATCCAGTCGGTAAGGCGACCGTTGAACAGCGGGTTTTCTTCGCCGCGCTCCTGCGCATTACCCATGGCATTTTGATAGCTGGTGGCGTTCCGAATATCCGCCATCGCCACGTCTGGGAGATAGGAGATGTAACGATAGACCGGGCTGCCGAGCTTGTTCTTCTTGATACCAATGGGAGAAGCGCCAATGCGTTGCACCTGCATCTTCATGGTGGTCAGAAAGTCAGGAGCCATCACATCATCGCGGGTAAGCGCGTCACGTGAAGTCTTGTGGCCGGGGCGAATAATGTTGCCGACCGCGCCGCGAATCAGCTTCATCTTCATGTCATACATCCGGCGACGGCCGAGCTTCACCTTCAGTTTCTCAACGCAGGCGTCTTCGACATCTTGACCGGCGGCCAGGAAGCGAATTTCCTTCTTGGTCATCTCGGTAGCATCACGATGGAAGTCGAGTTGCATTGAGTAGTTGGAGAACTTCGCCTTACTTGTCTTGCCTGTGAGTTCTTCTTCACCAAGCACGCCCGGACCAGCGAGGTCGGACTGCACGGTAAAGACCATTTTGTCGCCGCCCGTCTTGGATAGGTCGCGCTTCACGTAGAAGACGGCTTCGGAGTTTTCCGCGCCTTCAAACATCTTGAAGTCGTCGTATTGGGCCGCGCCGTGTTCGAGCCGCTTGGAATAGAGTTTGCCCTTCGCGTCGGCGGCTGTGGTCAGCACATCGGCGAGAGTTTGCACATCGGCATTTGCATTGAAAGTAGCCATAGTTTTTAAAGAGTGGGTTGGTTGTGTGCCGTGACGCGTTGGGTTGATTTCTTATCGCCGAGCCAGTTCGATCCGCTTCATCTGAGCCAGAACCGCCGCCGCCTCTTCGTCTGACATGTTGTCAATCGAGGCTAAGGCTTGCTCTTTCGTGATCATCGAAGTCCCCTGATTCCCAGGAGTCTCCGTAAGACCGCGAACGTTCTTCACTGGCGTTGGTGCCGTTGGGAACTTGGCGGGAGCGAAGGATTTGAATTCGTCTTCGATCCGTTTAGCAAGCTCGATGGGCCAGTCCGGAGACTGCATGACCGGGTCGCCATCTTCCTCGGCAACAATCTGCGCGGCGCGGAGAGCCCGTTTGAAAGCGGGGTTCTCCAGTTGCTTCGCATACTGTGTTTCCACCAACGTGATGTTGGCTTTTTGCGTCTGGTCGAATGAGCGGTTTGCGATCTCGCTTTGAGCGTGTTCTTGCTTCGCTTGGAGCAGCTTGAATCGCGCCTCGACCAATTCATCAGTCAATTCGTCGGCCCTCTCGTGGTCGTAAGACTTTGTGGCGGCTTTCTTATCGGCTCTGATTTGTTCGATTCGTTTTTCGAGCGCTGCGATCTCGGCAGGAACTTCAGGCGCTTCCGGTTCGGTCGCTAGAGCTTGCTCTGCTTTCGCGCCCAGATTGGGGGCTAATGCAGCTTGAGCTTCAGCGAAGGAGGCGTATTTGCCCGCCTTAACGGAGTCCACGATGGAGATGACGAGGGAGCGATCCTTTGCGGAGAGTCCCCGCATAAAGACGCGCTCGCCAACCCTTTCCTCTTTCGAGGTTTCGAGTTCTGTTTCGTCTTCCGGCTTTGGCGTTTCTTTCGGCTTTGCAGCTTCCGGCTTCTTGAAACCAAAGATCTCGGCCACGGCTTGGAGATCTCCTTTTTCGGCGGCAGCGGATGCGGCGTTGATTTCCTGGCGCGTAAGTGATGCCAACCGATCTTCAGGGAGATTCGACAACATTTCATCGAAAGATGCGCCCTCCTTAATCTCGATAGCGGCACTGGCTTCAGGTGTGGAAGGCGTGGTCTCGGCGGCTGGCGGCATGGTCGCGGCACCAGTCTCGATTACGGCTTCAGATGTAGCAGGGGAGCCCGTGGGTTGGTCACCGCTCGTTGCTCCCGTGTTGTTTGTTTCCGACATTCCCGCCGTTGTATCACGGCAGGCGGGTTATGCACGGAGCGCAAAGCCACATTGCATGCAACACGCGTTTATTGATGCGGTCAGAGTCACTGATCGCCACGTTTCCAGAGTCTCCAGTCCTTTGGCTTGCGGCGCTTGCGGGGAGTGATGCGGTAAAGGGTCGCGCTCCCGATAGAATAAAGGCCCATAGCGCAGGCCATCACATCATCATCATGCAGGCCGGACGGAGCGCCGAGCTTACCATTCTTCCCAACTGAGAAGACGCGCATCTCATTCACGGCATTGGGGCAGGGGCATTCAAATTGCCGCTCCCGGATGTGAAGGGCGAGGCAGTCAATGACCTGAACCTTTGTGTTATGATCCTTGGTCTTGAAGCCGTAGAGGTATTTGACCGAGTTGCGGTCTTTATCGTCGATCACCTGTCGCTTGTAGAGGGGGACGCCGCGGAGTTTCAGCAACTCCAGAATGCCGAGCCCCATGTTCATCTCTAAGACCACGAGACAGTTGCCGTAATACTTCGACAGGTTCTCGATGTGAGTCGCCACCAAGTCTCCTTCACCCTGGAACGGCGGACGGACGCGGGCGACCAACTTGGCCGGAACTTCCTCCTTCGCCCCCTCCGGCAGGTATGGCGAGCGCAGGACAAGGATTGAATGGCTGTCAGGGTCATCACTCTCCGTCTGATCCTCGCCCGTCGCAGGGTCGCAGGAGACAAGGTATCGGCAGCCCTCTTTTGGATGCTCCCAGACCTGAATTTCACCCTTGCCCTCTTGGTCGAATTGCCAAGAAATGCCGCCGTCGTCCTGCTCCGTCAGTGTCCCGCTTTCCGCATTGTAGGATTGCGTCAGCCGCTCCAGTTCCCCGATACGATACGGGTCAAACTTTGGTCGACCGCTGCCCAGCCAGCACGAGACATCATCCTCGGCATAGTATTCGTCAAAGGACTCCTCGGAGCCGTTCAGTTCGCCCGCAATCGTGGCCCTGCGCCATGCGATCTGCTCCAAGGTCCACTTGTGGCGGTCGATGCCCTGAATCTCCCTGTGCGTCAGTGTGGCCTGAATCTTGGCGCGCTCAGCTTCATTCAGTGAAGGGCGCCCATTCTTGCCGTCGTATTGGTTTTCCTCGAACTCGAACCATGCGGCAAAGACTTTCACCCAGCCGTTGCCGGGGCGGGGATTCCCGGCCTTGAGTTGGGCAACAAATTCGTCCAGCCAGAGCGCACCCTTCCACTGGTTGTATTGCCATCCGTGCTGACCGTTCGGGGTGCCTTCGGAGATGACGACCGTTCCGGGCCGCTGGGGAATGGACTGCAAAATAGCATCCATCGTGATGACGTCGTTCTTCACGCCAGTCCGGGGCCACTTCGGAGTTTCGGAGGCGAGGAAGAATTGGCGGGTGCGGCCAATCCCGGCGTTGCAGTTTTGCGCCGTGTCGATTTCGAAGACGGTCCCATTTGAAAGGGTCGTCATGCCCTGCTTTTGGCTGAGTTTCGATTCCCACGGGAACGCATCGCACCTGTCATAATCCCCCATGCGAGAGCGGATTTTATCCGAATTGGGCTTCACGTCCGCCACGATCACGGCGTCAATCTTGCGGTTGCGCCCCATGTGATAGCCACACTGAAGGCCGAACGTCGTGCCTCCGCATTGCCGGATCTTGGTTCCCAGGATGCGAACCATCACCCCTAGGCACGTGAGGACATAAATCGCCTCATTCATCCGCCGCTGAAACACATTAGGCTTTGGCGACACCTCCCGATTGTCCTTATCGAAGATCCGCAAATAGGTTCCAAAATGGACAAGCGGACTTTTCCGAGCCATCTCTTCAATGTCCTCGGGTGTCGGATCAAATTCTTCTTCCATCCCACCAAAGGGCGGGAAAGGTGAGGGGATTGCAACGGGGGCGGGGGCGTATTGCGGGCAATGAGCCTACGAAGATTTGACCAGAGTTTGACCCGACTGCCTCTGGAAGCCTTATTCTATAAGGGTCGGGCTAAGACTCAAAATCTTGTTGTAGTAATACAGTGTCGGTTCGAGTCCGACCGCCGGTACTTTTCCTGGCTGATGAATGAGGTGATGTCTGACACACGAACAATCCGTGTGACATCATCAGTAGTGAACTGCTGGCCTTCCAAGTAGCGCTCCCTGCTGTATCCGAATCTCCCTGAAGGACCTATAAGGTGCGTCCGCCAGCACACCCGATAGTTGTCCGAGCGGCGATGAGGCATTGCTAACAGCATTTTACCTCTATGAAACTCGAAACACTTAAAGACCTGTACATCCACGAACTCAAAGACCTTTATAGCGCCGAAAAGCAGTTGATCAAAGCTCTGCCCAAGATGGCGAAAGCCGCGAACAACGCTCAATTGGCCGAAGGCTTTAAGCTTCACCTGGAAGAAACGAAGGAACACGCCAAGCGCTTGGAAACCATTCTCGAAAGCCATGGCACCGGCACCCGTGGACCCAAATGCCAGGGCATGGAAGGTCTCCTCAAAGAAGGAGAAGACATGATCGAGGAAGAAGCCGATGAGGAAGTGCGTGACGCCGGCCTCATCTCGGCCGCTCAACGGGTTGAGCATTATGAAATCGCCGGCTATGGCTGCGCCAGAACCTATGCGGAACTCCTCGGTGACACGAAGGGCGCCAAGACCCTTCAGCAAACCCTGGACGAAGAAGGCGCGACGGATAAGAAGCTCACTAAGCTCGCCGTCGAGGTGATCAATGTCGAAGCCGCCAAGTAAGTAGGTCTTCGCAAATAATATTCTTCCCGGGGCACCCGTGGTAAGCTGATCGTCAGCATGCCGTGGATGCCCCGACTGATCTTAACGAGGAAACAACGCTGCTATACGGATCGCGCAGTTTTTTATTTCCGAGGAGGGTGACAAGAGATCTTCAATGCCGTTCCACTGCAAGTCACTCAGCTTGTAGGAGGCGAGATCAACAGTCTTATCAGTACTCCGGTCAACGCCCCGCATGAACAGGCTTTCCCTGATGACTTTCTCGGGGAGAGAGCTGAGCACCATCCCGTCTAGCCTACGCGAAGCAAAGGGGTCATGAAAAAAACACTCTTAACCATTTTCGCCTTGGGCCTTTCCTCGACGACCCTGTTGTTGGCAGATCCTGCCAAAGCTCCTGCCACACCGTCTAATTCCGGTGGTGGTCAACGCAGCGCTGTAACTGGTGCAGCCACAGCAGGCGAAACCAAAGCCGCCGCGGAAGGCATCACCTTCCAGAACGGTGTGCCTTATTTCATTCACGATGGACAGGCTTACCGCATCGACGCCGAGGGCATTCCTGCCGGCCACATGCGCACCAAGGACGGCCAGATCGTTCCCATGCCTGCCGGGATCAGTGGTCTGCAAGGATCACAGACCGGTAACGTAAGCACACCCACGGCTCCGGCGAAAGCCACTACCCAGAATCCCGCTACTCGATAGGTCATAGGCGCTCGGCGCCGTAACTTAGGTAGTATGGAAATCGGCTGACTTGCTTCGGGGGGAGCGAGTCAGCCGATCACGTTTTCACCAATGACCATGAGCTTATGTTGCTCATGGTCAATGGCTTTTCGGGAAGCCATTGAGATTGGCGTTGAAATATTACATTAACCCAGAATGCCCTGGCAGAAAGCATTGCGGCCATTCCCGCTACGGCCTGCCTCGAACATCAGCCTCATCGCACGGCGAGTACGGTTATGCAGTTCGTCCGGATTCTCCGCTTCAAGACGGCGCAGGGTCTGGGTGACGGTTTCGCGCCGTTGCTCCTTGGCGGGCCAGGTCTGCAGGACTCGGTAGGCCCAGTCAATCATGCTAGGACGGTCTTCGTAAATGGCCAGTGTGTTAGTATTATTATTCATGTTCTTTCTTAGTTAGTTAGTGGGTTATAGGATGAAATTAAGTTAGATGGGTGGTTTTATTGATCGCTGTCGGTGAGGATTTTGATGATCCGGATGTCGAGGGTGCCGCGACCTTCAACCAAGGGCCAATGGACGACCTGACCGACACGAGCGCCGAGCAGGGCAAGCCCAAGTGGCGTTAGCACGGAGACATTCTCAGGGTTGCCATTCACCTCGTGAGGTAAAACAAGGCGGTAGTGCGCCTTCAGGCCATCATCGCAGTATTCGAACTCCACCTTGGAGTGAAGTCCGACGGCGTCATCTGGAAAGAGCCGGTCGTCGACGATCAAGGCGCGATCAATCTCCCGGGTTAGTTCACGAATGCTCGTCTCGTCCGGTCCTGGCAACAAGATGCGCTGTCGCACACAATGGCGCAGACTAGAGGCATGGCTTTGTTTAAGATAGATAGTATCGTTCATTTGAATAAGTTTTCTGTCGGGTGTAAGTGGTCATAAGTTTCCCCGCGAGAGAACGCCGACGCGTAGACGTGGCTCGGCATGTGGCAACACGAGTTAAGAGTGCGCCACGGCTATCCTGGAGGATGCTATGCGTAGGCCAGGGTCCGCGCCTGTCCGGCTGGAGAAAGGGTCAACACCATTCCAACTCGAACTAATGACGGGCTGTCGGGGATGTCTCGTGGCGCCGGTGCAAAGTCACGTCTGATAATGACGCGGCCTGTTAGCTAAATTGCCCCGGCAGCTTACGCTCGGAAGGCAGAGAGGCGATGAATGGCAACACGACGCGCCGATACCACCCCATTCCCGAATCGCTTCGAGAAATGGCTGAGCAGTAAACTATTTGGCGGAGTTACCATAACTTGGTATTAGTAACTTATACGTTGCTCGTTGGCAATCGGATTGTCTAACTTGGATTAGTTACAGCAAAAGCCGCCTAATTCTCTACGAGCCGGATTTAAGTGCTCAATACCGCTGCATCGATGGATCTATCCTCGAAGCCCAGGCTTCAATGCCGCCGGTGAGATTATACACATGCTCATATCCTGACTGCCGCAGCCACTCTGCGGCATGCTGGCTCCGCATTCCATGATGACAGTACACGACGATCGGGCGATCCTTGTCCACCAGCCGCTGTTCGACCTGCTCCGGAAAGACAGAAAGGGGGATCAACTCCGCCCATTCGAGACGGCAAATGGCAAACTCGTCTTCCTCACGCACATCGATGAGCCGGTAGAGACGCGGCCCGGGTTGCTGCATGAGGGAATGAAGTTCTTCTACGCTGACTTCCATGACGGGGGATTGCTTCGATTAACTTCAACAACTGTCAATAGCGAACCTCAACCGGCGTGCCCACGCTCACATTTCGGAAGTAAATTTGGGCCATGTCCTGCGGCATTCGCACGCAGCCGTGAGAGGCGGGATAGCCGGGCAGATAGCCCGCATGCATACCGATGCCACGCGTGAAGCGCATGAAATAATGCATGTTCGCCCCATCGTAGCGTGCTCCGGGCGGCATGGGGTCCGCATTCCGGTCAATGTTTTCCTGAATCACATTGCCAGCTTCATCCACGTAGTCGCCATATTGGCTGGACTGATGGTACATGTCCTTCTGCGAGATAGAGTATCGCCCTGTAGGGGTGGGATGGTTTTCGTCCCCACTCGAAATGGCGGATACGCCCACCAACTGCCCACCCTTGTAGAAGAGGGCCACTTGGTCAGTCAGTGAGATGACGATGCGGGAAGCTCCCGGTACGCCGTCGCCCCGCCACCAGGATTTCGTGTCTACCCTCTGATGGCTGTAACGCGGATCACGCGAATCGTAACCCTCAAGATACCGTGTCTCCCCGGTAGGCTGTCGCGGACCGTAATAATAGAGGTCTGCGCAACTGGAGAGCAGCAGACTGGCGAGGCCGAGAATGGCTAACCTAGTGGATGCTTTAAGATCGGGGAAGGGGTTTTTCATGAGGGGGAACTGGCGCGCGAGTATGGGGTACAACTGCTCATCTGTCCAACTTTGGTGCATAAGCGGCGGCCTAAAAAGGGATTGCCACTCCAGACTCTCTGCTCCATTGGTACGAGCTTGAGGGGCGGGAAGACGCCCCGCATTTTTCAGCAGCTACCATGCCCACTTACGAATACGAATGCACGACCTGCGGCCACGCTTTTGAGGCCGTTCAGTCCATGAAAGATCCTCGTCTCACGGATTGTCCGAAAGAGGGTTGCCCCGGTCCTGTACACCGGAAGATCGGCCGCGGCGCGGGTATTATCTTCAAAGGTTCGGGTTTCTATCAGACCGACTACCGGAGCGATGCTTACAAAGCTGCCGCGAAGAAAGACGCCAGCGGTGGCGGTGGGGGAGGCGACTCAGGCGGCGGGTCTTCAAGCAGTCCTGCTCCCGCTCCGGCCCCAGCAGCCCCTTCCACTTCGTCTGGCAGTTCCTCAGGTTCATCGTCGTCGTCTTCAGGATCTGGCACTTCAGGCAGCGGCAGTTCGTCCTCCACCGCCAAACCGGCGTGAGGTGACTGTCCGGAGCTGCGCTTCCTGTAACTTCATCCCTTTCTCGCGTGCTGCGTTTCACACTGCATTTGTTTCTGGTGGCGTGGCTCAGCCTTCTCACGGCGGCGGCCATCCAGATGCATCGTGAGCCGGAATGGCTGAAGGCCGCAAGCGCCGTGCAAGGGGCAAAAGCCGCCTCTTCTCCCAATCTGCAGGAGCACCTGGAACAGGCCGTTTACAAAAAGTCCGCCGTCTTTTCCCTGAACGAGCCGGACGTGAACCGCTATCTGGCTACGGCGCTGGACGGTCGCCAGCATGGCATGACGGATAAGAAAGTGCGTTTCGAGCAGGTGTTCCTCGATTTTGAACCCGGTACCTGTAGCGTCCATTTCTCCTGGCTCGTCGGGAGCAAGTATCACTCGACGGCTTCGCTGGTCTTCAGCATCGAAAGGAAGGGGAATCAGTATTTTATTGAACCCCTCAGCGGTTCCTACGGACGAATGGATGTGCCCCGGGGATTCATGGCGCCGCTTCTGCCTGCACTACGCAGTCTGTGCTCCTCCTTGAACAGCGAGATCCAGACCGTTTTCAAAATGAGTCAGGTCAAGTTTGAAAAAGATCGCGTGACGTTGGACCCCCGGATGGATATCATCAAGTAGGCCGTGTCCGCCCGTCTTCCCTCGCTTCGCTCTATGCGCAAGGCTCTCCTCGCCACGCTCTTTTTCGCTATCGGGCTCTCCGGATCCCGCTCTCAGACTCCCACGCCTCCGGCGGCGTTGGAACCTGTCGTTGAGCCCAATAACCCGCTTATCAACCGGCCCTCCGCCGCGCCGGATCCTGCGACCTCCCGCCCTGCGCCGTCGGCTCCCGTCAGTCCCCGCCCGAACTCAACGCTCAGCGCGTCGAAGCAATTCGTCATCCATGGCGGGGATCTGAAACAGCGCGGTCTCCTGGCCATGCAGGCGGAGGAAACCGCCCGGGATCTCAATCGTCTGCTGAAGGACAACGTGTCTTTCGTCATCCCGGTGAATGTGGTTCTGAAACTGCCGCCGGATATCACGACCGATGGCCACGCCGTCTCCACGCAGATTCGGCAGATCGAGGGCAGCGGCTTCCATTTTCAGATCATCGCGCAACTCCGCGCCGACTACCGCGTCGAGGATTACAAGATGGAGTTGGTCCGAGTTCTCCTGGCCGAGAGGATATTGCGGAATCAGAAGGAACTCAACACCACGCGTAAGCGCATCCTGCCGGACTGGCTGCTCACGGGGGTGACGCAGGCCATGGACTTCCGCAGCCGTGCGCGTCCCAGCGTCCTTTTCTCCGCGGTCTTCCGCGGCGGACACATCTACAGCATTGACCATATCCTCACGGCTGATCCTGAGCAGTTCGATGCGCTCGCGCGCGGCATCTTCGAAACCTCTTCCTGCGCCTTGATCCTGACCTTGATCGAGCAACAGGAGGGGCCCGCACGTTTCGGCCGCTTTCTCAACGCCCTCGCCACGGATAGCAAATCGGATCGCGACCTGCTGAAGCAACATTTCCCGACCCTAAATATTTCCAAGAACAGCCTGGAGAAATGGTGGTCACTTCAGATGGCTTCCCTGGCCACTCCCACTCCTTTGGAGGCCTTGCCCGTGGCTGAAACGGAACTCCTGCTCAACGATGCGCTGAACCTCATGTTCGACGAACATGAAGAGACGGCGGTTGCAGGGCGTAAGACGGCAAAGCCCAGAGCAAGCGCCCAATCCAAACCGGCGGCGGCTGCACCGAAGACGGATAGCGAGGCCAAACCAGAGCCAGCGGAGGAAGAGAAGAAAGGCGGCAAAGGTTTCTTCCGCCTGCCGGACTGGAATCCATTCAAGAGCAAGAAAGTCGCTTTCCCGTTCTTCAAAAAGAAGGTCGACGAAGGCCCTCCTGCTGAAGAGGCGCCAGCCAAGGATAAGGACAAAAACAAAGAAAAGATAGAGCCCGCTCCTGCCAAGAAAGAGCCTGAACCCGCCAAACCCAAGGCGGCACCAGCGCCCAAGCCGGAGGACAAGCCAAAGGCGCCCGAGAAAGAATCCGCCAAGGAAAAGCCCACTCCCGCAAAGGCGGAAAGCAAGGAAGAGCCACCTGCCCCCGCACCCGTGCCATCTCTGTCCCGAAAGGCCAGGAGCATGCGTGGCATCAGCGGTAAGCCGGAATTGCCTCCTGCGGAGACCCCTCCACCCGCTCCAGAACAGCCTTCCAAACCTCAAAAGCAAGACGCGCCTCCGGCCTCTGTCGAGAAGAAGGACACAAAGGCCGATGAACCTCCCAAAGAAAAAGAGAAAGGGAAGGATCAGGAAAAAGATAAGGAAAAAGATAAGGAAAAAGACAAAGCGGAACCGGGCGATGATGCTGGTAAGCCGGGCCGATTTAATCCCTTTGGCTGGCTGAAGAAGAACAAGACCGAGGAAGCTCCTGCAGAGGAGATGCCTGCGGAGCCCGAAGCGAAGACTCCAAGTCCGGTAAAGAGAACGGCGCGCACTTCTCCGTCCCCCAAGCCTGCCACGCCTCGCCAAGAAGAGTCTGCTCCTCCGCCACCCATGCCGGATGCTCCCGCGCCAGTTCCCGGTCAGGTGCCAGACATGCCATCGCCATTGCCAGTGGTGCGCTCTGTCGCGCCGGAAAGTCCTGATCCTGGCAAGGTCGTCCTGCCGCTGGACGAGTATAGTAAGATCTGGAAACGGTCAGACCGCAGCGTCATTCTGCGCAATTCCCTGGAGAAGCTCACACAGCTACAGGTGCGCGCTCATCACCTCTACCGTCCGCTCATTGTTGGCTATGCGGAAGTCTACCAGGATCTGATCAAGGGTAAGGACAAAGGCGTGGAGGAAAAACTTAAAGTTCTGCATGCGCAGCGCGAGCAGATCAAAGCTCAGGCGACCGCCGTGGAGTCCTATGTGGACTGGTATCAGGCCTCGCAGATCAATTACTACAGCCGCTCGTTCGACGACTACCTGAAGCTTCACGAAAAGCTCGACCAGGAAAAGTCTCAGCGCACGGACGCCATCTCGAAGTATCTCGATTCCATCGAAAAAGAATACGAGTGACGCGTCAGGAGCCTGTTTCGCACTGGCGCATGCCGGATTCCGCAGCATAAGCTCCTCCGTTCATGGCTTCGGAGCAGGATCACGATGCAGAAATCCCTTCAATAGCGGAGGAGGTGGCGCCTGTGTCGGCAGCGTTTGCACCAGTTGATCCTGGCCCAAAGTCTGATGTGCGCCACGGAGCCATCGTATTCATCCTGGGCGCGCTGAATGCCCTGGGTCCGCTTTCCATCGACATGTATCTGCCGGCCTTCCCCATGATGGGTGAAGAGCTGCACGTGCCGGATGGTGCTATCGAAGGCACGCTCGCCACTTTCCTGGCAGGCTTGGCCTGTGGGCAATTGATCTACGGGCCGCTCTCGGATCGCTTTGGCCGTCGCGTGCCTTTGATGATCGGGGCCATCATCTTCATCCTTGGCGGCATCGGTTGTGCCCTTGCCAATTCTCTCCCTATCTTGGTATCTGCCCGGCTGGTGCAGGCTCTTGGCGGCGCGGCTTGCATGGTGATCGGCCGTGCAGTTGTACGAGATCTTTTCGAGGAGAAGCGAGCTGCCAAGGTTTATGCGCATATCATGCTGGTGGTCGGAGCCGCGCCGATCCTTGCACCGTGGATAGGTGGCCGCATTCTGTTGCTTGGCTCGTGGCGCTGGATCTTTGTGGTGCTCGCGGCCTTCGGAGGGCTTTGCCTTCTGCTCGCGGCACTGTTCCTGCCCGAGACTTTGCCGCGCAAACGTCGTTCCGCGAAGGTTACCTTATGGGGGAGTCTGCGCACTTATGGATCGCTGCTGTTGAACTCTCGTTTTGTGGGGTGTCTGCTCGTAACCGGCCTGGTCGCGGGCATGTTGTTCTCCTACATCTCCGGCTCGCCTTCGGTGTTCATTGAGAAGTATCATGTCACACCGCAGCAGTTTGGTTATTTCTTTGGGCTGAACTCGCTGGGGCTCATTGCAGGCGGCCAATTGAACCACTGGCTCGCGCGTCGCCGCATGCCTGCGCAGATCCTGGCGCTTTCGCTGCCCGCCGGTGCGGCTGTGGGGCTGGCACTGTTGGTGGTGGGCTCGACGGCTTGGGGTGGTCTGCCCTTGCTGGCCGGATTGCTGTTTCTCTGCCTTATCGCGATCGGCATTTCTTATCCCAATCTGCCCGCTGTGGCTCTGGCGCCCTTTGGCAAGCAGGCGGGCAGCGCGTCATCCCTTTTCGGCATGGCGTATTTCGCGTTGGGCGCCTTGGGTGGAGCGGCGGTCGGTTGGCTGCACGATGGCACGGCATTGCCAATGACCGCGCTGGTGGCCGGTTGCAGCGCAGCCGCCTGGATTGTGTTTCTCGCGCTGGTCAGGAGAGCATGAAATGCCTTGCAGAGCCGCGCTGTCCTTGGAGAGTGCCTGCCACTCTCCATGCCTAGCCTCCTGTTTCGCAACGCCCAGATCGCCTCCGAAGACAGCCCTCAGCTTCAGTCAGGTGATGTATGGGTGGAGGATGGTGTCATCAAACAAATCGGCGTGGATCTGCCCACTCCCAAAGGCGCCGCAGTAACCGACTGCACCAGCAAAATTCTGCTGCCAGCGCTTTTTGATATTCACGTCCATGCCCGCGAGCCGGGCCAGGAGCATAAGGAGAACATCCGGACCTGTAGCGAGGCGGCCATCAATGGCGGTGTCACTGGCTTCGTCATGATGCCGAACACCAGCCCGTCGATTGATAGTGCAGGCCTGGTGAAGACCGTGTTGGAATCTGCCAGCCGCTGCCGCATCCCGCTTTATACCAGTGGCGCGATCACCAAGGGACGCGAGGGCAAGGAACTCGCTGCCATCGGCGCTATGAAAGCCGCCGGCGCTGTCATGATCACGGATGACGGTTTTCCCGTCGGCAATCCCGTCGTTCTGCGCCGCGCCATGGAGTACGCACGCGACTTCGATCTCATCATCGCCAGCCACTGTGAGACCATGGAACTCAGTGGCAAGGGTTGCATGCATGAAGGCAGCGTCAGCTACAGCCTGGGCCTCGAAGGCATCCCTGCTATCAGCGAGGAGATTTGCATCGCACGGGACATTCAGATTGCCCAATACACTGGCGCGCGGTTGAACATCCAGCACGTCACCACCGCGCGCGGCATGGAGATCATCCGCCGCGCCAAGAACGATGGCGTCAAGGTCACCTGCGAGATAGCCCCTCATCATCTCATCTTTAATCATCACGACATCGGGGACTACGACACGCACTACAAGATGAACCCGCCCCTCCGCACGCCGGAGGACAACGCGCTCTTGCTGGAAGCATTGCGCGAGGGTGTTTTTGATGTCATCGCCACCGATCACGCGCCGCACAGTGAGACCGAGAAGAACAATGACTTCTCCACTGCGCCCTTCGGTATCACGGGCTTGGAGAGCGCTTTGCCATCGCTTTATCACTACTTCATCTCCGAAGGGAAGCTGAACTGGGATGTCATCGTGAAACGGTACTCCGCTGAACCTCGCCGTATCATTGGTTTGAAGCCTGTGCCGATCGCTGAAGGCACCGCGGCGGAGTTCATTGTGTTTGATCCCGCTGGCAGCACCACCTTCTCCCGTGACTTCATGAAGTCGCGCAGCGTGAACACACCCTTCCTCGACAAGACGCTCAAAGGCCGCGTGGACACCGTGGTGGTAAAAGGCGAACTGCTTCTGCAACGCTAGTCAGACAGACATGACCTATCTCGATAAACTAAACGCCCGTATCGCGGCCACCGGTTCCCGCCTTTGTGTTGGTCTCGACGTGCGCGCTGACTCCGCTGCCGAAGCCCGCGCTTTCATTCAGGACGTCATCGCGCAGACCGCGCCCTACGCTGCCGCTTTCAAACCCAACGCAGCATA
This sequence comes from Phragmitibacter sp., assembly GCA_965284365.1. GTDB lineage: Bacteria > Verrucomicrobiota > Verrucomicrobiia > Verrucomicrobiales > Verrucomicrobiaceae > Phragmitibacter. The sequence continues at coordinate 3,451,965 of OZ260079.1, forward strand.
CTTTGAAGCACTCGGATGGCAGGGCATGCAACTGCTCGAAGAACTTCGCGGCATGATTCCCTCCGACATCCCGCTCGTGTTGGATGTGAAGCGCGGGGACATCGGTGAAACACAGAAATACTACGCCAAGGCCTGTTACGATGTCATCGGCGCAGATGCCGTGACGCTGAATCCCTTCATGGGGCGTGATACTCTCGAGCCATTCCTTGAATACGCCGACAAAGGTTTCTACCTCCTCGCAGTCACCTCCAATCCCGGCGCAGTCGATATCGAGAAACAACGCATTCTCCCGGATGAGCGTTACGTCTTCGAAATCGTCGCCGGCATGCTGTCCGGCCACGACCAAGGTGGTCTCGTCCTCGGACTAACCAACGCCTCTGCCGACATCCTTCCCAGGATTCCGGACGTGCCCCTACTGATCCCCGGCCTCGGTGCCCAAGGTGGCGACGTCGCAGCCCTGCAAAACAGCGGGCGTAAGGCCCCGGCGCTGATCAATGTCTCCCGCGGCATTCTGTACGCTGAGCCGGACAAGACTTTTGCGCAAAAGGCCGAGCATTGGGCGGGGATGACGAAGGTGTAACCCCCCTTTGGGATATCGGCCAACAAACCAACACCTCCAACGTGGGTGGTGGCTCGGTGCGCTCGCCACAGGGCCATTCGGCGCTGTGTCAATTCCCAGTCAGCACCTTATCCGCCACCACTGCCAGTTTCCCGGTCGCAAGATTCCAACTTAACTTCGCTTCGTGATCCACCAGATCGGTCCCATTTTCCGTGGTGTAGCTTAGCTTGAAGAGCAGGATGTCGCCTTTCCAGCTTTCCACATCCGCGTAGATGCCGCCGGGAAAGAAGAAGGAGTCTTCATCCCGTTTTAAAGCCCCCGCGAATTCCGCAACCGACAACCGCACCGGCTCCTTGCCAGGTTGCCAAATCATCAAAGGTCCGAGCCTCCGCCCATCCAACATCTCCACCGCCACCACATCCTTCTTTGGATGCCAGTTCACCGTTGATGTCAGCTCGGAGTTCCCCCAACTGCACACCATCTTAGCCTCGAACTCGAACCCCACGAGCTCCTCGGTGGCATTCTTTGTATCAATGATGCAGGGCACGCCATAACGCTCATACAGCGCCCAGCGCTTGTTGGGACTGCGGCATACCATGGCGTTGCTGGCATACTCGCGCTTCAGTAGAGCTGTGCCCCGCTTTGCCATATTGGCCAAGCCTTCATCTTCCACTGATAGAAGAGGCTTCAGCGCTGCGAGAAATTCGGCTGTTCGCTCTTTTGGGATCTGATGCCAGCGGCTGCCGATCGCTCGTGCAGCCAACCTTTTGACTGAGTCGCCTTCCAATCTGATGGCCACCAAGCACGCGTCTGGAATGCGTGGATCCAGCGAAGTCTGCACGACATCAATCGCGGCTCTCCGTGTGTCCATGTCGGAACTTTGTAGATCCTTTATTGCCTCGTTCAGTTCGGTGTCCGTTTGAGCCAGGCCCGTGGTGGCAAGGATCGTGAACGTGATCAGACCAAAGGAGAGGCGAAGTGTAGCGGCAATCATGGCGGCGCGGTGGCTGCCTCGATATGGAATCACCGACGACTTTCGCAACTGATTATATCGCCAAACTCAGGGCAGTGTTTTAACGAATAATGCCCACAATTCATCCACCGTTTTGCCCGTCAGAGTCTTCCAGGCAGAGTCGGTGTATCTGCTCTGCCGTAGCAACTCGTTCATTCCCTTCACCACGCCCGCGGTATGATGCTTCTCGATCCATTCCAGAAACATCGCTGCCGTTTTGTAGGCATCCGTGTATTTCGCTTTGGCCGGATCCAGCTTCGGGCGCGGCGCGTGCGGCTCGAAGTGGCCGATTCGGATGTAATCCGCAACCCCTTCCACCAGCCAGGGAGGTCCGCCCGATGGATAGGCTTGCACCACATGCGTCAGTTCATGGATCACCATGCCGAAGTCATCCTTATGCGCCCGCACATACGCTGCTGAGATGGTGATCTTATTGTCCGTCGCATACGCCACGCCGTTCATCTTTGGATCGAAGTACAAAGTGACTTCATTCGGCGCAACAAAGCCGGGGGAGGGGAGCAGAGCGGCAGTCTTCGGGAACCACTGCACGCAAAGTGTGCCCGCCTGATTCCCCCAATCTTTCAAATCCGGCGCATCCTGTGTGTCCACCAGAGCCGTCACTCCTTTTAGCGAGATTTTAGTGACCGTGCGCGTGCTCGCCTTTGCGGCATCGGGCTTGGCAGGCGCTTGCTCTTCTGCTCGCGCCAGGGGGATGGCCACCATCAGAAAACCAAAGACCACGATCACAGCAGCGGGATACAAAGAAGTCATAGCAAGCAGGAAAAAGCTCAGCAACAAGCGCAAAGCCTAATCCAGGAGACGCGTCGAGAGCGACTACTTTTTGTCAGAGCCTTATCGAACTCACTTCCCTTCCGATATTGTCACCGCCAGCCACGGTCCTGCATCCCCCAAACTCGCGTTCCAGAACCAAGCGGACACATCGGTATAAGTTTGCCCCGTGGCACTGACAATCCGCTCCCGCACCGTGAATCGCTCCGTGGCGGATTGCGCCACGAACATCTGCCACCGCCGCCCATCTTCATCTTCCAGCATCTTTGGCGACTGGATCGCATAGCCAGACGCCCGCAGACAATCCGCGCTTGAGTGCAGGAGCCGCGTTGCCCGGTTCACTTTGCGCAGGATCACTTCTGCATCGCCTGCTCGAAATCGGCCCACTTCACCAGGAAACGACGATAGAAATGACGCCTCCTTCTGCGTCAATGGCAGCGGCACAAGCGGACTCCCATTCAGCGTGGCAGGCCACGTTGCCTGCTCAGGTGTTAGCGAAGGCAAACCATCCGGTGCTTTCGCCGCATAGGCAATCCATGTCACCGCAGACACCAATACTAATAGCATCAAGCCAGTCACCCTCGCACGACCTAACCCCATCCAGACGAGGTTGCCCGTTGCTCTCCCTCTCTTCGGCAGCCTTTTCATCTTCCGCATCTCCCCCAGATTTCCCCACGCAAAGATGCCCGCCAGCATCAGACCATAACATCCCATCCCCACCGCCTCATGCGTCCAGTGTGGCCAATGCATCCTCCCGGATTCCGGCAGGAAAAGCACGATCACCCTAAGCACGTTGCCCGCGATCACGATCACCCAGGCCGCGCCTAACCAGGACAAAGTGCGAACCAAGTTGCACTGCTGCCACGCCGCAAGAACTGCTGCCGTGAACAATCCCGTCCAGAGCATCGCCACGCCTGCACACGCGGGATCCACCCCGACCATCTTCCCGCCATCCACCAGCAGCACCCCTTGCCGGATCACATCCCAACCCCAGAGTCTCCAGAATCCCGCGGCCATTTCAGCAGCCACCCATCGCATCGGATAGCCCAGGTAGAAGTTCAGTGAAGCGACCAACGGGAGTGACAACATCAGCAGGCTCACATATCCGCTTCTCCCTTTGGCAGGATAGACACTCAATCCGAAGACCATCAGCCCCGCCAGCGCCTGCAACATTGGCGGCACACCTGGCGGCGCCCACCGCATCGCCGCCAATCCTGCTGCTCCCACCAACAACCGCCCGGCATGCCATTGCACCCGTGAGCGTTGTCTCCAAAGCATCCATCCAGCCGCCAGCAAAGCCAGTAGCCCGAGCGGATCATCGGAGCCATCAGTCACCCGTTTTCCATACCACCTAGCCGCAGGCCACGCTGCGACTGCGAAAAGCAGCCCTGCCAGCACGGAGAAATACAGACCGTGGCGGCGGGACGCTCGTGCGCCTTCACAATGCTTAGTCATGCCTCGCATACAGATCCGAATGACTTTTGAAGTTCTCACGACCCCGCCACCATTCTCACCGCACGCCTACCACTTCCTGCGTCTCGCCATCAGCAAGCTTGCTGCCGTAAAGGCCAGCAGCAGGAAAGTCCCAGGTTCCGGCACCGCACTCGTTTTTCCTGTGGAGCTCGTAGTGCTCACCACCGCCGTCTGGGTTGGTGCCACCGCCTGGTTGGACACGCCTTGAGGCAGCGGCAGCGGCTGCTGAACTGTCTGCAATTGCTCTTGCACCTGAGCCAGAATTTCACGCGGCGTGTCATCGACCGCCACGAAAGAGGTGAACTCCGTCAGCAGATTGTAAGTAAGCCCCAATGTGGCGATCTCGCGGTTCTCCTCATTGTTCTCACGAGAGATGGGCGCTGCTTCCATGAGGCTCTCCACTTTCTCCCTGGCCCAGAGCGGACGCAGCGCGGCATTGTTGGTGCCTTTGGCCGCCTCCGCCGCCACATCAAAGACTGCCGTGTAAGGCGCTGTCCCGCTCCGGCCGGTCAGAGTGATCCGCCCCGTTGGCTCACCGGTCCACTTGCCGATGATCTCGATCGGGCGATCCGCGAATACATCCGGCACCTTGAGGGGTTGCATGGCGTTCGTGGCGAAGCCGTCATAGCGGACTTCGATGTTCGTCAGCACAGGCGCGCTGATGTATTCGCGGAATTGCTTCGCTTTCGCTGCGGCTTCGCCCGGTTCGAGCACCACGAAGGGCTCACCTTGACCCGCATGCGCCAGGCCTTCGATCAGCCAGCGATTCACCGAACTGCCGATCCCAAAGGCAAACAGGTTAGCCTCATTCAGTTTCTCCTTCACCAGCGTGAAAGCCTTCTTCTCGATGTCTACAAATCCATCCGTCACCAGAACTATGCTGCGGGACACGCCTGCTGCACGTGGCAGCGCCAGCGCCCGTTCCAGTGCCGAGATCAACTCCGTCCCACCGAACCCACCTTGCTTGCCCAGGAAATTGACGGCTTCCCGAATATTTCCCGCTGTGGCAGGCAGCGGCTTCTCCGACAGAGTCGCACTGGAACTCGCGAACAACAGCACATTGAAAGTATCCGTCTCACGGAGGCCGCTCAGAAGATCGCGCATCAGCGTCTTGGCGGTATCCAGCGGAAATCCACTCATGCTCCCGCTCACATCCACGATGAAACAGTAGTCCCGTAGCGGGATGTGCTCCGGCTTCACTCGTGCGGGCGGCTGCACATTCAACAGGAAGAAATTCTCCGTTGCATCCTTGTGGAGCAATAGCCCGCTCGCCACCTGCTGATCCGCCAGTTGGTATCGCAACACGAAGTCGCGATTGCCCGCTTCTTCGCTGGCTGGCAATGTCACGTTCGCGCGATCCCTGCCCACGAATGCGATCTTCGACGCCTGATGACTCGGGGAAGCTAGCGATTGCAATGGCATACCCGCCAGCACTTCCATTTGGAGTGCAAAGGTCGCCGTCGTCTCCGTCTTCTCCGCCAGATAGGGATTCTTCACCCATGTCTCCGCGCCCGCATTTTTGTTCGAGTAGCGCGGTCCCACCACCGTGGGGAACATAAATTCATACACGCGGTCCGTGGCAGCCAGCTTCTCACTATAGTGCAGCGTCACCTGCACTTCGTCACCCGGCATGATATTCGCCACACTCATCTGGAAGACATTGGGTCGCTGCTGCTCCAACAGAGACGCCGTTTTGTTTTCGGTCTTGGCCTTTTGGAATGTCGCCTTGGCTTGCTCTTTTTCCTGAATCTTCGCCTTGATGACCCGCTGTCCGATTCGCATCTCCATGCCATGCACCGCTGCCCGCGTGGAGGCCGGGAAAACATAAATCGCCTCCAGCGGCACCTTCCCTGTATTCGCATACGTCTGCTCCACGGTCACTTGCGCGATGACACCGGACACCGACGCCTTCACCTGGGTGCTCTTAAGCGGGAGCGCTTCCACATTCGGATCACCACCGATCACTTGAAATTGCGGTGACTGCGTTTTCTCCGCCGCCAGATCGCCGATCGGATGCGGTTGCGGCACGGCCAGCGCCAGACTGGCCGCCATGGCGAATAAAGCCGCCTGCACAGGAATAGGGATGCGAATGAACCTTCGAAGTTCCAGTTTCATAGATAGGATGGGTAGAGTGATGCAATGCTTTTGATCACCCCCATCCTGCCCGCCCTACGTGAAGGCTTTGTGAACGCCCTGTGAAACCTGCGTGAAAAGAGCAAACGATGGAATCTCGATACCCTACAATGGATGACCGCTTACTATCTTGCGAATCACAAATACACCATCACGTTCGCAGGCCCGAGATTTGGCCAGCGGTTATCATTCATAATGATAACGCAACTGCGCGATCTCCAGCGTCTGTCCCGACATTCGATATACCATCCGGTGCTCTGGTGAGATTCGCCGTGACCAAAAACCCGCCAAAGCATGCCTAAGCTGCTCTGGCTTGCCCAGACCTTCAAAAGGATTCCGTGCCGTGTCCTTAATCAGTTCATTAATCTTGCGCAGCAGCTTCTTGTCAGTTTGCTGCCAATATTGATAGTCTTCCCAAGCCTGAGGTGAGAAGAGAAGATTCACGATTCGGCTAGATCGCTGAGTTTTTGGCGCGTGCCTTTCTTTTGATTCAGATTGTCCATGGATTCCAACAACCGTTTTGCATTTGCCGGGGCTCGTAAAAGATAAGCAGTCTCCTCCAGCGATTCGAAATCCTCTAAGGACATCATCACCACAGCTTGGTCCCGGTTCCTCGTGATGATAACTGGAGCATGATCCTCGCAAACGCGATCCATGGTGGAAGCCAGGTTTTCCCGGGCGGCAGTATAAGTAATTGCCTGCATATGGACAGGATAATGCACATATATCAGCCGTCAAGGTTGGAGCGCTTCAGTAGCAAATTTCCGCGGTCCATAATTCCTTTGAGATCACATCCCCATTGCCCCATGTATCACCGCCCCACGCAATGATCCAGATCAGCCAGCTCCGCATCCCCATCACGCATACCGAAGACGACCTCTGGCAGGCCGTGTCCGCGCTGCTGCAGGTCAAGGCGGCTGCCATCCAGAAGCTCGATATCAAACAACGCGCCGTGGACGCGCGTAAGAAGTCCGAAGTCCTGTTTTGCTACACTCTGCTAGTCACCGTCGTAGACGAGGCAGCGGTGCTCGAGCGTGCCGGCAAACCGGGCCGCGTGGAAGCGGCTCCAGATGAAGCATACCAGGAAATCCACAAGCAGATCGCCGCCGCCACTACGACATCGACCGCATCGGCCACCAAACCCACCCCCCGCGTTGTCGTCATCGGCAGCGGTCCCTGCGGGCTCTTCTGCGCCCTCCTTCTCGCACGCGCAGGCTGGAAACCTCTTCTCCTGGAGCGCGGCAAACCGGCAGGCCCCCGCGCCCGAGACGTCACCGGCTTCTGGCGCGGACGCGCCGGTTTCAGCCCAGATTCAAATGTGCAATTCGGCGAAGGCGGCGCCGGCACCTTCTCGGACGGAAAACTCTATACCCAGATCCGCGACCGCGAGCACAGGATTCCCTGGATCCTTAAGGAGCTGGTGAAAGCAGGCGCGCCGGATGACATTCTCGTCAAAAGCCGCCCCCACATTGGCACGGATCGCCTCATCAAAGTCGTTCGCACCATCCGGGAAGAAATCATCGCGCTCGGCGGTGAGGTCCGCTTCGAAACCCGGGTCGCCGATGTCGTCATCGAGAACGGCACCATGCGCGCCATCATCACCGCCAGCGGCGAGACGATCGAAGCCGACCGCTTCGTTTTCGCCATTGGCCACAGCTCTCGGGATACCTTTGAGATCCTTCACGCGCGCGGTGTCCCTTTTGAAGCAAAACCCTTCAGCGTGGGAGTGCGCATTGAGCATCCGCAATCTCTCATGGACCGCTCCCAGTTCGGCCGCTGGCATGACCATCCGAAGCTCGGCGCCGCTGCTTATAAGTTTGTCGCCCACTGCCCGACCGGTCGCGCCGCCTACAGCTTCTGCATGTGTCCCGGCGGTCTCGTCGTCGCCTCCTCCTCAGAGCCCGGCATGGTAGTCACCAATGGCATGAGCAGTTACGCGCGCGCCGAGGCAAATGCCAATGCCGGTTTCATGGTGGACATCAAGCCCGAGGACTTTGCTGCAGGCGGCGTGTTGGGTGGCATCGCCTTTCAGCGTGAACTTGAGCGAAAAGCCTTTGTCGTCGGCGGGTCCGACTACAAGGCCCCGGCACAGTTGCTCGGTGACTTCATGCGTGGCAAGGCCAGCACCGGCCCCGGCGAAGTCGCGCCGTCTTATTTGCCCGGCGTCGTCTGGACGGATCTTCGCGAAGTCTTGCCCGATCCAGTCAGCAAGACTCTCAAAGCCGCTGTGCCACTCATCGAAAAACAACTGCGCGGATTTTCCCTCCTGGATGCCGTCATGACCGCAGTGGAGACCCGCAGTTCATCGCCCGTACGCATCCCTCGCGATTCAGACACGCTGGAGTCCATCGGCGTCAAACACATGCTTCCCGCCGGTGAAGGCGCAGGCTACGCCGGCGGTATCATCTCTGCCGCTGTGGATGGCATGCGCGTCGCGGAGCGGCTATTGCAGAGCTAACAGAAGCGCCTCTGTCGCCGTGCTCTTAAACCGACGTCGGGCACGAAACCGCGACCTGTCCCTCAGGCAACACCCCATAGCGCTCAAACACGCGCACATACTGCTGCACGAACTGTTTGATAGTGAATTCTTCCATGCTCGGCTTTGCATTCGACCGCAGCCGCTCGACCAATTCCGGATCACTCTGCAACTGCGAAAAAAGCGCGGTCAGATGCTCCTTGTTGAGCGGATCAAACGTGTAGCCATTCACGTGATTCTGCACCAGTTCATGAGCCCCGCAGCGGTTTGACACTAGCACCGGCGCGCCTGCGCTCAGTGCTTCATTCACCGTCATGCCCCATTGATCATACAAACTCGGCAGCAGCACCGCCGTGCTCAAGCGGCAGGCGCGAGGCACAAGATGATAGGGGAGCCAAGGCCGGAGCTTCACGTCACCGCCCAGTCTCAACTCCTCAATGCGCGCTTTCAGACTGCTTTCCAGCGGCCCCTGTCCACATATCACCAGTGCATGCCCAGCACTCGGTCCCCCATCGTCATCCGCTAACGCCCGCTTCTTCAGTGTCGCAAACGCTTCCAGCACCATGGGAATGTTCTTCTTCTCCACGAACCTCGCAGGCAGAAAGAAAAAAGGCCGCCCCCCCTCAATACCCAGATGCTCACGAATGACATCATCTTGTGAGGCATCATTCGCCGCCTTCGCGATGCCTTCATTGTCCACCACGTTCCACGCTCCCCTATAAACAGGCTTCCTGGCGCCTCCGAGAAAATGGGTGTAATCCTGGCACTCCCGGCCCGGCACCATGAAGAAGGTGTACCGCGCCGTCACCAGACTCTTGGCCAGTTCCAGCCAGATGTTCTTCGCAAAGCTCTCCGCGTCGTTGAAGCGGGAGTCATGCATCACGCCTACTTTGCCGAGATTAAAATAGGATAGGAACCGGCAAAACATACTCTCCGGCCGGTCATAACCACCCACAAACGTGATCTTCGGTCGGTACTTTACAAAGAAGCCAATTAACTTCGCGAAGATGCCCGGCAGACTGGGATGCAGAAACGAACGCAGCCCCAGCCCATGAAATTCTGGAGTCAGGATGTGCAACGGCGTATCATATTGCTTCTGCAGTTCACCTTGATCCCATTGATACGTGGACCAGCCTGCCCCGATCAGAATGACCCGCAATTCGATATGCTCCTGCCAACCACGCGCAGCCAACTCCCGTTGCAACGCGTTTACCCGGAACGCCAGGTAAGGCGTATGGCTGTCGAAGAGAATAGCGACACACTGGCGTTTCATGCGTGCTCAGGTAAGAACAGGCTCCGGGGCCTGTTTTTGGATCTTGTCAGGAATCACCAAGCTAAGCAACTCTCCCATGGCTGCGTCCAGGCGTTCGCGATTGTGGCGTTGATGGTAGGCGTCAAAGCGCCGCTCTTGCTTGGTGCCATCCCAGTTCGTGCCGTTGATGGCGTGCTCGATCGCTTCGCAGCAGGCGGCCGCATCTCCCTGCGGTATGGTCAGTCCCAGTGCATAGGTTTCCGTGCGGGTACCGATGCATCCATATCTCGTGCTCACCACGGGCTTTTGCAGCAGCGCGGCTTTCGTCAGCACATTGCTGCTTCCAAGGAAGTCATGATACGCGGTGAAGAGCACATCAAACGTGTCCATCACCCCATTGAATCCGGAGCCATCTGGTATTGGCGCCAGCTTCTCCTGGAAGAGCACATTCCCATTTGGATCGCCTGACTTTGAGCTATCCATGTTGCGCTGAAAGAGCTCTTTTTCCTCAGGAGAGAATTCCCAGAAATTAAGCCCCCCGGCAAAGACAAAGAGCCATGGCTTCCCAGCCTTTTTGGCCAGTTCTGCTGCCCGCAACATCGTCACCACGCCTTTGCGTTTCTCCAGGCCGATGAGGCCGATCACTTTGCGGCCCTTCGCCACGCGTCGGATCTCCGTCGCAAAAGCTTGTTGAGGATCGGGAGCCGATTCATCCGTGATGTCTGGAAACTCGATGACCGGCTTGCCGAATACCTTGGCGAACACCGGTTCCAGGGTTTCATCCAGCACACTGATCGCTGCGCACGATGGCGACTTCAGCAGATCATCGCCCTTGGACCATCCACGCATCGCGGCCTTCATTCCGGGCGATTCTCGCTGTAGCAAATGGTAAGGCCGGAAGTACAAACCCGCCCAGGGGCAGCGTAACCCGCTTTGCGCCCAGCCTTCTGTGAGTGAGGCCCGCAGGTAATCATCCAGCCACGGCAGAAAAAGAAATGCGGCAGGCCGTCCGGCAGCCTCTTCCGCCTTCCGCAAAGCGGTCAGAGTCGCTTGCCAGCGCTGCCGCGTAGTGATCGGATCATGCGGCAACCGCTTCAGCAAGGGAGAGCGTTTCGGCTCCTTGAGTTCCGCCGTAAAAAGCTTCGCTCCATCCGCATCCCGCCATCCGCTGCTATCCACGGCAGCCTGGATGCGTTCCGGCTTCGGACACAGCGCCGCCACGTCCGCGCCGTTGCGTTGCAGCGACAGCACAAACTCTCGGAAGTAGGTCTCACGATGCCCGATCCACTGGGGATCAGCCAAGGCGATTAACGGGCGGTGGGGCATAATGATGGGAGAAGGGAGTGGCGTGGGAGGAAGCCCACGGCTCAGCCTGAGCACGGGCATAGAGGAAGAACTGTGGCAGCGCAGCGCAGAGCCCCAGGATCTGCGCACTGAAACGTTCGCCAAAGGGATTGGCCGTCAGAGTCTGACTGAAATAACAAAGGCCCACGATCATCGGCAGAAATCCCATTTCAGGCGGCGCGGAGTTGAGCCGCAGTGATGCCTTCGCACCTGCGATGCCCATGACAGTCAGCCAGCCGAAAAGAAAGAGGTAACAAGCGACTGCATAGAATCCCCCCGTGAAAAGCGAGTAGGTCCACACCGAGTGTCCCGGCACCCAGTGGTCGGAGTCGATGATCTCAATGTCTCCGTATACCTTGAGCAGTTCAGGAAAGTACGTGCGGTCCCACCAGTAGGTTGCCCCCAGACCCTTCCCATAGACAAACCGCACCGGATCTTCCTCCAGCAGATCCCACATCACCTTCGCTTCCGCGGCGCGCGTCAGATAAGTGACTTCCTGCTTTGTTTTGCCGCCGCCATCGTTGAAGAGCCGGTCAAACCACCGCTCGAACACGATCGGCTGCACCAGGCAAAGTGCCGCCATGCTCAGCACGATCACGATCGTTCCGATCCCGAAGTGCCGCGTTTTCTTCGCGAAGTCTTTTGTCGTCCACGCGCCTGCAAGCAGCATGATGAAGAATCCCACGCCCGCCGCCATCGCTGCAAAAATGAGCGTGAGGATGTAGGACCGCGTCACGCTGATCATCACCGACACCAGCGCCATCGCGCCGCCACACACCCACAGCATGTTCAGTTTTTTCCCGAGGATCGCCGAAGCCACCGCCACAGAGAACAGCAGCGGGATGGCCGGACTCAGCATCTCAAAGCGCACCTGCTCGATAGGGATGCCCTGGATGTAAACCGCATGGATAAACCGGAAAACTACTGAAACCATCCCCGCGTAGATTAACGGTTTTATAACCTGTTCCGCAGTGTAGCTCCGCAGATGCATCGCCTGCCCGATGATGATCCCCATGCCGCATAGCAGCGGTGGAAGCACACAGCGCAGATATTGTGAGGGCGGCACATGCGCTTCCACCATCACCACTGCGGTCGAAGCTAGATAGACCCACCAGAGAAGTGTTAGCAACCGTACGGGCTTTGTCGAAAATGCCGTCGGCGTCGTGGCGATCATGATCGCGCCTGACCCCAGCGCCGCCGCCAGGAAAAGGTACTGGATCGGATTGCCACCTTCCTCTCCGCGGAAGTCACACGCGAAGGCGCAGCAGAAAACCCAGTAGAGCGCGTAAAACATGGCGGCGAAGGCTCAACTCGATGCGTTGACTTCAGGCATTTGATGCCAGGGTGATTTCGGCTTCCGTTTGCGGCAGGCCCACGGCCGCCTGCGAGCGGAATTGCCGCAGACGCGTCTGGAGTAGCATGGGGAAAATCCATAGCGAGCCCACTGCCAGCACCAGTACGATGCTCCAGACCAAGCCGTCGACTCCAGACCATTGAACCGCCACCCATCCGGCCAGCAGGCCGACCACGGCCTCGATCACCGATACCACCGCCGGCGTCACGATCACGCCCAGCGCGGTCAGGAGAATGTAGTTCACGTGATTCCAGATCTGCATCGCATGGCACACGGCGAAGGCGATCAGCACCGAGTGCGCGATGTGCGCTTCATCTCCCAGCCACTTCTGCATCACCCACATGCCGGCTACCGCGAAGACACCGATTACGATCAGCGAGTGTGCTCCCGCGATGGCCCAAAGCCGTTTCCTGGCCGTGTTGAACCAGGTGAAGTCCCTGCGATGCAGCGCATCCATCAGAGCTGGCCACATGGGTGCTGTGAACATCGCGATGAAGCCACCCAGCATGGTGTGCATCTGGTTGATCACCGCGATCGTTGCCGCGCCCGCAGGTCCGGCGAAGTGGGAAGCAATGAGCTTCGTGCCTTCCCGCTGTAGCATGGGCGCCAGAGATTGCGCGGTCGTGAAAGCCAGACCGTCGCTCACCAGCTCCTTGGCCTTCTTGGGGCAAAAGCGCAGCCGCCCGCTCAGCAGATAGCGCCGCTTCCCCGCGAACATGATGAGCCCGTTCATCGTGCGGCAGAGAGCTTGCATACCGAGAATGGAGATCATGAGGAAAAGGACCGTAGGCCAGCGGTGAATACCAAAGATGAGCAGCGCACCTCCCAGGAAATTGCCAGCCGCCCCCCAGAGGTTCAGCACATGCATTTCCTGATAAGCAGCCTGCGTACGTTCCGCCACCCCAAGTGTAATGTCCAGAAAAACTAATATTACTAGAAATGGAACACAGGAGTGAATGACCTCCTGATAGGGGGCAAACTCCTTCCCAAAGAGGGTCGTCGCGGATAATCCTTCCAGCAGCCCATATACCAGAGCCGCCGCGATCAGTCCGGCTCCTGTCAGCAGAACCAGTGCGGTGAAGACGTAGCTCCGTTCGCTGTCCAGATCACCTTCGGCCTGGGATTTTGCCACGGCTCGAGTTAATCCCGGGCCAACGCCGATCCCTGTCAGATGCAGGAAAGCGGGCGCTGCGCTCAGCGCCGCATACACGCCAAAGAGCTTGAACCCAAGCGCATGCATCGCCAGCGGCAGCGCCACAATTTGCAGCAGGATCGTCCCCAGTTTTGAAACCAGGGATGTCCCCACAGCCAGCGCCACACGGATTCCCCGGCGTTTCGCGTGGCTGTTCTCGGGAGTCATGTAAAAGGGGACCTGGGCGGCGGGACGCTGCCTGCCGATCACTCAGTAGGCGTTGTCCCGCTTGAACATCGTGGAGAGCATGATTTGGATATCCAGACCAAGGCTCCAGTTCTCAATGTAGAATAAATCATACTGCACGCGTTCTGCCAAATCGGTATTGCCGCGCAGACCATTCACCTGCGCCCAGCCTGTCATGCCCGGCTTGATGTTGTGGCGTGCATTGTAGTGCGGGATGGAATCCTTGAAGGTCATGATCAACTCTGGGCGCTCCGGACGGGGACCCACCAGGCTCATATCGCCCATCAGCACGTTCCAGAACTGAGGCAGTTCATCGATGTTCCATTTGCGCATGAAGGCGCCCACTTTCAGGCAACGAGGGTCGTTCTTCTCCGCCCAGCGAGCGCCCGCCACTTCGGAGTCCATTTTCATGCTGCGCAGCTTGAAGATGGTGAAATGCTTACCATCGCGCCCGAGGCGGCGTTGACGGTAGAGGATGGGCCCGGGGGACTCACGGCGGATCATCATGCCGAAGATTATAAAGATTGGCACCGAGATCAGCAGGCCGAAGAGAGCGCCTGCGACATCCAGAGCGCGCTTGCAAATCGTGTTCACTGGCGAATGCAGAGGCAGGCGGGAAATGCCCAGGACCGGCACGCCGGACACATGCTCCAGATGCAGGCCGGACACCAGGATCTGGAAGCCCGAAGGAATCATTTTAAAGTCCACCATGTCCATCTCACAGGCATTGGAGAGAGCTACCAAGTCTTCGCCACCTACTTGCAGATCGGCCACGATGACGGTATCCACATCATACTTGCGGAAAATTTCGCTCAGCGGCATGTCCACATCAAATGTGCGCATATGTGCGGGCGGATTCAGTTCAAAACCTTTGCTGCCCGGCGCGGGGATCACGCCCATCACTTCGTTTAGTTGGCGGCTGTCGCCTTTGACATGCCCATATAGATTCTGGGAGGTTTGGTTCCAGCCCACCATCAGGATGTGCTTCTTCAGCACGCTCAGGTGTTTGGACTTCACACCAATTTTGAGCAGGGCATACCGCCACGCGCCGACGGTGGTGAGCATGAGGGTGAAAGCGAGCACGCAATACACGCGGCTGATGGCGGGCTCGAAACGAAGGATCAAGGATGCCGCCAGATAAATGAGCAACCAAAGGCCTGCACCACGCAGCAAGGTCGAAAACACCCGGCGATGCGAGAGAATCGCTTCGCGGGAGTAAAAGCCTTGATTCAAAAGGATGACTCCCATGGTGAAGAGACCCAGCACCAAGTGACCCGTGTAGGCATCGATGGGATGCTTCACATCATAGTATCCATACTCCTGCAACGGCGAGTAGAAGCGCAGCAGGAAAGCTCCCACCAGGCTGGCGGTAACGAGCAACATGTCCACCGCGAAGATCATGCAGACCAGGCTATGCGCCTCTGCTTTGAAACTCGCCCGTGCGGGAGCGGTATAGACGGTTGCAGCAGGACTGACGCGGGGAATGGGCGCGCTCGCGGTGATTGTCGGAGTCATGATTGCAGGGCTGGGTTGAGCTTGGCGGCCACGTTGCGGGTGCCCAGCAGTTCGCTGAGGACGCCGCGGTTCTGGCGGGAGGATTTGTTGTCAGCTGCCACGGGTTGGGCAGTGGTGGTGAAAGGTGTTTCCGTTTCCGTGCTGCTGGGCAGAGCGTCGGAGGTGGCGCCATTGACGATCAGGCCGGTCGGGGCATGGCCGGGAAAGCGCAGCTTTTGCAGGCAGGGAGCCAGATCAGCGTGAGAGGTGTGGCCTTCACGAGCGACCACGCAGACGGCTTCGGCGAAGCGCACCGGCGCCAGCATATGGTCCATGTCCTGCACCGTGGGAGTATCCAGGATGATGCGGTCGAAGGAGTTCCATGCCAGCATCATCAGCGTCTGGAAGGAAGGCTTTGCCAGCAGACCGTCCGTCTGTTGCAGCGCGTAACCCGCAGGGATGAGATACAATCCTGGCACCATCGTGTGGTGGCAGTAGGCGGTGGGCGCCAGACCATTGGCCAGACCATCGGCTAAGCCCAGTGCAGGCAGACCTTGACCTTCCAGCAATGCATCGGCCAATACGGGCTGACGCAGATCCGTCTCGATCAGGAGCGTGCGCAGACCGTCTTTGGCATAAGCCATGGCCAGGTGCATCGCGCAGTAGCTTTTGCCCGCGCCTGATTCAGCGCTCGTGATGGCGATGCTGCGTGGCTCGCGGTCTTGGCGCATCCGGCTGAGCGCACCCCGCAAATGGCTGAAGAGATTGAGCTGCTGCGCGCTGTTGAAGCTCGCCGTGCCCAGGGCATCAGCCAGATCAATTTCGGTGCTCACCGGCAATTGCGCCAGCACAGGCAGGCCGTGCAACACTTTGCTTTCAGAGGCCTTGGAAGGCTGACTCGCGGGCTTGAAGAATTGCAGCAGGAAGGCGAATCCGCAGCCGATCATCATGCCTGCGGCCCCAGCCAGCGCCAAAACCTGCTTCTTCTTCGGAGAGACGGCGTCTGCCTCGGTCATCGGGGATTCGGACACGCGGAAGTCAGTCAGGGCAATGGCACTGGTCACGGCCAGTTCCTTCATGCGCTTGCTCACGGACTCATAGAGTTCGCGGTCAGCCGCCACCGCGTTCTGCAGTTGCATGTAGGGAGTTGTCAGTTTGCCAATCTCTAGCGCCTTGGTTTCCTGTTCATCAATCGCCGCCTGCAGTTTCATCTCTGCCGACATCGCGTTGCTGTAAGAGGTGCGCATGCGATCGACCGCCGCCTTCAGCACGGCGTTACGGCCAGCCCGCAAGTCCGTCACTTCGCGCTCGGCTTGAATGTACTTGGGGTGCTTGTAGCCGTAGCGTTGTTTCAGCACGGAGAATTCCATTTCCTTGCCGCCCAGCAGGCGTTGCAACTCCGCCACTTCCGGCACAGAAGCGATCGCTGCCACCTGCTGCACTTGCATGGGATCATCCGCTTCCAGGCTCTCCACCTTGCCGATTTCCGCTTCCAGCTTCAGACGCAGGCCTTTGGCTGCGGTGAGCTGCGCATTCATGTCCTTCAGTTGGTCCATGTTCAGGTTGTAGCCGCCGTCCAAAGGCGCTCCGGCATTGTCCTGCTTGAACTTCTGCAGCTTCTTGTCAGACTCCACGAGCTTGGCTTCCAGGCGGTCGGCCTCGGCCGTCAGGTAAGAGCGCGTCTTCTTGGAAGCCGCTGTCTCCATGCTCGCGCCCTGGGCCACATAAAGTTCGATGACCTTGTCCACGATTTCGCGGGCCGTCTCAGCGTCGTAGAACTTCGCGGAGAGATCCACCAGACGTGTGCCACGGCGCAGGCCGGCTGAAACCAGCGAACCCATCGTGTTCGCCAGGACCGCATCCGTCACAGGCTTCGCGTCCTGGTTTTTTGGAAACAAACGAACGTCTTGATCCAGCTTCAACTCACGAGCCACATTCACCAGCAGCGTGCGATTCGTCAGGTTCTGCTCAAAGGTATGCAGCTCTTCCAGCGTGTCCTTGTCCACCGGGCCATTGTCTTCCAGCTTGAGACCCGTGGAGGCACGGCGGCTGCCTTCCAGCACTGCGTGGGAAGCATACATCTTTGGTGTCTTGACGATGTAAAATACCCCGGCGCCGATGCACAAAAGCGTGCAGGCAATGATCAGCGGCAGACGCGTCGTAAATACGCGCAGCAGTTGCCGGACATCCACAGCGCCATCAGGCTGCCCCTGGGGAGCGGCAGGCTGGGAAGCGGGTGCTTGGAAGCCCGCAAGGCCTTGAGGAGATGGAAGGGAGAGACGCATGGTGGAGTTAAGTCTAAAGGTCTGTCAGGTCTTAGAAGAGGCTTTCGGCCACGGTCACCACGTCCCCGGCTTGCAACAGGAGTGTCGTGCCGCCGCTCTCTTTGGTGAGGCGCTTGGCGTTGATTTCAAAAACCTTGTCAACACCGCGGATGCTGCGCTTGATGACCACCTTGGAAGGGTTTGCGATGCGGGTGTAACCACCGGCCATGCCGATCGCCTGCAGCAGGCTCACCTTGCCCGTCGTCGGCATTTCATACGTGCCTGGCTTCTGCACCTGACCCAGCACCGTGTAGAGTTGCTTCGAATATTCGGAGACCGTGATCAGCACATTCGGCTCGACCAGATAACCGTCTGCCAGCTTGGACCGCACCGCTTGGGAAGCGGCTTCCGGAGAGATGCCACCCACACGCACGAGACCGATCAGCGGCAGGCTGATGTCTCCTTCGGAGGACACGCGCATCTTGCCGCTCAGATCTTCTTCGCGGAACACCTTCACTTCCACCAGATCGCCCGGGCGGATCGGCATGTTGTCGCCCATCGACTGCGCACCGGCTCCGGTCACTCCGGCGAGCAGGCTGGCAGTCATAAACAGGATGGTGAAAAAACGCTTCATCGTTTTGTTAGGTAAAGTCGGGAAAGCAGAATCAATATTTGTAGTTCAGAGAGGCGCCGACCTGGTTCTGGTCGTATCCGAACTGCTCCTCGCTGGAGGAGTTGGTGTTGTGACGGTAGTAGAGTTCCGCGCTCAGGTTTTCCTTGAACTCGTAACCGACCGCCGGGCGCACATAGAAGTATTTGTCCGTGCGGCTCTCAGCCGTGCCTTCGCTGGCGGAGTAGTCGGCCTTCTCATAACCGCCATCCACTTTGACATAGAAGCGCTTGCCCAGGCGTTGCTTCACAGAGGCATTTACACCCGTGCGCACATAGCTCTCACCGGGATTGATCGTCGAAGGATTCAGCGTCGTGTAAGGAGCCACTTCGATGCTCGTGCCTTCACGTGGCTGATAGTTGATCGCTGCTTCCACAATCGGATTGATCTCCATCGCCTTACCCACTTCGCGGCGGTCAGCACCGACCTTCGCGGAGAGGCCCAGCTTCTCGGCGATCTGCGTTTGGCCACGCACAAAGACCTGGCCGTAATC
Organism: Phragmitibacter sp.; assembly: GCA_965284365.1. Classification (GTDB taxonomy): domain Bacteria; phylum Verrucomicrobiota; class Verrucomicrobiia; order Verrucomicrobiales; family Verrucomicrobiaceae; genus Phragmitibacter. The sequence goes on from OZ260079.1 coordinate 3,470,656, forward strand.
TTGATCTCCGGAACCATCCGTGACGATGTTGCCAGCACGAGCACCCACACCCACCGTTGACTTCCCGGTGATGGCGTAGTCGGCAAAGCCTTCCACAAAGCGATCCGACGTGTCGGAGAACTGGCTGTCTTTATAAGCCTGATTCGTGGCGCCTGCGCGGGCTCCCACTGAGGTCTTGCCCGTTACATCCCAAGCCGCTTCCACCGTGCCGGCGTAGATGTTCTCATCCACGCGGCCACCAAGCTCGCGATTCGATCCACTGTTGGACACAAAGCTCGCGTCGCCTTTTGTGCGAAGCTTGCCACCGCGATACTGCGCGCTCACCGAAGCATCGTGATCGATCGCATTCTCACCGGAGTTATCCACATACACCCGACCGGTTGGGCGGTAGTTGAGAGCCGCATAGCTCTCATTCATGCCGCGCACATCACCCAGACCCAGCGAGATGTCAGGAGTCACGGAGAACTCCACATCGCTCACTTGATCCTTGTTGGTCAGGTACAAATTGTCGTCATGGGTGACAGCAGTGGTCACACCAAACTTGGGTCGCAAACCTGAGCGGTTTCCCGTTTCCTCAACCGCGCCTTCCGACACTTCTTGAGCTTCCACGGGGAAAAGCGCGGGATCCGCTGCACGATACAAAACATCGCCTTCAGGTGTGATCGAACCGTTCGCAGTGTTCCCAACAGATTGATTCACCGTCACATCGCCTTCAGCATTGGCGAAGCGGCTGTTCGCTGGAATCGCGCAGCTGCTAAGGATGGTTACCGCGGCCAACCCAAATATGGCAAACTTGGTTTTTCCAACCAACATCAAGGCGCTCGGCCGGGAAGGCGCGGAGAGGATTGAAGAAGCGTGGTTGGCGATAAGCATGAGAAAATGTGGTTTAGATTTACCATAATGTCCAGACTTTTATAATCATTTTTAGTAAATTTCTGTAAAATTCATCGCATATTTGAGAAATCTAAAACATATTTTTTAGCTGTTACAGTTTCCGCTTGCCTAAAATTGCTATTTTTATTCCAAGCAATTGAATTTCCATCGCCCGAAATGCCCTCATCATTATGGGATTGCGGCTCTCTCATCCGCTGCTTTGGTCTTCCCATGAAATGCCCCACCTTTTTTCTCAATCTGGCAGGAAGCCTTCTTATCATGATATCCACCGCCGCCACTTCTCGGGCACAGCAGCCGGCCAACCCCTTCTCGGAAGGCACCTTCGAGACCGAAGTGACCTTGAAAGTCGGCTATGGATACCTCCTCTCCCTCCCGGACGGCTACGAGGCCGACCCAAATAAGAAGTGGCCCCTCTTAGTATTTCTGCACGGGGCAGGGGAGCGCGGGTCCAATCTGGAACTGCTCAAAAAGCATGGCCCACCCAAACTGATTGCTCAGGGCACCCGCAAATTCGAGGCCGTCGTTGTCTGCCCCCAAGTCCCTGCTGGCAGCACCTGGAACCCCATTGGCGTCAAAGCCCTGGTAGATAAGATCAAAGCCGAAAACCGCATCGATGAGAGCCGCATCTACCTCACCGGCATCAGCATGGGCGGCTTCGGCACCTGGGAGACCATCGCAAATTATCCCGATACCTTCGCCGCCGCCGTGGCCATCTGTGGTGGCGCCGGTATCAATATCCTCAAATTCGGCGCCCTCAAAAAGCTCCCCATCTGGCTCTTCCACGGCGAGGCCGACCCCGTCGTCCCCGTAGCCTACTCCCAATCCGCCTACGCCCGCCTCAAAAAAGAAGGCGGCAACATCCAGTTCACACCCTACCCCGGCGTCTCCCACGACTCCTGGACCCGCACCTACGAAGACGAAAACATGTGGACCTGGCTCTTCTCCCAAAAGAAGCCCTAAAGGAGCGCGGCTGTCCCAGCCGTCGTCAGGTTGTCTTCATTTCCTGCTGTATTGTGACGATGTTCGGAAGGCGGCCCAGCAGCCGCGCGGAGCCGTCGTGGCGGGCCTCCGGCACGCCTCACTTCGCACCGCCCCCAAAATCGCCATCCTCAACAACGAAATACCTCCGGACTTCTCGTTCTCGCCGACCCCCGCTGCTGCCGAACGCCAACGGTGTTCCGCCGTAAAGCCCAGGGTTTCGCGTAGACGCAACCCTGGGTGCATTGTCATGGGAACTGCAACCTTGAAGAGGTTGTGTCCCACGGTATTCGACAACAAAATACCCCGGACTTTTCAAAGTGCTGAGATGGCGCGAAAGCGCCTTCTCGGCTCGTATCCCGCCCCCAGACAAAAAAGCTTCTCCCAAGACGTTGACCAGCCGGTCGACCCGGAGTGTGCGCGGCTTGCCGCCGCTCGGTTGGAGGAGCTTGCTCCGACGGGGCGGTCACCATCGCAAAACCCCCAGCACCCGCCTCGCCCCAGACTCCGCCCCACTCATTCTGAGACTATATCTCTAACTTCCCTCATTCCATATCCCCCGCGAACACCCCCCCCAACAAATTCCTGTAACTTCTCCCCAAATCGCGAGTTTCACCTCACGCATGACCAAGTCCAAGTCCCCATCCCGGCTCGCCTACCTCTCCGCCGCCTTCCTGTACATATATACCGTAACTCTCGCCCCAGCCGCCGAACCAGCTACTCCCGCCTCCGCCCCCGCCCCCGACACCTTCCGGAACTGGGACAAAAACCAGGACGGCAAACTCACCACCGACGAACTCCCGGAACCCGTCCAGAAAAACTTCGCCCGCTTTGACGCAGACAAGAACGGCAGCCTCTCCCAGGACGAGTTCAAACCTATCGAAGAGCGCCGCAAACAAATCCTGGCAGCACGGCAGGGAAAACCCTCTTCCGGAAAGCCAGCCGCGTCCAACACCACCGCCACCGCCAACACCAAAGGCCAAGGCCAAGCCCCGGCCAACACCCGCCTTCCGGAGAACGTCAAACTCCTCGCTGACATCCAGTATGCCGACTCCAACCTCCCGGCCCAGCGCCTCGACCTCCTTCTGCCTGAGAAGCGGGAAACCGAGGCACCGCTCCCCGTCGTTGTCTTCATCCACGGCGGTGGCTGGCGCAATGGCACCAAGGACGGTGGCCGCCGCCAGGTCGCGCCGTACGTAGCCAGCGGCCGCTACATCGGCGTCTCCGTCGAGTATCGCCTCAGTGGCGAAGCCATCTGGCCCGCCCAGATTCACGACTGCAAAGCCGCCATCCGCTGGATCAAAGCCCACGCCAGGGAGTACAACCTGAACCCCGACAAGATCGGCGTCTGGGGCACCTCCGCCGGCGGTCACCTCGTCTCCATGCTCGGCGTCAGCGCCGGCAACCCGGAACTCGAGGGCAATCTCGGCCTGCACACGAAGTATGATACCAGGGTCGCCTGCGTCGCCGACTACTTCGGTCCCGCCGATCTCAATACCATGGGCGGCCGCCATAACCAGCCCGACTCCCCGCCCAGCCTCCTCCTCGGTGCCCCTCTCGGCGAGAACCCCGACAAAGCCCGCGCCGCTTCACCCCTCACCTATGTCAGCGAGGGCGATGCCCCCGTCTTCATCGCCCACGGCGAAGCCGACCCCACCGTGCCCTTCCAGCAATCCCTCGACTTCGCCGCCGCCCTGGAAAAAGCCAAAGTCCCCACCTACCTCCAGACCATCACCAAAGGCGCCCACGGCGGCTTCGACGGCCCGAAGCTCGACGCCCGCCTCCGCGACTTCTTCTCCAAATACCTCCGCGGTGAGGAAGTGACTGTCCCCACCGGTACCCTCCAGGTGAAGGAGTAGCCTACGTTTGAATCACAGGAGCGCGGCTGTCCCAGCCGCACTGCGCAAAATATCTCTCCCATGACGCGGTCAACTGACTGTTGAAATTGGCTTCCAAGTGCGGTTGCCGGTTTCAAATGGGCCAAATATGCGTGAAGTGCCGCTGATGGCTGTGGGGGTAGTGCAAATTGATTGGCCGAAACCTAAGCCATTGCGAGATCGTGCATAAGAATCGAGCTTGTTCTCGGGAGTGTTCCCTGGGAGCGCCAACGTCCTCGTTGGCATCACGCGTGCGCGTTCCACGACGAGGCTCCCCCAAAAATACCCCGTCATTTTAGAGAGTGCCTTCGGCGCTGCATTTGATAAAAAGCCAACGAGGACGTTGGCGCTCCCAGGGCTTCGCCTCATATTAGGTCAATACGTAAAGGCATCGCTGTGAAAGAGGAAGTCGAGAAGATGAATGACGCTAACGAAGATGGGGGCGCTTCGCGCGATCCACCTCAACAGTGGCACTCGCGTGGTTATCTTCCGCACCGCGACCGTATCCATCTTCTCCAATCCATCACCTTTCGTCTCGGTGATAGTCTCCCCGAGTCCCGAATCAAGAACTTAGAGGCGCAGGTTTCCATCCTGCCGGAGGATTCCCGCGAATCTCACCGCCGTAAGCAAGTCGCGCAATACCTCGACGCTGGCATGGGCTGCTGCGCTCTGCGCCATCCCGAAGTAGCTCACTACGTACAAAACGCCCTCTTGCATTTCGACTCCGAGCGCTATCGCCTCCTCGCATGGTGCATCATGCCGAATCATGTGCATGTGCTCATCGAACCGCTAATCCCTCTCGGCCACATCGTGCGAAGCTGGAAGTCCTTCACGGCACGTTGGATTCTCGCACAAAACGACCGCCTCCAACTCGCCCTCCCTTATGGCGAACCTATTTGGCAACGCGAGTATTGGGATCGCTACATCCGCGACGAAGCACATCTCCTCACGGCCATCGAGTATATTCATCAAAATCCCGTCAAAGCGAGATTATGCGCGAACGCGGGGGATTGGCCTTTCTCCAGCGCTAGGGCTGCCAACTCCTCGCCTTCGGCACGAATTGGCGCTTGAGTGGTCTTCGTGTTGGAAGCAGTGCCGGACTGCGAAGCCGCGCAACGTCCTCATTGCTGGGAGGCTCGGGATTCCCCCTAGTGAGGCCTCTCGTGGAGGAAAACCGCCGCTTCTCTTTAGACTGATTGCAACTGAGGACCCGCTGGGCTGCGTAGCCGCGAAGCGAACGCCAACGTCCTCGTTGGCATCACGCCCGCATGTCCCACGACAAATCATTCCCCCATGATTTCAGTAGAGTATCGGCTATTAAAGTGCCTGTGGCACTGCATTGAATGATGGCCAACGAGGACACTGGCGCTCCCAGCGAGCCCGAACGCAGAAAAGGAATCGTTCACCAAGCCGCGATAAAGGAAGAAGCCCTGGTTCCATTTTCTTCGCCTACCGCAACCGCCGTAATTAATCGCTTAGCCCAGTGCACGGTTTCGAATACACACAAAATATCGCGTATCGCGAGCGCCCCCCTGGGCTGCGTAGCCGCGAAGCGAACGCCAACGTCCCCGTCGGCATCACTCATGCGCTTTCCACAGAGAAGTCTGCCGTGTAGGAAGACCGCCGCTTCTTCTTTGGATTGATTACACCGGACAACCCCTGGGAGCGCCAACGTCCTCGTTGGCATCACCCTTGCGCTTCCCCACGACGAATTCTCCACCCAGGAATCCCGTGAGTGAGAGCGCCTACGGCACTGCATAAGATAACGGCCAACGAGGACATTGGCGCTCCCAGCGAGTACTGACGCAAATAATCGACCAATCACCAAGCCATTGTGAAGGAAATTGCCATGGATAGGTGTTTACGTGAGCGGTTCCTCACGGATTGCTCTTTGAGCGACGGCACGCATCTGAAATAGGGTGAGAGCAGCGACGTCCCAACCGGCGTCACGCCAATATTTCTCCATAATGGATACCCCTCCTAAGGCCTCAGATCGCTTGTTAATGACTTGTGAGTTAGCCTCTGAGGGGCAGATTCTGCAATTGCTTAGAAAATAAAATGACATCGGAGCCTTCTCAAAATACGATGGCTCTCCAAGCACCAATCCATTCGATTACAAGATGGAATATCCATACAAGCTTCATCTAAACCTATTTCGTCTTGAGCGGGATATGCCTGCCGCGATGCTCTACCGTCGACCTCGTGTGGAGGGGGATATGCGGCCAGACGATCCTAACGTGTTGGGCGGATATTCTCTTCCTCCGACTGACTCTGACGCAATGAATAGAGAGGGGCCGTGGCAAAAATTCTGGGTGTCCGTATCGAGCAACGAAAATTATAATCCATTTACGTTGAGCGGTTCGACAAACCCCGATTTGGCTAAAAGACTGCTTTTTTTCTCTTTAGAATGCGCCGCAAAAAATCTGTTCAGAGAGAATCAATATGAGATAAGGTCGCAAGCATTTCTTCCCGAAATTCGGTTCAACATGGCAACATTTAATGAAGGGTTTCAACAAATTGCCATTTCTCCCTATTACCTGAAAGCGCAACGGGCATTCGGTTTCGTCCTAGATTTTCACTTTAGGCTACGAGAGGGCATACCCTTTGATAGACGGGTGCAGCAGCTTAGCCTAAGCTTAGACGGAGGCTTCAAAAGAAATCTGGATTTTCTGGTCGATCGCTTGCGATTCATTCGGTCCTTCTTTGACTCAGAGTTTTCGTCAATTTTTCCTATAACTTTGCCTGGATGCGATCAATCCATCAATATACAAAAGGATTTTACACCGCTTCAGGCAGAGCAACTGAGTGGCAAGACATATCTGTTTGCAGGTGAAAAACCAAACAGGAGTCAATTTGTAGGTGTGAAGGAAATCGGTCCGTTAAAGCAATTGAAGGACCGCCCGAACTTAGTATTCATTTTCAAAGAGAGTGATCGAGTTTCAGCCCGTCATTTTGTCAAGGCCTTCACGGGTGGAGACTCGAAGTTCGATTTTCCCGGGTTCGAAAGATTGTTTAAAACTGGTATGGATGTAGATCGCAATCCAATCGTAGTGGAGGACTACGGTCTGGCGGAAATGAGGCGAGCCTTAAGCGAAATCATGCGGCGTGATAACGCGATGCCAATACTTGTCATGAAGCGTGACGTCGACGCCTACCTCTGTCATAAGGCCATATTTTCACACGCCGGCATACCAACTCAAGTCTGCACAATTGACAATATAGAGGATGATTACAGTCTAAAGTGGTCGATTGCAAATATCGCATTGCAGATTTTCTGTAAAGCGGGAGGCCAACCTTGGCGCGTCAAACCTGTTGATCAAGATTCGTTAATTATAGGAATAAGTCAGTCACACAAAATTGTTGAGATAGATGGCCAACCAAGTGTCGAACGCTTTTTTGCATTTTCAGTTCTAACAGATTCCAGTGGCCTCTTTAAGGAGATTGAAGTTCTGGCCAATGACTCAGCACAGGAGTCCTACCTGAGCCAACTTCGCCAAAATCTGGCAAAAATTTTAGCCGCCTCTGCTTCCCAATTCAGGCGGATCGTCATTCACACCACTTTCAAATTGCGGGAGGTTGAACTCAATTCTATCAAATCAGCCGTGAAAGATGCATCGCAAGATGCCGCTGGTGAATGCCATTTCGCAGTCGTAAAAATTAATCAACATTGCCGTTTTTTAGCAACGAATAGATCAGTCAACAGCAGAGTGCCCTACGAAGGATCTTACGTAAAATTAAGCTTCAATGAGTACTTAATTTGGTTTGAAGGTGTTTTCCGTGACAAACCAAATGTCACAAAAGCATTACCAGGCCCTAGTCATGTGCAGTTTTTGAGAGGTGCAACGGATGAGGAAATTGATCATAGAGTGGTGTTGCAAGATTTGATTAATCTTTCTGGGGCAAACTGGCGAGGATTCAATGCGAAATCGACGCCAGTGTCAGTGTTCTATTGTCATATCGTCGCAGATTTAATTCACGATTTCCACACTCTTGGACTGCCATTGCCTGAGTTTAAAGATTTGAATCCCTGGTTCCTCTAATTGCATGATATCGACTTCAAAAGATTTGATTTTCTTATTGGGGGCAGGTGCTAGCGTAGATGCTGGCATACCAGCATCTACGACGATGATAGATGATCTTGAGGAGTTGCTTCGTGAGCCGAACGGAAAGCTTAGTGAGTTCTGGAACTTGTACCTTCAAGTTAAGAGCGCCATTCATTATTCATCCGGAATTCGTGGAAAATTTAATCACCAAGTTAACTACAACATAGAAACTCTCGTCAATACATTGCTTGAGCTTGAGAGGAATGAACTGCATCCGCTTTATCCATTTATAGCAACTTGGAATTCAAAATTTGCATCTCTCGCTGGGGTAGACTTTAAAGCTGTCACTGATTTTAAGAATCGTATTTTAGATCGATTGAAAGATTGGGTGCAAATGAAGCATAAGCCTAAAGGGGCTTACTATCGAGGCTTCAAGGACCTCCAACGAGATACGCAGCACCCGCTTCGTGTATTCTCGTTAAATTATGACCTCTGCGTAGAGGGAATATCTGCAGAAGATTTCAAGGTTGAAGCATGGTTTGCTACGGAGGGCGATCGATTTGTATGGGATTGGCGGAGGTTCGATGATCGTGAGATTGATTTAACCTCGCCGAATCTCCTTCTCTATAAAATGCACGGGTCAATTGATTGGATTCGAGAGATTGGGACTGATCGCCTGCTGCGAGTGGATTATGCAGGCGACAACATTACCCCAGACAAAATGGTGGTGATATTTGGTCGGGATATTAAACTTGAGGCAGCCGATCCGTTTTTGTTCTATGCCTATGAATTCCGACGGTTTTGCTTGGATTCCAAATTAATTGTTAGTGTGGGATACGGCTTTGCGGACACTCATATAAACAAGATAATAAGCCAATCACTACGGCAGGATCCAATGCGAAGACTCCTTATTGTCCGCCCCTTGAAGAGCACACATGCTGAAGCGCAAGTGCGCGAGGACGTTGCCAATCAGTTGACTTTGAATGATTCAAAGGCTGTGAGGATTGCCAATATGACTGCTCAACAATTTTTTGAGCAAAGTTCCCTAAAGGATTATCTTCTGAGTCATTTTGCTGACCCTGAAGATGTTCCTTTTTAATGGATTTTGCAAGTCTGGTTCTCTGGTGATATTGGACGATAGCGGGGCATTAACTCTTATCTCATGGGACATCCGATGAGGGTCTGGTGATCGGGGGTATACCGGAAGGGGGCGCTGTGTTCATTGGTATCCGCATTGACTCAGCCCTCTCCCGTCCACCATGTCTTCACCTCGGAAATTTTATAGAGACCCGTTACCATTTTGAACCATTCTCCTTCCCGCACTCTCGCCATCTCGGGTGATGAACGGCGCGTTATGGAAGGATGCAACGAAGGACTCGTAGCTTGGCAGATGGCGGAGTAGATTCTGGAAAATGAATTTCAGGCGCGCCTTCGAGATCGCGAACCGCATGGAGGCTGAAAGTGTGATCAGCCGCTACGCGATTGGCGGCGCGGTTGGGGCCACCTTTTATTTGGAGCCGGTGGCAACGCTGGATGTCGACGTGTTTGTCTTGTTTTGCTCTGAAGGGATCATCATCGATCCGTCACCCATTTTCGATTTTTTGAAGAGCCAAGGAGGAGTGATGGAAGGAGAGTATGTAGTGCTGGCCGATAAGCCGGTTCAAATTCTCACAGCGAACACACCTCTGGTCGAAGACGCTCTGAGTGAGGCTGCTTTCGAGGACGTAGACGGCACTCCGGTCCGGGTCTTCACTGCGGAGCATCTGGCCGCCATTGCCCTGGAAGTGGGTCGTGCCAAGGATAAGGCGCGCCTCCTGCAATTTATCGAGGAAGGAATACTGGATTTGTCCCGGTTTGAGATGATCTTGAGCCGCCATGGCTTGCACCAACGTTGGCTGACATTCCGACGCCAATTCTTCGACGAAGCATGATTGATGACCGCCTCCAGAAAATGATCGATAGCAAGCGGGAGTTCCGTAGCAAACTGGCGCGCAAGTCTGTGGTGGAGAAGCTGCGCATTGTGGAGGAACTCGCTGAACGGACACGCTTGATTCGCAATCGGCGCGCCCATCAGGGATCAACAGCCGCAGCTCAGCCTTCGAGGGTTCCCCTGCCTTAGTTAGGTGACACATTCCGATCCCCGCGCGCAAAGGCTTCGGCGAAATTGACGAAGAAGCGGAGTAAAAATCATCTGTAAAGCCGCCCGCATCATGACCGACCTCACTCTCTACACCACGGAAGACGGACGGAGCTAGATCAAGCTGCGGGCGGATCAACACACCGTCTGGCTCACCCAGTTGGAGATGTCGGAAGTCTTTGATGCCACCGCTACCCGAAGAACCTCTTCGCCGATGGGGAGCCCGACGCTGAGGCAACAGTCAAGGAATCCTTGACAGTTCATTTGGTAAGTCTCCCTTAGCCCTTTGAACCATCCTCCTTCCCGCGCCCTTGCCATCACCCTTATGGGGGTGGCAGTGTTTTCCATGTCGACGTCGGTGATCTTTATCAAGATCTCGCAGTTGCCGATTGCGGTGCTGACTTGTATGCGGCTTTGCCTTTCGGCGGCGTTGTTGTTTCCGGTGATGGAGGTGCAGCGGCGGAAGGCGGTGAGAACTGGGCATGGTCCTAAGCCGAGGTGGTGGCTGCTGGGGATCGTGCCGGGGGTGATCTTTTGTGTACACCTAACGTCTTGGGCGATGGGGGCTCGGCTGACGACTTCGGCGAATGCGACGCTGGCGGTGAATACGGCGCCGCTCTTATTGCCGTTTCTGCTGCACTGGATTGCGGCGGAGAAGGTGACGCGGAAGGAAATGCTGGGGACGTTTGTGGCGTTCCTGGGGCTGATCGTGCTGAGTGCGGCGGATGCGAAGTTTGATCAGGAGCATCTGAAGGGGGATATGATCTGTATGGTGTCGATGGTGCTACTGGCGGTGTATCTGGCGCTAGGGCGGCGGATCGTGCCGACGCTGCCGTCGCCGTGGCTGTATACGGTGCCGCTCTATCTGACGGCGGGGCTGCTGGCGCTGCCGTTTGCGCTGGCAAAGGGGGAGTTCGCGATGCTGGGTAGCGCGAACCCGAATGCGTGGAAAGAATGGGGGTGTCTCTTTGCACTGGCGGTGGTGCCGACGTTATTAGGGCACAATCTCTCCATGGTTGCGCTGCGGGTGCTTCGCGGGCAACTCGTCGCGGTCATGTCCCTCGGCCAGTTCATCACGGCAGGTCTGCTCGCATGGATGGTTTTCGGAGAGGTGCCGCATGCGCCCTTTTACGTGGCGGCGGTGCTCGTTGTCACGGGTTGTGCGATGGCCATCTTTTCAAAGCCTGTTCCGACGATACCGCCAGCGGATCAGAACTAAACGAGGTGGGGCCCGCGGATGAGGCAGCACACTTCAATGGTTCGACTGACACTCAAGCGCAGTTAACTTCAGCTCCAAGAAGGGCCAAAGGTCCGCTTCATACCAGCCCAGGGTAAGCTCGGCCTACCGAGCGCAGCCCTGGGTTGCCCGCATAGAATGACTGAGCCCTGAAGGGGCGACTCATCGGCTGGATCATGAGGCGCTTTGCCTTGTCACCATCACCACCCGTAACTGATGACGGTGCGGGTGCCTTTGATCGGTTTTGAGTTGGCGGCTTTTTGTTTGGCCTGTTCGAGCTTCCGGTACTCAGTAGGAGCGTGGCCGATATCGCGGCGGAAGACACGGTTGAAGGAAGCCATCTCGCTAAAGCCGCACAGGTAAGCGATCTCGATGACATCGCGATTACTGGTGGCGAGTTCCCGGCAGGCAGCTTCCAGCCGGAAGCGATTGAGAAACTCGCGGAAGCTGCGGCCGGTGTGTTCTTTGAACTGGCGGGCAAAGGTCGCCTTGCTCATACCGGTAAGCTTGAGCAAATCAGAAAGCTCAACCGTGTCCCGGAAGTTCGCGACGAGGTAACGCACCGCCATGCGGATGCTCTCCTGATAAAGGGACGCGGTCGGCAGCGAGAACGAGCGCTCGGAGAGGTATTCCGTGTCTCTGCCTAAGGCCCCTTGCATACGAGAAAGCACTTGCATCAAACGGCCGAGACGATCCCGCTCTTGGGAACTGGCGAGGTTCCGGACTTCCGCCCTTAAGGCCTCAGCAGCGAACCCATGAAACCGTAAACCGCGACCAGCGGCTTTGAAGAGCTTCGCGAAGACGAGGTTCTCCGGGAAGGCCCAGAAGGCATGGCTCTCCGGAAAATGCCACTGAATGGAAAGACCCGAGGACTCACCGGCAGTATGCCAGTAGTGCGGCAGATTTTCACCTAACAAGACCACATCGTCTTTCCGGAAACGGCCAATGTGGTCACCGATGAATTGCGAACCCTCGCCATAACTGAAGAACGTCAATTCCATTTCGAGGTGGTAGTGCCAAGTGCCCCCTTCTCCTGCAAATGGCTCGCGGTCTCCCGAAGCGAGCAGACACTCCGCATTGCGCAGATTTTTGTTCCACCCCAAAATGCGGAAAGAGTGCCCGCTGGGCATGTGAATTGTCTCACGGAGAGCCTTCATGACGTCTGAGGTATCAAATTTAAGTGCCGAAAGTAGCAAAATTTGAGACAAAAGTCGTCATCTCTGAGCCCGAATACGTAGCGACTGGCCCAAAAATGTCCCAGAATACGCCCCACATGAGCACGCCTACCGAATACCGTTTTTCCTTTGGACCCTGGAACATCAGCGAGGGCGCCGACCCCTTTGGCGGCGAAACCCGCGCCGCTTTTCCCCATGAAGAGAAGTTCGCCCTCTATCGCCCGCTGGGTTTTGAAGGCGTGCAATTCCATGATGATGATGTGGTTACAAACCTCGATGCTCAGTCGCCACAACAGATCAGCCAGAAGTCGGCGGAAGTGAAGACGATGCTGGCGAACCAAGGCCTGACTCCTGAGTTCGTAGCCCCCCGCCTCTGGTTCGCCGACACCACGGTAGACGGTGCCTATACCTCCAACAGCGCCGCGGACCGCGCCTATGCGTGGGACCGCACAAAGAAGTGCATCGACATCGCGAAAGCCCTTGATTGTAAGGCAGTTGTGTTGTGGCTGGCCCGCGAAGGAACCTACATCCGTGAAGCGAAAGATGCGAAGCTAGCCTACAACCGTTTGCTCGAAACCGTGAACAACATGCTGGACTACGACAAGGAAATCGAAGTCTGGATCGAGCCGAAACCGAATGAGCCGACTGATCAGGCGTATGTGCCGACGATCGGCCACGCCATCGCCCTGGCGTATGCTTCGAATGATCCCAAGCGCGTGAAAGGCCTGATCGAGAGTGCGCATGCACTGCTGGCGGGGCTGGACCCGAGTGATGAAATGGCGTTTGCGCTGGCGCATGACAAGCTGGCGAGTGTACACCTGAATGATCAGAACGGGCTGAAGTATGACCAGGACAAGAACTTCGGTGGGGCGAACCTGCGCGTGGGTTTCAATCAGGTGCGGGTGCTGGAAGAATCGGGCTACGGAAGCCGGGGCGAATTCATCGGGCTGGATGTGAAGGCGATGCGGACGCAAAAGGGATCGCCGGTGACGGATCATTTGAAGAACAGCCGCGAGCTATTCCTGCATCTGGTGGACAAGGTGCGCAGCGTAAATCAGAAACTGGTGGAGCAGTATCGTGATGCACGGGACTATGAGGCGCTGGAGCTTTATCTCTTGAAGCACATCATGGGCATCCGCTAGTTTTTACCTCAATCGCTTTTCTCTTACTCTTTATTTGTTGATTCATGAAATCGTATCGTCTCAATCGTCTTTTTAATGCCAAGTCCAATCGCTGCTTTGATGTGGCAGTGGATCATGGGTTTTTCAATCAAGCTGGCTTCCTGCAAGGCATCGAGGATATGCGGGTGGTGATCAAGACTCTGGTGGATGCAGGGCCTGATGCCATTCAACTCACGGTCGGGCAGGCGCGGCACTTGCAGGATTTGCCAGGACGGCAGAAGCCGAGCTTGGTATTGCGCACGGATGTGGCGAATATCTATGGCAAGGAATTGCCGGAGAGCCGCTTCAGTCTGATGATTGAGGAGACGATGCTGCAGGCGGTGCGGTTGGATGCGGCGTGTGTTTGTGTGAATCTCTTTCAGATTCCTGGCGCCCCGGAAGTGCATGCGCAGTGCGTGAAGAATATTTTGAAGCTGAAGCCTGAGGCAGATTACTACGGGATGCCGATGATGGTGGAGCCGCTGGTGTTCCAGCCGAATGCGGAGGCGGGCGGCTATATGGTGAACGGGGACCTAACTTCCATCATGTATCTGGTGCGGCAGGCGGTGGAACTCGGCGCGGATATCATCAAGGCGGATCCGACGGATGACGTAAGTCTGTACCACAAGGTGGTGGAGACGGCGGCGGGCATCCCGGTGCTGGTGCGTGGTGGCGGGCGTGTGAGTGACCGGGTGATCCTGGAGCGCACGCAGGGTTTGCTGGAGCAAGGGGCATCGGGCATTGTGTATGGACGCAATGTAATTCAGCATCCGAATCCGAAGGGAATCACGCAGGCGCTGATGGCGATGGTGCATGATGGGGCGAGTGTGGATGCGGCGTTGGGGTTGGTTTGAGGGGGAGGAGAGTAGTGGAGTGCTAAGGACGGTAGGTAGAAAGAAGTCTGGGGCGGAGCTGCAAGGCTCCGCACGTGCGGCTGGGGCCGCCTTCCGAAAGGTGTGGCGCCTACGGCTTCCCACCGCAGTCCAAAAAACTTCGCCGGCTGGCTGAATAGTTTGGTGGGGTGATGCTTTAGATTATAACGTGGTTTATGCCTTTGCCGTCTGATGTGATTCGTGCGCTCGCCAATGTTGTTGGGGAGGGTCAGGTGTTGACGAAGGTGGAGGATATTCTGCCGTATGGGTTTGATGGGACGGCGTCGCTGAAACAGTTGCCGGGGGCGGTGGTGTTTCCGCAGAATACGGAGCAGGTGGCGGCGTGTGTGAAGGTGGCGCGGGATGCGCGGATTCCGATTGTGACTCGAGGATCGGGAACCGGGTTGAGCGGGGGGAGTGTGCCGTGCGCGGACTGTCTGGTGATCTGTCTGGTGCAGATGGACAAGATCCTGGTGGTGGATGCCAACAATCTGACGCTGCGAGCACAGACGGGGGCGATCACGCTGAAGATCGATGAGGCGGCGGCGAAGCACGGGCTTTTTTATCCGCCGGACCCGGGGTCGATGAAGATCAGCACGATCGGCGGGAATGTGGCGGAGAACTCCGGGGGGTTGCGCGGTCTGAAGTATGGGGTAACGCGGGACTATGTGATGGGGCTGGAGGTGGTGATGCCGAATGCGAGGGTGGTGCGGCTGGGGAATGCGTGTGTAAAGGATGTGGCGGGGTATTCCATGAAGGATCTTTTTATCGGGTCCGAAGGGACGCTAGGGATCATCACGGAAGTTCTGCTGAAGCTGTTGCCGAGGCCTGACGCGCGGCGGACGATGCTGGCGATCTACGACCGGATGGAAGATGCGGCGCAGACGGTGTCAGCGATCATCGCGGCGAAGATCATTCCCTGCACGCTGGAGTTTCTGGATCAGATGACGATCCGGTGTGTGGAGGATTTTGCGAAGATCGGGCTGCCGCTTGACTGCGCGGCTTTGTTGCTGATGGAGACGGATGGACATCCGGCAGCGGTGGAGGATGAAGCAGCGCGGATGACACAGATCGCGCGGGATCACGGCGCGCGCGAAGTGACGGCGGCCAAAGATGAAGCGGAGGGCTTGCGTCTGGCGGGAGCGAGACGGAGTGCGTTCTCGGCGCTGGCGCGAATGAAGCCGACGACGATTTTAGAAGATGTGACGGTGCCGCGCACGGCGCTGGCGCAGATGGTGTCCTTCATTGCGGAAACGGCAAAGCGTTATGACCTGATGGTGGGGACGTTTGGCCATATGGGCGATGGGAATCTGCACCCAACTTTCCTGACGGATGAGCGGAATGAGGAGGAGATTCACCGCGTGCATCTGGCGCTGGATGCGATCGTGGATAAGACGCTGGCGATGGGCGGGACGATCACCGGGGAGCACGGTGTGGGCCTGGCGAAGAAGCCGTGGCTGCGGAAGCAATTGGGTGAGTCGAGCTATGAGCTGATGAAGCAGATCAAGGTAGCGCTGGATCCGGAGGGTTTGTTGAATCCGGGGAAGATTTTTGATTGAGGGAAGATCTTGCGTCCAGGGTGAGGATGGATTTGGATTGAACCGCGAAGACGCAAAGGCGCGAAGACTGAAGGGGAGGTGGTCGGTTTATACTGGGATAGTGTGCGTTTCGCTTCAGTATAGAAACCGCGGTCCTGTCGGTGTCACTCCCAGGGTAGGACGTAAACGGAGGGCTGGGAGACGGAGCCGCCGAAGGTGACGTTGTAGTCGCGGCCGCCGTGCTTTTCGTAGGAGCCGGAACTGAAGATGGAGCGGTTGTCAATGGTGGCGAGGGCGCGGACTTTGCCTTTGGCATCGAGAGCAAGGGAGGCGTGTTTCGCGTAATATTTATCGAGGACGGCGACGTTGCCGCCGGGCATTTCCTTGTGAGCGAAGGATTCGCCACGGGCATTGCCGGTGAGAACGCGTGGGGCTGACCAGCGGGAGCCATCAAAGCTGATCGCAGCGATGTCGGTGGTATCAGCGGTGTAGGCGGCTTCGTCGCTGAATTGCACGGTGACATGAGCGGTGCCGTCATTGCTGGCAACGAACTGGAAGTTTTGAATGGTTTCCTTACCCGTGCCGGTGATACCCGAAAAGACGACGGTGTGCTGGCGCGTCGAGGGATCGATATCCCAAAGCTGAGATGTGGCGGAGCCGAGGGGGTAGGGGATGTAGAGGACGTGTACTTTGCCAGCACTATCCACAAACATGCGAGAAGGGAAATTGAAGGTATTGCGGGTTTGGGACTTGGGATCGTTGGCGAGACTGTAGTATTGGCCGTCTGCGATGTAGATGAGTTGCTGCATGTTATCTGCTTTGATCTCGGCGAGAACAATCGTGCCGCCTTTGCCATCAGGGACGGCGGCGAGATTACCTGGCCGACTCCAGGTGGGATTGTCTGACGGAAGTTCGCCTGCCGCGACAAGCTGGACGCCGTTGCCTCCGGCGACGGGGCATTGGGCGATCATGCCGAGGGGTTCGTTCCAGACCACCTGTAGCGAACCGTCGGCGGCATTGAAGAGGTAGAAAGAGGTGACGCTTTCTGGAGTGCCGACGGTAAGAGGAGCGTCCCAGCCGCTGCCATTCCAGCGGCGGAGGGTGACGGTGCCTTCGGTATAACCGCCCGGGCCATCCAGGGTGGCGGAAGTCACGACGTGCCCGCCTTTGCCGAAGCGGATCCAGGCTGCGTAGACATTGCCCAGATGATCTTTGCCCATTTGCGGGTAGCCAGCGCCATTGCCCGTGCCGTCTTCGGAGATAGGAACGGCTGGTGACCATGTCCGGCCCCCGTCGCGCGAAGCGCGGTGGTAGATGAAGAGAGGCTGACCATAGTTGGACATTTCCTGGAAGACCGCGTGCCAGGTGCCGTCGGGTCCAATGATACAGGCGGAGCCAGCCGCTTTTTGGTATTGAGAGAGGGTGGCTCCGACGCCGAGGCCCTGTGCGCCGGATGTGGATGCGGAGGAGCCGGATTTTCCTTCGCTGCGGGAGCTGAAATACCACCACAGGCCCACGGCCGCCATCGCGACGAATGTCAGCAGGAGAAGGCCGCCACAGCCGAGGAGGATGAACAAGACCTTGCGGCTGCCCGATTTCTGAGGAGGTGTGGAGGATGCTGGCGGCAGGATGGGAGGCGGCGGTGTGTCCATGAGAAAGATGGGGAGGACGATGCCGCAAAATAGGTGTGGCGCGATGGGAAATTCGCGGTGCGTTACCTTTTACTTTCTAACGGGCGCGCAGAGCCGCCTAATAAGCGAAGGGATTCAATGTCCACCTATTTCCTTTTCAAGACTTCCAGTTCAAAATTGGACTGCCACTGTTCGAGTAACGTGTAGAAAAGGTCGGCTTCCAAGCAAAGATCCGAAAGGCTGTCCAATTCGACTTCTCCCTCTCCGTTAGACTTGAAGCCGATCAACCTGACCTGCGCCCCAGCGTCGAACTGTAGAACAAAACTTCCATTATCGAAAGCCTCGTCTCCGTCTGGTGCCCAGAATAGATGATTCGCAGTAATCAGATGGTAAAATGGTTCCTTAGCTATTCCGAGAAACAAGCATGGTTCTGGATTATCACGATAGATCGATCCATAACAATCATCGGCGATCTGGAATGCATCGTAGGCTTCCAGATTCGGCAAAATGTGGGTGTTCCTCCTTATGCAGCGCGCGCGAACTTCATTGAATGAACAACCCAGCATGGTCGCATCGGGCTTCCGGATCCCATATTGAATTCCGTTGATGTAAATTACAAAAAAGCCAAGGGCGATTTGGCTGCGGTGAGGAGCGATCAGGGTGATTTCGGATTCAATGGCGAATTGGTTTTTGTAGCCGATGAGCATGGATAGCGGTGGATGATGCGAATAGAGGATCCTACTTTGAAGTTTCCTGGCCGAAGGTGAGGTGATTGGTGTCGGGATCTTCGATGACGAAGTCGCGCATGCCGTATTCGTAATCCTTAGGGGGCGCCTGACATTGGGCGCCTTTGGCGGTGATCTCGGCGTAGTAGGTGTCCACGTCATCGCAGAAGACGTAGATGGAGCCCTGGCCGATCTGTTTTTTGTTGGTGGCGCTGGGGCCGGAGAGGTGGAGTTGGACTTCGCCGTGGGCGATGCCGGCGTAGTCACCGAAGCGGAAGAGCTCGGTGAAGCCGAGCATGTTTGTATAGAAGGCGAGGGAAGTGGCGAGGTCAGCAACGTGGAAAGTGGTGGCGGAGCCGTGAGTTTTCATGGGGTCAGGCGGTTGTGGGTGAGGAGGCGTGTGGATTGAACCGCGAAGGCGCGAAGACGCGAAGTTTTTTTTGAAGAGTTGTGGATGAAAAAAACGCCTCGCTCCTATGAACAGGAAACGAGGCGTGGGTTTTAATTCTTATTCCCGGTTTGTCTTCTTCTATCCGCCAAGGAAGTGGTGCCAGTCGCGGATGCCGTGTTGGTTGCGGATCATGCGGTGGGCGGGCATCGCGCGGGGGACGCTGGGTGTGCGGAGGAGGCGGAGGCCGGCCTCCTGAGGGAGGCGGTCGGCTTTGCGGGAGTTCACTTCGCGGTGAGCGAGGACGCAGTTTTCCCAGGCGGACTTTCCGCCGCGAGAGCGGGGGAGGACGTGGTCGATGTTTCCTTCACCGGGGTGGAGCTTCCGACCGCTGTATTGACAGGTGCCGCCATCGCGCTCCCAGATGCCGCGGGCGCTGAAGCGTGGTCGATGGAGGGGAACCTTCGCGTAACGGGCGGCGACGATGACGGTGGGAATACGCACGAGGCCTCGGGGAGTGGAGACGGAATGATCCTGGGTGCGGATGGGTAGCTGAAGCCAGTCGGCCCAAGTGGCGGGCAGGATGGACTCGTCCTCCCGGACATCCAATGCGGTAGCGGCGCCGGTGGCCATCATGCAGAAGGCATCGGCTGGCGTCTTCACGTGGATCGCCTGCCAGTTCCGGTTCAGCACGAGGACGGTGCTTTTGTGGAGGATGTCTTGCATGGGGGGATGGAGTTGGCGCGGAGGAAATGTGGAAATAGGGATGGGATAAGTTGGGCGCGGTGTTTGTTCTTTTTTGCCGTGTTGTTTTTCTTGATGGTCGAAGTGCTTGAAAATTGGTGCCCGCGGCGGGACTTGCACCCGCACTGGCGGCGCTCTCGACGCCGTGCCTCTGCATTGGGCTACGCGGACTGAGGGAAGAAGAAAAAATGGCACCCGCGGTGGGACTCGCACCCACTAGGACTGGCTTGAAGGGCCAGTTGCTCGGCTCTTTGCATTCGCGGGCCTTGTGTTCACTGAAGAAGATAACAAGGAAAATGGCGGAACACGGATGGCATGCTCCTCGGGCTCGGCGAGGGGCCGGCCTGATCTCTTTAGCAAAGAGTCCCGGCTCGCTTGTCCGGTACGTGTTTCAAAGTGGTACCCGCGGCCGGATTTGCACCGGCACTGGACCGCTTTTGAAGCGGGTGTCTCTGCTGGTTGGACTACGCGGGCAGGAGTAAAGAAGGGAGGTTGGAATTTAATAGTCGCTGGTGTGGCGGCGATTGGTACAACCCACGTTGGGGTTGTGATGGTTTTGGGGCGTGACCCAGGGTTGCGTCTGCGCGCAACCCTGGGCTATAAAGCAGAACGCCGTTGGCGTTCGATGGACCGGCGTTTGTAGCGTGGCGCAAACCGAGAGGGTTGAATGTGGCTTAGAGACTGGTGTTCCCGGGCGGATTCGCACCGTCACTGGGCCAATTTTAAGTTGGCTGCCTCTGCTGTTGGGCTACGGGAACGTTGTGATGAAATGAAAGTGGTCCCGGTGGCAGGAGTTGCACCCGCACTGGCTCCGTTCTGAGCGGAGTGCCTCTGCTGTTGGGCTACACCGGGATAGGGAAGATGAAATGTGGTACTCCCGACAGGACTTTCGCCTGCAGCCTCCGCGTTCGAAGCGCGGCGCTCTATACCTTGAGCTACGGGAGCGTCTCTTTGACGATGGGGGGAATTGGAAGCGCGCCCCGGACTCGCACCGGGTAAGTCGGGTTTGCAATCCGATGGCTCGACGGCTTTACCTTGCGCGCTATGGGAATCCGGCTGAGCCGGATGAAAGAGTGGGGAGACCAACGGGAATCGCACCCAGTACGGCGGCTTTCACAGAGCCGAATGCTTCTCTTACAATATGGTCTCCATCTTGTTGTGATGATGATGGATCGTTAGATACTTAATAAGACGGATCCCGCTGCCGGTGCTGCCCCGGCCTGGTCTCGCTTACAAGGCGAGTGCATGGGCTGCTCTGCCAAGCGGGAATGATGATGGATGATTGGAAAAATGGGCGGAAGCCGGAGGGCATGCTCCTCATTCCGCGTCATGGGGGGACGGAACGATCCGATTTCGAGTCGGTCCCGGCGCTCTCGTCCGGTTCGGCATCCATTTGCAAGATATATGAGCGAAGTGGTGCTGCCGGAGGTAGTCGCAACCTCACCATAATGGATTAAAAGTCCATTGCCGGTCTACTGTGGCATCGGCAGCATTTGAAGATTGGAAGAAATGGCAGAGGCCAGTGGACATGCTCCACAATCTCACCGGGGTGGTGGATCCGGCCGGTTTCCAACCGGCGGCGGCGCGCTGGTCCGCTTTGACCTCCATGCTAGAGTGAAAAGTCTTGATTAAAAGTGGCGGCCCTGGATGGACTTGCACCATCAGCCTTCCGGGTCAAAGCCGGATGTTCCACTGATTGAACTACAGGGCTCTACGAAGGTAGATAGAATGGATCCTCTGGCCGGTGCCGCCCCGGCGTGATCTCCTTCACGAGAGGAGTGCATGACTGCTCTGCTACAGAGGAGTTTTGTTCATGAATGATGAATGAAATGGTGCTCCCGCAAGAAATCGCATCTTGTCCTCAGCCTTCGCAAGGCCGTGTGCTTCTCTTACACCTCGGGAGCTTTGTTACGGTGGTCGTTACTAAATTGGTGCGCCATGCCGGTGCTGCCCCGGCGCGATCTACTTGGAGGGCAGACGTGCTTGCTGTTACACCAATGACGCGGTGTGTGTGAAACAATGGAAGTGGCCGCTGGACCTGGAATCGCACCAGGATGATCCGCTCTTCAGGGGGGTGCATTGACTGACTCTGCCATCCAGCGTTTTTGAAGTGGAATTGGTCCCTCCGCGCGGTATCGCGCCACGGTCTTCCGGTTATCGACCGGATGCTCTGCTTTTGTGCTACGGAGGAGTGTCATGGGTGGACGATGAGGTAAAGTGGCGGAGCACCGGGGAATTGCACCCCGGACGCCTTGGTTAGGGGCGTTGGCTGTTTTCAAAACAGGTTCCTCGCCTGACCGGACGTGCTCCGTTTCTGATCGGCTATTTTTGAAATGGCTCTCCAGTGTGGGGTTGCACCACAACGTACCGAGTAACAATCGGTCATGCTCCTGTTACATCACCGGAGAAGGTGAAATTGGTCGGGCACCCCGGTTACGCTCCGGGTGTCTCGTCGTTCCAAGCGACGCGGATTACTATCTTCCTCATGCCCGAGGTTGGTGAAATGAATGAAATTGGTGACGATGAAGTTGGCGGTCCGTGCGGGCTTTGCTCCCGCGACCTTCCGCTCGACAGACGGCTGCTCTTCGTGGCTGAGCTAACAGACCATGTATGATTTGATTGGTATAACGGTGCGGCGTCCAGGTAATGCTCCCGGCCGGCGTGGTGGCCCCGGTTTTACGGACCGATTCGCGTCTTTAACGATCTACCGCCGCGTTGGTGGATTATGAATTGGTTGCGGGACGTGGAGTCGCACCACGATAGGGAAGCTTATGAAACTCCTCTGGTTCTCAACCTTCCCGCGATTTGGAATTCGATGGGGAAATTACTAAAGTCTTATGGCGGAGGCGGGAATCGAACCCGCTCGTAGGCGGCTTATGAGGCCGCTGCCTTCCCATTTGGCGACTCCGCGATTCCACGTGATTGGAAAATGAATCAATATTGGCACGGCGTCCCGGTGCTGCCCCGGTCTTGCGGAGTTTTGGAGGCTCTGCTGCGCGCTGGCGCCCGCCGCGTGTGGATACATTGCTTGAATTGGTGCGGTCTACCGGACCTGCACCGGTATTCCCTGAATGGCAGACAGGCATCCTTCTCTTGAACGATGACCGCACTTTTACTTGTCGTTGTTTGATGTGTCTATGTCCCGGCGCGCGCTCCACACACGTAGTATGTATGTGTGTGAAACGGACGCGCCGGGAACGGCAATAAAAAGAACAAACACCGCTGCCAACTCAGAAAGAGTTCGCACCCGCAGGAATCATTTCACGGCGGATCTTTCGGTGTTTGAGGCACACCTCCCGTGCGTGGACTTCCTTATGACATCCGTAGTGCACGGATGACTGATAAGTTAAGCCGCGCAAGCCTGCTAAACTTTGGTTACTTAGAAAGAATGAGACGAGGAGTTAGGGCAAAGATACCCGTGACTTAGTTATTCAAATGATAACTAAATTGACAGCGAAGTTAGATGCTGCGACTATGGAAGCCGGTTGCTTACTTACTTCAAATGTCTCCGCAAGGGACAGGATGGTATCAGTGGCCGATTCCGCTCCGTCGCCAGTTGCACCTGGCGGCGGGGCTTTTTTTCGCCCAGAGTGGATTAGGAAAATGAATTAATCAGCTGGTGGCACCTCCTTGAGTGTGAGCGGTTTAAATAAACAAAAACAAAAAAACCCTGCTGGCCTTTGGAGCGAGCAGGGTTCACGAAAAGGGTGTGATGGATCTACATCAGTTCGTAAATTGCCTGCAAACGCTCCCTGGAAGATTATAACTTCCGGGCTTCGGCTGCGAGGAACCCAGACGGGTCTCCTGGGCGGTCTGGCACAATATGACACACCAACGCAGCCTTGAGATGGCTGTGTGGGGTTTCATAAAAATGTGCCGGAGCGTTTGCATGACGATTTGTTTTGAAGATAGACGGATATTAATGGAGTAACTTCAAACTGGCAAGGGTTTAATTAAGAAAAAATTCAAGGTGATGCAATCTAACTTAGAGATAGCTTGGATGTAAGTCGAATGTAGTGATGCCTCAGGCGCTGGGTAGAGCATCGATCAAAGCTTTTGCAGCGTTGTATTCAGCCTTAAGAGGTTGGTCGGCAGGTAGCGATTTTAGCAGGCTGTCAGCGCTTGCTCGGAGGTCCTGCACTTCGGTCTTCGCCGCCTGGTCTGTGGAATCCAGCAGTATTTTCGCGAGCCGAGCCTGATGCCTCGCAAGAGCAATGTGATAGTAAAAGGCAGTGGGATTTGCTGCGACTTGTATGGTCAGGTGGGCGATGTTGTCACGCAATGCTGTTATGACGGTGGGCGTTTGTCCCGCCATCTCGCTGTAATCAGCAAGAGATTCACGGGCCATTGTCAGCCACACGGGGGCTGCTGGATAGGATTTTGTGTCAGGCAGTATCTCTTCAAGCAGTTTGGTGCATTCCTGCAGCTGAGTGATGGCAGTGAGTAGATGTTGGTTCTCAGTTTGTCCGGCAGCTTTGGCCTTTTTGTGAATCTCGATATTCAAGCGTGCTGCAGCAGCCCAAACGAGATGCCGGGCATACGGCATGCCGTCGACGTTAGAACCCATCTCGTAGGCTTCATTGATCAAACGCAAACTCTCGCCCATAGTGATTTCGGCCTCGGGCAGGCGATCAGCCAACTGCTGAGCCCCCGCCAAATCCATGAGCAGAATCGCGTGAGTATGCTTGGTCGCCTGGGCGGATAGGTCTTCGGTGATTTGTGCAATAGCCTTTTGAAATTTTGGGATGGCTTCAAGAGGACGGTTAAGCGTCGTCAAACATTCGCCCCAGCGTTGGTTGCCGCCCAGGACGTGAATACGCCAGGGCTGGTGATTTGGGAAGAGGGCTAGCTGCTTTTCGGCAATGGTCACCACTTTTTCCCAATGTGGTGCAGACGCAGCGTAGTCTCCAGCTGCAAAGGTATCGTTGGCAGCCTTGTGAGCTTCAACCCAGCCATCGGGCGCCGCGTCGGGGGAGGTCGGCGGCAGTGTCTCTTTCGTTTCCGCAAGCTCAGGCGCGACTGAAAGAGCAGGGGTTTGTGGTGGCGCCGCTGTCGGCAACGTTGTCGGGTAAGTAGGAGGAGTAACTGCGGCTAAAGAAGGGCCTGTTCCTTGGTGAAGCGCTCGGACCTCCCTAATGTAAAGCAAGCCTGCGATGATGACCAAAAGCAGGAGTGCTACGCCCATGGCAAATCCATAAAGCATGCTCTTCCGGTTGGCAGCTCCACTCAGTGCGTCGGGAGTTGGAGTGGTGCCAGGATCAGTGCCTGTGATCACGCTCATGCGAAATTTTTCGTAATCGTCAATCTCGCGATGCGGTAGCCCCAACACCCCTGCCAATAGTCGAATGCGTGAGTCTTGAAACTTAAACTTATAGGCGGTGACGCATCGGGAGATTTTTGCTTCGGAGAATTCATCTGATTCACGGAGCCGCTGCTCATACAGTTCCGGCGAAATAGCGCCCTGCGTGCCCTCTGGACCCCGGAAGTCTACCCAGATGGGCTCTGCTTTTTTATCGAAGTTCAGTGAATGGTCTGGATGGAGATGGTAACGCAGGGGCTCTGGGTAACATTCCCTGCTTGGTAACTTTGAGTTCGGTTCGCCATCAATAAGTACAGCTACAATGGGATCAAGGCGGCCGAGTTTTTTGAATTCTAGAATCTCCTGGGCAACCCACGGGCTGGCCGCTGCCGCAGGGCTACAGAGAATAATCAGGACACGGCTCTGGCCAAGAGCCCGAGTGATCGAAGTTGGCAAATCTCCGGAGGCGCCGAGTTCGGTTTTGTCCCGGAATACATGGGGCATCCTTTCGGGAATAGGATCCTCATAGATGCTCCTTTACCTGCCAAGCCAGGTGTGGTGGGGAAGTTCTCCAGTAGCTGCTGGATCCATTCCGCCCAGTCGCCGCCGGGACTTGAGGAATCGCTGTGGGCGTAGCTGAGAAAAGCGCTGTATTCGTAGGCTTGGTAGGGCATGGCGGAGGCTCGAATGGTGCAAGAGCTGTGATGATTTTCGAAGCTGGGGCGAATGGCGCTTCTTTATCATGGACCTGATTTTCCGCAAGCCATGGAATAACCGACGATGGGGTGAAAATCCGGGCGCCATTGACAAATGAAGGGAGGGTGTACGTTACCTCCTCATGGCGATGCGATTGGCGACGTTGGATTATTCGGTGCTGCAGCAGTGTATGCACTGCGGGATGTGTCTGCCCACGTGTCCGACCTATGATGCGACGAAGAGGGAGCGGAACAGCCCGCGGGGGCGGATCGCGCTGATGCGGGCGGTGGCGGATGGTGAACTGGAGGTGAATAAGGAATTCGCGGAGGAGATGAGCTATTGCCTGGGGTGTCTGGCGTGCCAGACGGCGTGTCCGGCGGGGGTGCAGTACGCGGAGCTTTTTGAGACGGCGCGGGCGGACATTGAGCAGAGTGGAGTGGTGGATTCGCCGCAGCGGACGTTCTGGAGGACGGTGACGCTGCGGGTGCTTTTCATGCGGCCGGGTCTGCTGCGGTTTGTGGGAAGGCTCATGAGCATTTATCAGCGGAGCGGGATGGAGGCATTCGTGAGGAAGGTTGGGCTCACGCGCTTGTTGCCAAAGGATTTGCAGCGGATGGAGCCGCAGGCGCCGAAGATTGCGAAGGAGTTCTCGAATGAACTGATCGCGGAGTGGGAAAAGCCGCCGGGCGAGGCTGCGGCCAAATACAAAGTGGCGATGCTGACGGGCTGCATGCAGGATCTGATGTGTCCGCAGATCAACCGGGACACAGTAGATGTACTGGTGGCGAATGGATGCGCGGTGCATACGCCGCCGGAGCAGTCGTGCTGCGGGTCTCTGCATGGGCACAACGGGGAGCCGGGACTGGCGGCAGTGCTGGCGCGGCGGATGATCGATCTATTCCCGCCGGAAGAATATGACGCGGTCATCACGAATGCAGGAGGTTGTGGTTCGCACCTGCGGCATTACACGCTGCTGCTCGGCGATGATGCTGAGTATGCGGAGCGGGCGAAGCTTTGGGATAGCCGGGTGCGGGACATTCATGAATGGTTGGGTCAGATTGGCTGCCGGGCGCCAGTAGCCGGTGCTGAGAGCAGCGGCGAGTCGGTGGTGGTGACGTATCATGATTCGTGTCACCTTGCGCATGGGCAGAAGGTGGTGAAGGCACCAAGGGATTTGTTGGCTTTGATTCCGGGATACACCGTGAAGGAACTACCGGAGAGCAACTGGTGCTGCGGCAGTGCGGGGGTGTATAGCATCACGCAACCGGAGCAGGCGGAAGCGCTGCTGCGGCGAAAGGTCGGGCACATCAGTGATACTGGCGCGACAGTAGTGGCGATGGGGAATCCGGGGTGCTCCTTGCAGATCGCACGAGGGCTGCGGGAAGCGGGGAAGAAGGTTGAGGTGGTGCATCCGGTAAGTCTGCTGGCGGAGGCTTACCGAAGGGAAGGGTGAGTATGGAGTGAGGGGCCAGAGGGGAAGATTGAAGTTTTTTGATAGATGTGGGCGTTTGATGGCTTTTTGCAAAGTGTCGACACTTTGAGTTTTTCTGTATGCCCCGAACTGCCGCCAACCGTCGTGATGCTGCCAAAGGCAATCTGGCGCATGATGTGGTGTCGTGGCTGCGAGGAGAGATCATTTCGGGGCGGTTCAAGCCGGGGGCGCCATTGGCGGAGCCGGTCCTGGCGGCTCGGTTTCAGATGAGTCGCGCGCCGGTGCGGGAGGCGCTCATCGAATTGGAGCGCGAGGGATTGGTGCAGTTTGAGACGACAGGACGCACAAGGGTGCGGACGCTGACCGAGGGGGATTTCGATGAGATCGTGGAAGCGCGGATCGCTCTGGAGACCATGGGAGCCCGGCGGGCGGCGGCGGTCTGGTCGGTCGAGGATTCGGCGTGGGTCGAGGGGAACCTGATTGCGCAGGGGAAGGCAGCGACTTTGGAGGATCTGAGCCGACTGGATGTGCAACTGCACGAGTATGTGATGAAGGTGGGGCGCAACGGGCGATTGCTCTCACTGTGGCAATGCATTCGCTGGCAGTTCGAGATGGGACTGGCGCACACGCATCGGCTTCAGCAGCGGCTGGCCTTTGAGCCGCGACAGATCACGGTGGACGGGCATCGCCGTCTGCACGAAGCACTGGCGTCCGGCAAACCGGAGATGGCAGCCAAGGCCATGGCGGCGCACATCAAAGGATCGCTGGAGTGGTCATTGGCCAAGTTTCCGGCAGAGGTGATTGCCGTCGGGAAGGAGGGAGGGCGAAGGACGACTAAGCTCAAGAAAGTGGCGAAAGTGGTTTTGCTTTGGCTGGCCGGAAGTGGTTGGGTGCAGGGAAATGTCACGCCTACTGCGGAGGAAGCCGCCTATTTTGAGAAGGAGGTTTTGCCGGTGCTGTCGCAGCATTGTTTCGAGTGCCACTCGCATGAAAAGAAGATCAAGGGGGCACTGACGCTGGACTCACGCAGTGGCTGGGAACTGGGAGGTGAGTCCGGTCCGGCGATCGTGCCGCATGAGCCGGACAAGTCGCTGCTGATCCGGGCGATTCGTCACGAGGACAAAGATCTGGCGATGCCGCCTAAGAAGAAACTGAGTGAGGCGGAAGTGGCAGTGCTGACGGAGTGGGTGAAGCGGGGAGCACCGGATCCACGGGTGATCGCCGTGAAGACTGGCGCGGATCTGGAGGAAGGGCGCAAGCATTGGGCCTTTCAACCGTTGCGTAAACCACAGGTGCCCGGACCGGCCTTTCCCGAAATGACCATCACACCGATAGATGCCTTCATACAGGAGGCGCTGGTGAAGCAGGGAATGCGGCCTGCGGTCTTGGCTGATCGCGCGACCTTGTTACGTAGGGCTGCACTGGATTTGACAGGGCTGCCTCCGACGGCAGAGGAGACAGCGGCGTTTGTGCAAGATGTGCGCGAGGAGAAAGCTGCCTTTGCCGCAGTGGTGGACCGTCTACTGGCATCACCGGCGTATGGAGAGAAGTGGGGGAAATATTGGCTGGATCTTTCTCACTATGCGGACACAACGGGGTGCAGTTCGGACTGGCCGATCGATGACATGTGGCGGTATCGCGACTGGGTGGTGGAAGCTTTCAATGAGGACAAACCGTTTGATCAATTTCTCACGGAACAACTCGCGGGGGATTTGCTTGCGACTGACATGAGGAAGTGGGCAACGGCTGGGGTGATCGATGAGGAGGCCTATCGCGCGAATGTGGTGGCGACCGGATTTCTGGCGACGGCGAAACGCTTTGGCTCGGATCCGGGCGGGTATGATCACCTGACGATAGGCGATACGCTGGATACTACCTGGAAGGCGCTCCAGGGGCTGAGCATGGGCTGTGCGCGCTGCCATGATCACAAGTTTGATCCGATCAAGGCGAGTGATTATTATGCTCTATACGGGATCTTCGCCAGTTCCCTGTTTCCCTACTCGGGAGCGGAGAAGAATCCCAATGCAGAGCTGCTCGTGCCTGTGGCGGCAGACATGGCCGTGCGGGGGAATGCGGCGTTGATCGCGTGGAACCGTGACCTGCCGACCCCGGGAAAGGGAACCAGTGTGTTGGACAAGTCGCGTTGTGTTCTTTCCAGCAGCAGTGCGTCCAGCAGCTTCGAAGACCATGAGACGTCTGAAGAAGTGGCGGATCGCAAACCGCTGAATCCCTGGGTGAGCCGTGGGTCGGTGGTGATGAAGGACGGCGCTTCGCCATTTACCCACATCCTGCCAAAGGGCGTGAAGGTGCTGGGTTTTACGACGACAGAAAAGGAAGCGGCGACGTACCGCCGTGTGCGGTGGGAGAATGGGGCAGGGACGATGCGATCTCTGGCCCTGGACTTTCAAAACAGCGATCAGGGGAAAGGTGCGGGGTCGGGATACCGCATGAAACTGGTTTGGCGGCCACAAGGTGATGTGGGGCGGCAATCGGTGCTGGCCCATTGGGATGAACGTGGGTTGACTGTTGCTGAGAAGACAACGCCTCTCATGAAGCCGGGCTGGCATCATCTGGCGCTGCGATTTGACCTGAAGTCGCATACGCTTTCGTGGGGTTTGTGGAATGAGGCAGAGGAAGCAGTCGCTCACGCGGAAGTGACGCCGGGCATGGATACGAGTCTGCTGCAAGACGAAGGGGATATTGTATTGGAATTCGCGGCGGAGGCAGCGACGAATGTGCGGCGGGCCGTGGTGCTGATCGACAACGTTATGGCGGAGAGTGGAGTCTTGCCTGAGCCCAAGGCTATGATTGCGGTGGCCGGAACCTCTGCAAATTCGGGATCTGCCGAGGATGCTGAGAAGGCACGACTGGCGGCAAGAGAGGCGGCGTATGCGGCGGCACTGGCGACGAAGCCGGACACGGCCTTTGCCATGTGGGAGGGGACGCCTCGGGACAGCGCTTTGCAGAAGCGCGGGGAGCCGGAGCAATTGGGTGAGGTGGTGCCTCGGCGGAACCTGCTTTTGTTCGGCGGGGAAGTGATCCGGGAGCCGAAGCTTGAGAGTGGGCGGCGAGATCTGGCGAGGTGGATGCTGAGTGATGAGAACCCGCTGACGCTGCGGGTTTTTGTGAACCGGTTGTGGCAATGGCATTTCGGACGCGGGCTTGTGGCTACACCCAATGACTTCGGCCACAAGGGAGAGCCACCGACTCATCCTGAACTGCTCGACTATCTGGTGCAGCGTTTCAAAAAGAACGGGCTATCCGTGAAGGCGATGCATCGGGAGATCATGATGTCTCATGTGTATCGGCAGAGTTCGGTCAGCACCGCGGAAGGTGGGCGCCGAGATCCGGAGAATCGTTGGCTGGCGCATTTTTCACCACGCCGACTTATGGCTGAGGAAGTTCGCGATGCGGTTTTGTTGGTGTCGGGACGGCTGGATCGAGCCGGCTCGGGGTATCGGCAGCCATTCCCACCGATCTATCAGCGGAACTGGACCCAACACTCGCCATATAGTCTTTCCTACGAAGCTGGCTTTGGACGATACGACCACGAAATGCGGAGTCTGTATCTGCCCGTGGTTCGGCTGGTAGCAGATCCTTTCCTGTCAACGTTTGACGGGGCGGACAGCAATCAAAGTGTGGCTGCGCGCGGTGAGACCGCCGTGCCATTGCAGGCGCTGGCCCTTACTAATGCGAGCTTCGTGGTGACTTGTGCGGACAGACTGGCGGAGGAGGCGGGAGAGATGAGGAGTGATGCTGAGGCGGTGAAATTTCTGCATCGCGCTGTGCTTGCCGTGCATACAGATGAGGCGATGCAGGACCGGCTGATGACTCATCTGGACCGGATGGTGCGCGACCAGGGGATTGCACGCCAACAAGCGATGGCAGCGATCGCGCAGGCGCTGTTGAGCAGCAATGCATTCCTGTATGTATTCTGATTTGACCTGAAAAATTGGCCATGACTCCAACTCCATTCTCTCAATCACCCTGGTCTCGCCGGGCTTTGCTGCGCCGCACGCTGCAGAGCAGCCTGGGCTTGGGCATCTGGAGCATGCTGGGGCAGCGGGATGGTCTGCAGGCGGCGGCGAAATCGCATGTCCCATTTCAGACTCTGGCGCCAAAAGCCAATAGGGTGATCATGATCTTCCTGGATGGAGGGCTGTCGCATGTAGACAGCTTTGACCACAAACCGCGACTTGTGACGGATCACGGCAAGGCGATCGGTAACAATACATTCATCGGCAACAGCAACAGCATCGGTGGCAAGCAGAGCATCTATGTGAAGGCGCCGGAATTTCAGTTTGCGCCATGTGGGCAGTCGGGGCTGATGATCAGCGATCTCTTTCCGCACTTGCGGCAACAGGCGGATGATCTGTGTGTGATCAATTCGCTGCACACGAACCACCCGAACCACTTTGAGGCGGTGCTGGGCATGCATACAGGTTCCTTCAATGCCCAGCGGCCCAGCCTGGGGTCATGGGTGAACTATGCGCTGGGGAGTGAGAACGAAAATTTGCCAGGGTTTGTGGCACTGGCGTCGACCCTGCCTTATGGTGGCACGGCGGCTTTCAGTTCGGATTTTCTACCGGGCGAGTTTCATGGGGTGCGCATGCGGCCGGGAGCTGAGCCCGTGAAGTATCTGAATGCGAGCCGCTCGACGCAGATCCAAGCAGCGCAGCGGTCGCTGGTGCAGGAACTGAATGTGGCGCATCATAAGGAGCACGAAGCTTATGGGGCGCTGGAGGCTCGCATGCGCACGTGGGAGGTCGCGGCGGGGATGCAACTGGCGGCACCGGAGGCGCTGGATGTTTCCCAAGAGCCAGCCTATGTGCGAGAGGCCTATGGGGTGACGCAAAAGGGGCCAGCTGGAGAGATCGCCTGGAAGTGTCTGGCGGCGCGGAGGCTGGTGGAGCGGGGCGTGCGATTTGTCGAGGTCATCCAGAGAGGCTGGGACGCGCATGGCGATGTAAAAGGGAATCATGGGGCGTGCGCGGAACGGATTGACCGGCCGGTCGCGATGTTGCTACAGGATCTGAAGCAGCGCGGTTTGCTGGAAGACACGCTGGTGATCTTCACCACGGAGTTCGGACGGACGCCGGCGAATCACACCCCGAATATGAGCGGGCGGGATCATCATCCGCATGCGTTCAGCTCATGGCTGGCAGGCGCTGGAGTGAAGCCAGGGATGCGGTATGGGAAGACGGATGAATATGGCATTCATGTGGCCGAGGATGGCGTGCATGTGCATGACTTTCACGCGACGATCCTGCATCTGATGGGAATCGATCACGAGAAGCTGACCTTCCGGCATGCCGGGCGGGACTACCGTCTGACGGATGTGGAGGGGAAGGTGGTGGAAGGAATTTTGGGGTGAAGCGAGAGAGGCAGAGATTTTTGATGCAGCTTTTGCTGGTCAGCGGCATGAGGATTGTCTTGAATCAGACGCGCGTTCCTTGTGGCAGGTTTGTTTGATGAAACAAGGTGTGGCGGTGCGTTGAGACTGATCTGAATTTTGAATGCTGAGTTTTTGTTTTTAGTTTTGAGTCTATGAAAGATGTTCGTGTCGGAATTATTGGCGGTGGCCTGATGGGCCGGGAGATGGCGAGTGCATTTGCGCGGTGGTGTGCGCTGTCGGATGTGACGGTGCGGCCGGTGCTGGCCGGGGTGGCGGATTTGAATCCCTCGACGCTGACGTGGTTCCAGAATGTGCCGAGCTGTGAGCAGCGGGTGACGGACTACAAGGAACTGCTGGCAAACGGGGAGATCGATGTAGTGTATGTGGCAGTGCCGCACAATCTGCACGAGAAGCTGTATCTCGATGTGCTGGAGGCCGGGAAAGACCTGTTTGCGGAGAAGCCGTTCGGGATCGATCTGGCAAGTGCCCGACGCATTCTGGATGCGGTGAAGGCGAGCGGGAAGTTTGTGCGGTGCAGTTCGGAGATGCCGTTTTTCCCTGGGGCGCAGCGGGCGTATGCGCTGGCGAAAGAAGGCAAGATTGGCCGCATCCTGGAAGTGGTCTCTGGCTTTCATCACAGCAGCGATCTGGATCCGACGAAGGCGGCCAACTGGAAGCGCATGAATGCGACGTGCGGCGAAGGTGGGGCCTTGAATGACTTGGGCATGCATTCGTGCCATGTGCCGCTGCGTCTGGGGTGGAAACCAACCAGTGTGTACGCTCAACTGCAAAAAGGCTATAGCACGCGGCCGGATGGCAAGGGCGGCTCAGCGGTTTGTGACACGTGGGACAATGCGATTCTGCACACTTGGACGAAGGTGGACGGGCAGGAGCAGGATGTGCCGATGCGGCTGGAAATGAAGCGGCTGGCGCCGGGGGAGACAAACACGTGGTTCATCGAGATTCTGGGCACGGATGGCGGGGTGCGGTACAGTACGGCGGAGCCGAAGACGCTGTGGCTCTTTGAACGCGGCAAGGAACAATGGTGGAAGCGGACGGATCTGGGATTTGGAACGCCATTCAAGACCGTGACAGGCGGCATTTTTGAGCCAGGGTTCCCGGATGTGATCCAACAAATGTGGGCAGCGTACCTGATGGAGCGTGAAGGCGCGCTGGACGGGCGGTTTGGTTGTGCGACGCCGGAGGAAGCAGTGGCGACGCATGAGATTTTCGCGGCGGCGCTGGAGTCGCAGCGGGAGGGGACGGTGGTGAAAGTTTGAAGGATGACAGGGGTGAAAGCGGAGTCGGGGGTAAGACCGCTCCGCGCCCCGTCGGAGCAAGCTCCTCCAACCACAAAGCGGTAGCAAGCTACCGCACTCCAGATTTGAGCGGCGATTAGGGTGTTGATTTTGCCGACCGCTTGTGCACGAAGTAGAGTTTGATTAGCGATTTAAAGGCCATGATTGAGAATACGCGGCAGGGCATTTTGGCTGGGGGGAACTTCATTGTGGATCACGTGAAGGTGATCGATGAGTATCCGCAGCAGGATATGCTGGCGAGCATCCTGAGTGAGTCGCAGGCGAATGGCGGTGGGCCTTATAATGTCCTGAAGGATCTGGCAGCGATGAAGGCGGGGTTCCCGCTGGAAGCGGCGGGGCTGGTGGGGGATGACGACAATGGGAGGTGGATCCGGCAAGACTGCACTGCGCATGGAATTGATGCACGGCAGCTACGGTTGAGCACGGAGGAGTCGACGTCTTATACCGATGCGATGACGGCGAAGAGTTCGGGGCGGCGGACGTTTTTTCATCGGCGCGGAGCGAATGCGCTGCTGGATGTCGGGGATTTTGATTTCACTCACACGCGGGCGCGGATTTTCCATTTGGGGTATCTGATGCTGCTGGACCGGCTGGACAGTTTTGATGACGAGGGTCGCACGCGGGCGAGCCGGGTTTTAGAGAACGCAAAGAAGGCGGGGCTGACCACGACAGTGGATATGGTGAGCACGGGGCATCCGAAGTTTCGGGAGATCGCGCTGAGTGCGATGCCGTTTGCGGATCATCTCATCATCAATGAGGCGGAGGCTTCGATGATTTTGCATCGCACCGTGGCGGCGAAGGATGTGCCGGGTCTGGTGGAGGCGGCTACGGAATTGGCGGCTTGTGGCGTGGGGCAGTCGGTGACCATTCACACGGAGCGCGGGGCGGTGTGTGTGATGCGCGGAGGGAGCCGGGCGACGGTGCAGGCGTCACTGAGCCTGCCGGAGGGTTTTAGTAAAGGCGCGACGGGAGCGGGGGATGCGTTCGCTGCGGGATTGCTTTATGGCATCCATGAGGGATTGCCTCCGCAGGAGAGTCTGAAACTGGCGGTGTGTGTGGCGGCTTGTTCGTTGAGTGAGCCGACGCCGTCAGGCGGGGTGAGGGAGACGCGGTATTGTTTGGAGTTGGCGGAGCGGTTTGGGTTTGGGGTGTTTGGGTGAGATGACGTTAGGGGCGGGGTAGAGCGGGGATTTTTACCGCGCTGCGAAGCCCGACGCAGGAGGAACGCGCGAAGGCGCGAAGGTTCGGAGGTCGGGTTCAGAGGACGGAAGGCGACGTGGGGTCAGATGGTATTCGTTTCTTTTCACACGAAGGCACAAAGGCACTAAGGCGCGATGATTTTGGGGAGTTTAGCGCGACCGGAGCATTGAGGTCGTGGGTGGGTGCCCGGCGTGATGCCAGCGAGGACGTTAGCGTTCGCTTCGCGGCTACGCAGCCCAGGGCGACTTGGGTGATGCCGAGGGTGCGGGGCGAGTTGTCGTCGTGGGTGATGCGGCAGTGATGGCGTCTCGGAGATCCGCCACCACGACTGAACCGGGCGTATTGAGGCTTGAATTCTTGAGGTTTCTTAAGCATATCGTTTGTCCGCACTGTTTTTATTTATAAGGACTCTGACTTTTCATATCTCGCCCCGTGCCTGCTTCCACGCCTCCTTCTGGTTCTGAACATCCGCATCATCCGCCTTCGCAGGTGGAGACGAAGCATGTGGATGCGCTGTATGGTGATTGGTTTTTGGATTACGCCAGTTACGTGATTCTGGAGCGGGCGGTGCCGCACATTCACGATGGTTTGAAACCGGTGCAGCGCCGGATTATGCACTCCCTCAGGGAGTTGGAAGATGGGCGCTACAACAAGGTGGCGAACGTGGTGGGGAATACGATGAAGTATCACCCGCACGGAGATGCCTCGATTGGCGATGCCATGGTGCAGATCGGGCAGAAAGAATTGCTCATCGATACCCAGGGGAACTGGGGGAATATTCTCACGGGGGACAATGCGGCGGCCTCCCGGTACATTGAAGCGCGGCTTTCCAAGTTTGCGCTTGATGTGGTGTTCGCGCCGAAGATCACGCAATGGGCGGCGAGCTATGACGGACGGAACAAGGAGCCTGTGACGCTGCCGGTGAAGTTTCCGCTGCTACTGGCGCAAGGGGTAGAAGGCATCGCAGTGGGATTATCCTGCCGGATTCTGCCGCACAATTTTATCGAGCTTTGTGACGCGAGCATCGCGGCCCTGCGGGGTGAGACGATGCCGATTTACCCGGACTTTCCGCAGGGCGGCATCATGGATGCGGCGGACTACAATGACGGGATGCGCGGCGGGCGCATCCGCGTGCGTGCGAAAATCGAAACCGTGCCGAAGAAGAACATCCTGCGCATTGTACAGATCCCTTTCGGCACCACGGCGGGGAGTATTCAGGACTCCATCGTGGCGGCAAATGACAAGGGAAAGATCAAAGTCGCCAAGGTCGAAGACAACACGGCGGAGTTCGTTGAGATTCTCGTGCATCTGCCGAGCGGGACGGATCCCGAGCAGGCCATTCAGGCGCTGTATGCCTTCACGGATTGTGAGGTGAGCATCAGCGTGAACGCGGTGGTCATCCAGAATGACAAGCCGCGGTTCATTGGCGTCAGTCAGTTGCTGAAAGAATGCGCTGAGCACGCGAAGCAACTGCTGAAGAAGGAACTGGAAATTCACCTCTCGGAACTCGAAGAGAAATGGCACTTCAGTTCGCTGGAAAAGATATTCATCGAGAAACGCATCTACCGGGACATTGAAGAAGCGACGACGTGGGATGCGGTCATCGGTGCGATCTGGCGCGGGCTGACGCCCTACCTGGGCCTGCTGCGCCGCGAGGTGACGGAAGAAGACATCACGCGGCTGACGGAGATCCGGATCAAGCGCATCTCCAAATTCAACTCCTTCGAAGCGGATGAATTGATCCGGGGTCTGGAAGACCAGATGGAAGAGACGCAAAAGTCGCTGAAGCAGCTGACACGCTATGCCATTTCCAACTTCGAGCGGCTCAAGAAGCAGTATGGCAAAGGCCGGGAGCGGAAAACGGAGATCGCCGGGTTTGAGCGCGTGGCGGCATCGGAAGTGGCGATGGCAAACGAGACGTTGTACCTCGATGTGAAAGAAGGTTTCGCGGGCTATGGCTTGAAGAAGGAAGGGGAGGCGATCGAGAAATGCTCCACCATGGATGAAGTGCTCTTCATCACCCGCGAGGGCGTCATGAGCGTGGTGAAGGTTGCGCCGAAATTCCACGTGGGGAAAAACCCGGAACACGTGCGCATCTTCAAGCGGGACGAGCAGGCAGTGTATTCCCTGATCTACCGCGATGGGAAACAGGGGAAGGTCTATGCCAAGCGGTTCCGCGTAGGCGGCATTACCCGGGACAAGGAATATGATCTGACCCAAGGGAGTCCTGGCACGCGCATTCTGTATTTCAAACGGCACGAGACCGAAGAAGAGAGCGATGCCCAGAAGCTGGCGATCCATCTCCAGGCCAAGGCCTATTTGCGCAATACAGTCATCGAATACGGATTCTCCGATCTGGCCATTAAGGGGCGGGATTCCAAGGGGAATATCGTAACGGCGAATGTGGTGGAGAAGGTCATTCGGGCCTGAGCCGAGCCAATGCCTAGGTAACTACCCTGAGATAGACGTCGGGGGGGGGTTAAAACCTCACCCTTTTGGATGCAATTTTCGCCCCTCTTCCGAAAGGAGGCTAGCTATATATCCTACCATCGATAAACTGGCTGTGCATGGCAGAGTCCAACAGCGAGGCGGAGGCCTCAAATTTAGATCCTGGTAAGGTGGAGGAAGGCCTGCCCTCCGTGCCTCCCGATATTGTGGAGGCGGAATATGGTGATACGGTAGATAACATTGTGCCGACGCATGGCTATGAGCTTCAGCCGCTGGTGGGATTGGGAGCGTCCGCAGGTGGTATCACCGCGCTGCAGACATTTTTTGCGGATATGCCAGCAGACAGCGGCATGGCGTTTGTGGTGGTGGTGCATCTGGCCCCAGAGCATACGAGCGTGCTGGACAGCATCCTGAGGAATGTGACGACCATGCGGGTGGTGCAGGCGGCGGATGATCAAGAGATCGAAGCCAACCATGTCTATGTGATCCCTCCCGGCAAGTTTTTGACGGTGAACAGGAACCGACTGAGGCTTGATCCACTGGAGCCGGAACGCGGCAAACGCGTGGCGGTGGACCTCTTTTTCCGGACCCTGGCAGACTCGCACGGTCCGCATTCGGCGGCGGTGGTTTTGTCCGGCGCGGATGGAGACGGCGCTATCGGGTTACGACGCGTAAAAGAGCGGGGCGGACTGACGATTGCCCAAGAGCCGGGCGAGGCTGAGCACAAAGGGATGCCGCAATCCGCCATCGATACGGGCATGGTGGACTGGGTCCTGCCGGTGGAGGAGATACCCCGCCGTCTGGTGGACTATTTCGAGAATGAATGGCAGCAACGGCTGCCACCTGAGCAGGCGCCGGAGCCTGCCAAGAACGAGGCTTCCCCGAACCAGGAAGATGAGGCCGCGATGAAGGAGATCCTGTCCTATCTGCGCATCCGCACGTCGCGTGATTTCACGTGCTACAAGCGCGCCACCATCGTGCGCCGCATTGCCCGGCGCATGCAGGTGAATGGCATGATTCGGATGCCGGGCTACCTCTCGTATTTGAGGACGCACCCCGGAGAAGTGGGTGCCCTGCAGCAGGATTTGCTCATCTCAGTGACGAATTTCTTCCGGGATCGGGAGGCTTTTGCAGCGTTGGAAGCGCGGATACCCCAACTTTTTGCCGGGAAGGGAGCGGGGGACTGTGTGCGAGTCTGGGTGGCCGCGTGCGCCACTGGTGAGGAAGCCTTTTCCGTCGGCATTCTGCTCCTGGAGTATGCAGGCACTCTGGACGATCCGCCGGCGGTGCAAATTTTTGCGACCGATCTGGCGGAGGAAGTGATCGTTTCCGCTCGGGAGGGGATGTATCCCCATCCGATTCTGGCGGACGTTTCTGAGGAACGCATACGGCGCTTTTTCACGAAGGAACCACGAGGCTTCCGAGTGCGGCGGGAGTTGCGGGAGTGCGTGCTGTTTGCAGTGCACGATGTGCTGCGGGATGCGCCGTTTTCGCGTCTGGACCTCATCTCCTGTCGGAACCTGCTTATCTATCTGAATCCTGCCGCGCAGAAGCGGGTGATGGACATTTTCCACTTTGCTCTCCTGCCCAAAGGCCAACTGTTTCTGGGCTCTTCCGAGTCGGTGGAGGAAGGGACGGTGCAGTGGAGCATTGTTGACAAGAAGCACCGGCTTTTTGGGAAAAACGCTGCGGCGAGACCCAGCCTTCCGATCGCGCTGGGGCCGGATACGCTGGCTCGTGCGGTGGATGCACAAGATCGCAGCAAAGGAGGTCCCGTTCTGCATGGTTCGGCTTTCGCAGCCCGTGCGGTATTGGCGGTGCAGCGCAGCCTGGCGGGAACGAGCATGCCCGACATCTCGTGGGAAGAACTTCACTTCCGCCTGATCGAGCGCTTCTCAGCGCCATCCATTGTGGTGACACGGGACTACGACATTGTGCATGTCTCCCAGAATGCAGGCCGTCTGCTGCATTTCAGCTCGGGGGAGCCGAGTGTAAACCTGCTGCAGGTGGTCGATGCGATGCTGCGAGTCGAGTTGCGGGCGACGCTGTTCCGGGCGGCGCAGTCGAATGCGAAGGCGGAGGCATTCAATGTGCCTGTGGAACTGGACAACCGTCTGATGGCCGTGGACATCAAAGTCTGTCCTGCGGAAGACATTGCTCCAGATTACCTGCTGGTGGTCTTCGACGTCCGGGATAGTTCGGAAACAGAGCCGCGTCCTGCCCCGGCAGAAGAGCCCGTGGTGCGTCACCTGGAGCGTGAAAATGAGAGTCTGAAGCGGCGACTGAGGGACGTCATTGAGCAGTACGAGGCCTCCGGTGAGGAATTGAAGGCGGGCAACGAAGAGCTTCAGGCGATGAACGAGGAACTGCGCTCCGCCGCCGAAGAACTGGAGACATCCAAGGAAGAGCTGCAAAGCATCAACGAAGAGCTTACGACCGTGAACCAGGAGCTCAAATGCAAGGTGGATGAGCTGGGCAAGGTGAATAGCGACTTCGCCAACCTAATGGCGGCAACGGGCGTCGCGACTGTTTTTCTAGACCGGAACCTGAAAATTACGCGCTATACCCCAGTAGCGGTGCAGATCTTTAATTTAATACCGTCCGACATTGGACGACCGCTCAATCACATCACCCATCAGTTAGAATATCCTTCGTTGCTTGAGGACGCAAAGCGTGTGTTGGCTTCGCTCATTCCGGTACAACGTGAAGTGACAGATGGAAAGGGTTGGTTCCTGGCGCACATCCTCCCCTATCGGACGACCGAGGAGCATATCGTAGGGGTCGTGCTCTCTTTTGTGGACATGACGGAAAGCCGAATCGCTCAGGAAGCGCTACGCCTAAGTGAAGAGCGATTCCGCCTGGTGCTCGAGAATGTGCGGGAATACGCCATCATCTCCCTCGATCTGAATCGACGGGTGATGATGTGGAATTCCGGTGCGCAGGGTTTGCTGGGTTACACGGAGAATGAGATCCTGGGCGAGAGCGCGGATCTGATCTTTACGCCGGAAGACCGCGAAGCCGGTGCCCCGCAGAAAGAGGCGACCATTGCCTTGCGAGATGGCCGGGCCACAGACGAGCGGTGGCATATTCGCAAGGACGGCAGCAGGTTCTGGGGCAGTGGGGCCATGATGTCGATGCACGGCCCGAATGGAGAGCAGATCGGCTTAGTGAAAGTGTTTTGCGACCACACCGAGAAACGCAGGGCGCAGGAGGCGCTGGAGAATAGCCGGGTGCAACTGCATCGGGCTCTGCATGAAAATGAGGATGCCCGCCGCGCAGCAGAAGCCGCGACGCGCGCCAAGGATCAGTTCATGGCAATGCTCTCACATGAGCTACGGACCCCGCTCACACCCATGACCATGGGGCTTTATCTCCTGGAAGAGCGCACCGATCTGCCCGCAGACGTGATAGAGATCCTGGACATGATCCGGGGGAATCTGCAGATGGAGAAGCGCTTCATCGATGAACTGCTGGATATGTCCCGCATCATTCACGGGAAGCTGGAGGTGGAGCGCCACGACGTGAATTTGCACAAGATTGTGAAAGCCGCCGTTTCGGTGTCTCAGCAGGATTTCACGGACAAGAAACAGACCCTGGATGTAAAGCTGGAAGCGAAGGATACGGCGATCCTGGGGGATTCAGACCGGCTGCAACAGGTGCTCTGGAACCTGCTGAAAAATGCCTCCAAGTTTACTCCGGAGGGCGGGCGCATTTTACTAAGCACGGGCAATGAAAAGGGCTGTATCTTTGTCCAAATCAAAGACAGCGGCATGGGGTTTGCCAAGGGGGATGCCGAGCATATTTTCGATGCCTTTCACCAGGCAGAAGCGACCGGCACGACGAGAAAAAAATCCAGCAGCGGTTTGGGTTTGGGTTTGGCCATTGCCAAAGCCGCTGTGGAGGAGCATCGGGGGAATATCCGAGCCGAGAGCAAAGGAGAAGGAAAAGGCGCGACTTTCACGGTGCGCCTGCCACTGGCTTCCAGTGGTGATAGTGATCTAAGGGAGAGTGCTTAATGAGATCGCACCGCCACGGCGCCCTTGATCCGCGATACCTCTGTCCATGATCAACGTTTCCGAGATTCTCCAAGTGTTGATTGTGGAGGACGATAAGGATACGTGCCGGCTTTTGGGGATGTATTTGGCTAAGCTAGGCCACGTGGTGACGACGGCCAAGACGATGGCGGAGGGATTGGCGGCATTGTACACCTCGAAGTTTGACGTGCTCATCTCAGACATTGGCCTGCCGGACGGCAGCGGCTGGGAATTGGTGGATCGAGCCGAAGAGTCCTGCCCGAGGTTCGCCATCGCCATGAGCGGCTTTGGATTGAGTACGGATAAGGAGAAAAGCGCCGCAGCGGGCTTCCGCTACCATCTGGTGAAGCCGTTCGCGCCGCCCCAGCTAAAGACGATGCTCGACGAAGCGGTGATGGAGAAGAGCGCGGCGGCGTGAACAGCGTGTGCGGATGCCGGGAACCCCAAAAGCAGGGAGGAAAGGCCGTCAGGACATGCGCTTTTCGTCTACTTCATAGTAGTCGAAGAAGGTGAGGAGATTGGTGCGTCCGCCGAGGCCGCTGCTGATCTTATAGGTTTGCAGGGCTTCCGTGCCGCCGTCGTCATCGCGCCAGCCGCGCTTTTTGGCGAAGCCATTCCACACGAGGATATCGATGTCTCTGAGGGCGCGGCCGCTTTGGGTCTGGCACCAGGTCAGGGTGTCCTCGTCATTGGCGCCGGCGAGGACGTATTCGCGGAGATCAGCATAGGAAACACCGAGGAAGTTGCAAATGCGGCCATCGAACCCGATGCCGAGCTGGTCATGATAGTCGGCGGGAAGATCGCCGGCAGCGTGGAGACGGATCTTGTCCGTCATGCGGGCGAAGTAAATGAGGCCACTGGTCGGGTCGAAGGCACTACGGGGAACACGGGACATGGCTCAGGAAGGGAGATTTGGGGTGAGGTGAATAGAAAAGCTGGGAGACCGTCTGATCGCACATGGGAGAGCATTTCGCATCTGATTTGGCGCACGACTGTGGCCAATTGGTATCCGGACCGGTCACGAAATCGGTGATTTGGGCGAAGAAAAGGCAGCCCTTTTGTAATATCAGGGGAATTGATTGTTAATAAAGATTGATATTTGGTATTATTATTGGAATTACTCTGAAAAGCTATCCATGGCAACGCTCACATTCATACTCGAGGATGGGCAGGAAATTGAAGTCCCCCTGCCTGAAGCAATCACCGTAGGCAGCAAGGCTGACAACGACGTGGTCGTGGAGGACCGTCGCATGTCCGGCCACCATGCCCGCGTGGAACGACGCGACATGGGCTACATTGTGCGGGATCTGAAGTCCCGGGTAGGCACTTATGTAAACGGCAGCCGCGTGCAGGAAAAAGTGCTGACGCATGGCGACCGGCTCAAGTTTGGGCCACTGACAGGCATTTTCGTGGTGGAAGAGCTTTTGCGTGAGCCCGCGCCGACTCCGCAGAAGGACGAAGCACGGTCCGACAGAATCTCTGAAGACTTGCTTCCGCGGCCGTCTGTGGAAGCGGAAGCGCCCGTCGCTCCGGCAGCGCAGGTGCAGGAACCTTTTCTGAGTGCGCCGGAATTGCCGCCTTGGGAAGAGCCGCGATCCACCAAGTCTGAAAACCAGCGACCTGTGGCCGAGCAAAGGGCTCCTTCTCCAGCGAGGGAAGATCTTTTTGCTTCTGAGGAAGCAGAGACAGTGACGGAGGAGGCGCCGATGTTTCATTCGAGCCCGGCGCCTTTGCCGACTCTCACGCCGTCCGTGCAGAGTGTCGCTTCGGCGCACGAGCCAGAGCCTGTCTCCCCTGCAGAGCCGCGCACCCAGGCGCTGGCGGAGATGCAGTTGGAAGGACAGCGCATCAATGAAGCGGCGCTGGCAGCGATTGCGGCTGG
Source organism: Phragmitibacter sp. (assembly GCA_965284365.1). Lineage (GTDB taxonomy): Bacteria > Verrucomicrobiota > Verrucomicrobiia > Verrucomicrobiales > Verrucomicrobiaceae > Phragmitibacter. The sequence goes on from OZ260079.1 coordinate 3,513,760, forward strand.
CCGGGCGGAGATGCGCGAAGCTGAGGTGCTCAGGAGGGTCAAGGAAGCGGAGGGCCGTCTAGGGCAGATTCACGCGGAGATCGCAGAACTGATCCGGAAGCAGCAGCAGGAAGAAGCCAAATTGCAGGCGCTGCAAGACGAGGCGGTGGGCACGGAAGCTGCCTGCCTGGAGCATCAGGCCGCGGCGCGCAACGCCCGGGAGATTGCCAACCGGGAACTGGCTGATCTGGACGCCAAGCGTCTGGCTGCAGCCCAGGCGGAGTCGATGCGGCTGGAAGCAGATGCCGAGACTGTGGCACTGAGGGAGGAGAAAGAAGCCCATGTGCGCGAACTGGCCGACCACAAATCGTGGCTGGAAAACATCCGCAATGAGATTGCCCGGATGGCCTCAGAGTTCGCGGACAAGGAGACGGTCTTGCAGACGCGCAATGAACTCGTCCATCAAGTTGAAGAAGCGCTGGATCGAGTCCAAGCCCAGCGGGAGAGTGCAGACGCGGAACTCCAGGGAGTGAATGCAGCAGTAGAGGCTGCTCATCAACAGATCATCGCCTTACGGACCGAAAGCGCTGAGCAGGAAGAGAAGTTGAGGGAATTGGAAGCCAGACTGCAAGCGGGCGAGGCTGAACTGGAAGCGAAGCGTGCGACCATGGCGCAATTCGCGCAAGATGAGGACAAACTGTTGCACATCACGGCTGATGTCGCCGATGCCGAGACGAAGCGGGAAGAAGCACTTGCTCGCATCCAGACTTTGGAAACGGAGCGTGAGGCCAAAGTTGCGGCGCTGGAGCGGTTGCACACGGAAGCGGTGACGGCCGAGAAGAGTTTGTTTGCTCTCGAGACACAGCGGAAAGAAGTGTCCGCAACGATCGAGTCCATGATGCTCGAGCACGACCGTGTAGCGTTGCAGTTGCACACCGTCACGGATGCCTACAGGAAGACTGATGCGCAGGCCAGGGAAGCGGAGTTGCTCGCCGATGTGCGGGGCGACCAAGTGACTTACGCAGAGAAGCGATTGCAGATCCTGGAGCAGCAGCGTGGTGTCCTGGTGGCGAATATCGCTGAACTCAAAGGCACCGAAGAGCGACTGAAGAAAGCGCAGGCTGACGGTGAAGCAGCGGAGGCTCGTTGCGCCGAGCTGCAAACGACGATCGATAACCTGATCCATGAGCAAGGGAACCGGGAAAATGTCTTGGCCATGCTTGAGGGCCGGGTCGCGGATATGATCGCCGAATATGAAGTGCGGGAGGCGGACCTGGTTTCAGCTTGGGATGCGCTGCGCGTACAGGATACCGATTGGGAGGAGTCCCGCGAAAGGGCAGACGGCGAACACACGGCCCTGCGCATTCTCAAGCAAAGCCTTGAGGGCGAAGTAGGCGCGCTGCATGAGACGATCGAGAACGGGAAGCTGGAACTGGCGGAAACGCTGGCTCGGCGGGGTGAGATCGCGCTTCAATGCGAGCAACTGAGCGGCACGGAAGCCAAGCTGGCCGAGAGTCAGGCTCGTTTGCAGGAGCTGGAAGCCGCGGTGGAAGAGTGGTCCGGGAAGCATGAGGCTTTGTTGGGTGAGCATGCCACAGCCCAGGAATTTTTGGCTGAGTTACGCGGACAGAAAGAGATCGAGGAGTCGATCCAGGAGATTCTGCATCAGAGCTGCGAGAATCTGCGGAAGGAACTGACAGAACTTTCGGAGAGGGAGCGCGCTGACCGCCGCCGCTTTGAGGAAATCCGCGGGTTGATGATCGAAGCAGAGAAGGAGCACGAGTTTCAAAAGGAGCAACATCGCAGTGAGCAGGATGCTGCGCGTCTGGCCATGGTGGAACTTGAAAGCCGTCTGACGCCTTTGCGCGCTTGGAACGAGGACATGAACCAGCGCTACGAACAGCTTGCTTCGATGACCGAAGATTCGAATGAAGCTCGCGACTTGTGGCAGGAAACGGAAACGCGCCGGAAAGCCTTCGAGCGAGTGCTTGCCGGGGACATCACGGTGGCGAATTTGGAAGGACCGCCTTGCACCCTGTTCTCACCCGCGAAGGGATTACTGTATGCGCCTGAAGGTTTATCCGAAGGGAAGACATTCGAAGAGAGGGGCAATGTGGGTCCTACCGGCACAGGGGCAATGTATTCTCTGGTCGGTCAGGAGATGGCGCTGAAGGCGCGCATCGGGCGTCTGAAAGAGACTGCGCAGAGAGAGGCCATGCGGGTGGAGTTTCTGAGGCAGTCCCGGGTGCGGGAAGAAGAGCGTCAGGAGCAGCAGGCCGCCTCCGCGGACCATGTGACGACCACGAGCCAACCAGAGCCGCCGCACGTCGACGCGGAACTGGAATGGAAACTCAAGCAGGATGAAGAGCGCTACGAACGTCTGCAGACGGAACTGAGAGCCGCCGAGAAAGAGGAAGAAGAACGCCGCGAAGCGATTGCGGAACTGGATCGGCGCCTGGCGGATCTGCAAGCCGCTGTCGAGGAAGCGCAACGGACGGAGAAAGAAGCTGCCAAGACCAGAGCTGCGGCGGCTCTCGTCGAGTCGATGCCTCCCGTTCTGCCCCTAGCTTTCAAGGAGGTGCCGATCGAGTTGCCCCCTGTGGTTGTGGAATCGGCTGCGCCTGAAGTTATTGCCGCTGAAGTTGCTGCGGTTGAAAAAGTCCCGGTCACCGAGCCACAGAAAATGGAGGTCGCGCCTGAGCCTCCGAAGGCGGAACCGTGTGTCGAGAAAACAGCATTTAAAAAGCAGAGTGTGCTGGCCGCGATCATCGCGGGAACAGGAGTGCTTCCCAAGTATAAAGAAAAAGTCGCGGCCAATGCCCGGAAGTGATCTGTCAAAGCTGAAATTGCGGAGGCCGATGAGCCTTGGCAAGTGGTCTGCTCACGTGTAAGCACAGCCCCGTCATGCTCAACTACGTCTGGTCCTTCCTCCTCCTCACAGGCCTCTTGGCCGGCGCCTTATTTGGTCGGCTGGAGCCGATGATGGGCGCGCTCTTCGACGTCTGTAAAGCCGTGGTGCTGGACATCGCGCTACCCTTGGCGGGAACGATGATGCTCTGGCTGGGCATTCTGCGTGTGATGGAAAAGGCTGGGCTCATGGAAAAGCTGGCCTGGCTGCTGTCTCCCATTTTGAAGCGCCTTTTTCCAGAGGTGCCGCCGACGCATCCGGCCATGGGAGCGATGACGATGAACATCGCCGCAAACATGCTGGGATTAGGCAACAGCGCGACGCCTTTGGGTCTGAAAGCGATGTCGCACTTGCAGGAACTGAATCCCAACAAGCAGAGTGCGAGCAACGCGATGTGCATGTTTCTGGCGCTGAATACGGCGGGATTCACGCTAATTCCCATGACGGCGATCAATTACCTGAACGCAGGTGGCGTGGCGAATCCGCAGGCGGTGATCGCGCCGACGCTGATCGCTACGCTGTTTGCCTCGATCATGGGGATATCAGCGGCACTGCTTTTGCAAAAATTGCCGGTTTTCCGAGCGATTCCCGATGAAAAGACTGCGGATACGGATGTGCCAACTACAGCGGAAAGTTCCACCGATTCGGTGCCAACTTCCTCCGCGCCGGCATCGATGTTCCGAATGACGCCCCTACGGAAGGTGCTCATCATCGTCGCCAGCGTAGGCTTCCTGCTGGGTGCGGTTCTGCAATTCCAGCCGGAGTGGCGGAGCGCTTTCCTGAACAAGACGGGCCTGCAAACGCTGCTGGACAATGCGGCTCAGAAAAAGAAGCAGACGGAAGAGCGGAAGGCTGAACTGAAGGCACAGGGAGTGGCCCAACAAGGAGCCGCGGCCAGTGATGGGCATGCGACAGGATCCGCTGCCAATGAAACGAGTGCATGGCGGAAGGCCGTGATGAATGTGTCCGTGCTGGCGATTCCGGTCATCCTGCTCATCGCGATCTTGTGGGGCCTGGCGAAGGGGGTGGCCGTCTACGAAGAGATGGTGGAGGGCGCAAAGGAGGGATTTGGTGTGGCCACGCGCATCATGCCGTTCCTGGTAGTGATGCTGTCTGCGCTGACCCTATTCCGCGAGTCGGGCGCGCTGCTGCTGATGGAGCATGCTTTCCGACCGGTGCTGGATGCGATTGGGATGCCGGTGGAGTTGTTACCGTTGGCCATCATGCGGCCGCTCAGCGGGTCGGGTTCAGCAGGGCTGCTGAACGAGATCATCCTGAATCCGATCTCGACTGACACTCTGAAGTACACGGCAGCAATCTTGTTTGGCTCCACCGAGACGACTTTTTACGTGCTGGCGGTTTATTACGGCAGTGTGGGCATCCGGCGGATCCGTCATTCGCTCGCGGCAGGTTTGCTTGCCGACCTGGTGGGGATGGGGAGTGCGATCGCGTTGGGAGCGCTGCTGTTTAGTTAAGCGGCAGCAGGGAAGCTAACGACTTCACCTTTGGCCGTGACAAAGACGGCGGTGGCTTTTTCCCTGGTGAGGAGGGAAAGCCAGGAGGAGGGTTCGTCCAGCAGGACGACCTTGGCGAGTGCGTCTGCCCGCAAGCAGGATTGGGCGAACACGCTCACGCTGACATTGGATCGCATGGGCTTGCGCGTCTTTGGATGCAGGATGTGACTGACTTTCCGCCAGTGGTGGCGGTGATTGGCGAAGTAAGCAGCGCTCGTCGTCACGGCAGGCGCGGTGACCGGGGTAGTCAGGGTGCGCTCTGAAGGGGAAGCGGCGTCGCGCAGGGAAAGTGTTTTCGGACGGATGCCGATAAAGCGGATGTCGCCGCCCGCATTGATGGTGGCACTGGCCACGCCAGCAGTCTCCAGAATCTCCGCGGCTTTGTCGACGGCATAGCCTCTGGCGATGCTGCTCAGATCCAACTGCAGGGGCCGGCGGAAACTGACACGCCCGTCGTGGTGGAGCACGATGTCCCGGTAATTGATGGGGCGTTCGCCTTCCGCAGGGCGCTGGTGGATGTGAGGCAGGAAACCCCAGCCTGCGGCTAATGCTACGGCGGTGATATCGAACACACCCTCGCTGGCCTTTCCCAAACGGATGGCTTCCGAGATGACTTCACGGGTCCAGATATTGATCGCGAGCGGGTGGAGATGTCCGCAGGCATTGAGGCGCGAAAGTTCGCTATTCGGGTCGCGGAAACTGACGAGGGACTGCACGCGGGCGATTCTTCCGAAAGCAATCTCTGCAAGGTCATGCAGCAGATGCTCCTGGAGATCGTAATCCTGAATGGAAATCTCCACGAATGTTCCGAGAAGGGGATGGGAGCGTTTGATCTGCGGCATAAGGCTTCGTGGCTGATTACTGGGAGGAGGCCGAAAAGGATCCGGCGCATTCGTGGGTCCGGCGTGCGTCTTTTAAGCGGAAACGGGCTAACTGGCAATAACAAATGAGATGAAGTCTCAACAATGGGACGTTTAGACACGGTCCTCGTGTTGAGCAAATGGTAGATTTTTGCCGAATCTGAATAAAGGATGATCGCATTATCGTTTGGATAAAAGCTTAATACGGGCTCGGTCCCGCTCCCCGGCTATGCCCCCTCGCCAGCGCCTACGCCTACTCCTATTGATCTTGCCGGTTATGCTGGTGGGCTATTTCATGTGGAAGGCGGATTCGTCGCCGGGTAGTGGAACTGAGGCGGATTCACCCACGGCATTTTCCCCGGGAAGCGACAACGTCCCTAAGGGGGACGATCAGCCCAGCAAGTCGCGTATTGCCTGGGTCGCAAAGGCGTTGCCGTCGCTGGCGCGGTTTCCAATGGTGCCGGCAAATGCTTTGTCGGATGTGAGCGGCTTTCGCAGGTGGGCTGAGCGATACTTGAGCAGTACGGCTGATCAACAAGCTGTGATGGTGGAGGAAGGTGTTGATTTGGCGCAAAAGCATCGTGCAGCATTGAAGAGCATGTTGAAGACGGATCCACGCGCGGCGCTGGAACAGGCGGTGCCAATGGCGATGCGGCAAAGGCTGCCGACGGAAGTAAAGAAGTTCCTGGAAAATCGGGTGAGCGCGCAGGCGAATCTGGATGTGCAATCTGTCTGTGAAGAGGCGAACCATGTGAAAGGGGAATCCTGTCTGCGTCGATACCTAACCATTGATAGCAGCGAATATCGAACCTGGCTTTACGGACAACGTACTCGATTGAATACCACGCCGAGTGTGACCGTGAATGGCATTTCGATTGATCGTGATCTCGCGGTGAGTGACTCGCCCGTGCGGATGCTGGAAGTCGGGGAGGTACCTGATGCCAGTAAAGAACTGGTGATGCTGGATGCGACCACCGGGGAGGAGCAGAAGGTGATTCCTGCGGAGCCGGGGCAACTCCCCGTCATCACCGCCGAGACACCCGCCATTGAGGTGGGAGACAAGATCATCTTTCTGGAAGACGGCGCGCAAGCGCAGCAGATCGCGGAAGAGATCATGCAAGAAGAGCTCTGGATGGCGGAAGGGGCATCGGGAGGGGCGAATATGCACAACGGGTTAACCCCCATTGCCGCAGGTGGGGAAAACAGCAGTGGCACGCGGAAACTGCTCTATGTGCGACTCGCCTTCCCTGACCGACGCAATGAATCGCAATCGGAGGCCCAGGCTTATGCCAACCTGAAGGTGCTCTCCGACTACTTTGTTGAGCAGTCCTTTGGAAAAGTCACCTTTGTGAGCACGGTCACGCCTGTGGTCACCCTGCCACGCACGGAAGCATGGTATATAGACGACTATAACACGAACGGCAGCACTGGTCCCATCAACAGCGATGCGAGAGAAGCTGCGCGTGCGGCTGGCTTCCCGCCAGAGGAGTATCAGCATTTTGTCGCTATCTATTCCGGGGGGCCGGGATTTTTTGGCGGCGTGGCTGGAGTAGGAGGAAGCGGTGTCCTGTTGCGCTCCACCTCTACGAATACACTGAAACATGAGATTGGGCACAATCTCGGAGCGCGGCATTCCAACTCGCTTGATACAGGCGGCGCGAGTGTCATCGGTCCTGGTGTGAATGTGGAGTATGGCCACATCAAAGACACCATGGGGAACAGCAGCAGTGGCGGCCATTTCAACAGTTCCCTGAAGGAGCAGATGAAATGGATGCTCCCGGAGAACTACCACACCGTCACACAAAGTGGCATTTACCGCATCTATCAGATCGACCAAGTGAATCAGAGACCTGCGAATTCCTATGCCTTGAAAGTCGCTAAAGATGCGGAACGTGATTACTGGATCGAACTGAAACAAATGTTCCCTACGAATCCCTGGTGGATGAGCGGAGCCTCGATCAACTGGAATCCATGGGGGTATGACGGTGCGACGCTGATGATGGGCAGCGACGGGACACAACTTTTGGACATGACGCCGGGCACTCCTGACTTGATGGAGGACTCACCTCTGGTCATTGGCCGCACTTTCTCAGACACGGAGGCTGGTGTTCATATCACTCCCATTGGTAAAGGCGGCACCACGCCTGAGTCGTTGGATGTGGTGGTGAATGTGGGAACCTTTCCGGGAAATCGTTCTCCCTCTCTTTCCCTCGGGACATCGAGCTTTAACCCGTCGACCGGGATGCCAGTGACCCTCACGGCGTCAGGAAGCGATCCGGACAACGATGCCCTGGCGTACTACTGGGAGTTTGGCGATATCGTCAGCGGCTACAACGGCGTGACTTTTTCCACCAACAACGCTCAGGTACAGAGCAAGTCATACGCAGCAAACGGCCGTTACGTGGTCCGCTGCACCGTCAGTGACATGAAAGGCGGATCCACGACGCAGATGTTGACGTTGACTGTGGGAGCGTCTTCGACCTTTACCGTTTCTGGCATGGTGATGGAGGGCGGCTTCCCTGTGAAGGACGTGCTGGTTTCCAATGGATCCACCGGCAGTGCTCTGCGCTACGCCTTCACCGACAGCACAGGTGCTTACACCGTCACCAATCTAGCCTCTGGAAGCGTCACGCTGTCGGCCAGTAAAGCCGGATATGTACTCACTCCGGGCTTCAGCAATCCCATGACGGTAAATCAGAATCTCACGGGAAAAAATTTTACGGCAGTGGTGGGCACCCGAGTCAGCATCTCTGCGCCAGACGCCACAGCAGATGAAAGCGGAGACACGGCGACCTTCCGCATCAGCCGCACGGGAAGCACCGCTTCTCCGCTCGTCGTGCATACCGACATCAGCGGGACTGCTACGGTGACCAGTGACTACTCGCTGAGTCCCGCACCGAATACTCAGTGGCCACCGCTGGAAGCCTTCACCATTCCCGAGGGAAGTGCTTTCCTGGATGTCACGATAACCCCTGTCGATGACGAAACGCAGGAAGGGCCGGAGACACTTGTGATGTCCACGGTCAACGGTGGGTCCGACTATCTGACGACGGGAAATCAGACAGCAACAGTGACCCTCAACGACAACGACACCACTTTGCCCAAGCTGAGTCTGTCCGTAACAACTCCCGAAACGACAGAGGGAAATGCGACTCCTGCTGTGATCACCGTGTCCCGCACGGGCAGTACCGCGGCGTCGCTGACGGCAGCCTTCACTTTGGATACCACCGCGAATACTGGCTACACAGGCTATGCGACTAATGGCACAGACTATACTTCCATTGGCAGCAGTGTCGTCATTCCCGCAGGCATGTCAGAGAAGGCAATCAATATCGTCCCCAGCAATGACGCCGCGGTCGAGGGAGTGGAACTGGTGAAACTGACGCTTAGTTCCAATGCGGCCTATGTTCTGCCTTCGCCTACGCCCGTGGCGATCGTGAAGATCAATGACGATGACATTAGCACCATCAGCGTTGCCGCTACAGATAGCTCCGCTATCGAGAGTGGTGGCATGGGCATCTTTACTTTCACCCGGAGCGGAGCCACTACGGCGGCGGCCACAGTTTATTATACGCTGACAGGGACGGCTTTAGGCGGAGTGGACTATCGCGCGCTACCCGGTTTGGTGACTTTCGCAGCGGGGAGTGCCACGGCGGCGGTGGAGGTAGCGCCCATTCAGGATGACGATGGTGAGCCGACGCAAACGGTTGTGTTGCAGATCTCGGGCAGTGCGAAATATCAGGTCAGTGGTTCAGGGAGTGCGGTTGTGGACATTCTTGATGATGATGACCTCCCGGTCGTGACGGTCAATACGACCAACTCCCAGGCAGCCGAAGGAGCTTCGCCAGCTACGGGAGTCTTTCTGCTCACCTCCACTGGCACAGGCTCGGACATCACCATGTATTACACCCTGAGTGGCACCGCGAAGAGTGGTGAGGATTTTAATCCCGTAAGTGGTTCCGCCACCACGTTGAGAACGGGTTCCAGAACGGTGGTCATCACCCCCGTCAATGATGCCATACCCGAAGATGCCGAGACCGTGGTGCTGACTATTTCGCCCCGATCAAACTACCAGGTGGGGCTGGAGAGTTCTGCTTCCCTGACCATCAGGGATGATGATGCGGTCAATATGGTGAGTGTGTCCTCCACTACGACCGTGGCGAGTGAGACCACAGCAGGTAAATTCTATTTCAACCGAAGGTCGAGCTCGATCGATCCGGTAACCGTGTATTTCTCTGTCGGAGGCACAGCCACACCGGGGGATGACTATGCCGCCATGCCCGCTTCGGTCACGATCCCGGCCAATCAGACTGGCGTGTATGTTACGGTCACTCCCGTGGATGATACATTGGCAGAAGGGATGGAGACCGTCTCGGTGACGCTGCTCCCCGATCCTTCGCCCACGAAAAACTACGGCATCGAGGTGGGCTCGGCGACGTTTAACCTGACAGACGACGACGCGGCGGCGCTGACCTCGACCTTCAGTTTCGCGGTGACGGATCTGACGCGCGATGAGGGCACCGGCAACGTTGAGATCGCCGTGACGCGCAGCGGTGACACCACGGGACCTGCTTCGGTGGAATATGGAACGCTCGGTGGCTATGCCCAGGGGAACGGCATTGACTACACCCTGCCTACTGGCCGACTGGAGTTCTCTGCGGGCGAGACATCGAAGACATTCCCCGTCGCATTGGTAGACGATGCGCTTTCCGAAGACATCGATTTTATCATCCTGCAACTGCGCAATGCAACCGGCGCCACCGTCCCCGCGCCAACATCTCAGTGCACGCTGATCATCCTGGACAATGAACCGCGTCTGGCCATTGAGGCGACGAAGCCTTTCGGATTTGAATCAGGCGCACCGTTTGAGTTTACCGTTATGAGGTATGGGGACACTTCGAAAGCATTGGTAGTGCCTTTGACCTTTGGGGGGACGGCTGTGCAAAATTCCGACTACTTCAATACGCTTCCTAATCCGAACAGTGTGGTCATCCCCGCTGGGCAGTCTTCGGTATCTACTTCCTTTACTCCCGAGAATACCGGCGGCACCGAAGCTACGGAAACGGTCATCGTCTCCCTGACCGCTTTTAGCCAGGCAGTGTCGAGTGGGCAGGCGTCCGCCACCATGTCTATCGACGACGCGCAGACGAGCAATGCGCCTTATCTTAAGATCGTCTCGCCGAAGACGACGACCCCGGCGATCCCGGATGGCGTGGGCTTGAAACTGGAGAGTATCGTTGCCGATGACGGTCCAGCGGTTTCATTGACGGTGGCCTGGAGCAAGGTATCCGGTCCAGGGACGGTGACTTTCTCCGCTGAGTCCCAACAAAACACGGATGCGAACTTCTCCTCTCCCGGAACTTATGTCCTCCGGCTGACTGCCAGCGATGGCAGTATGAGCGCTACCAGTGACCTGACCATAACCGTAGGCGCTCCAAGTTTGCCGTGGACGAATCTGGCCGTGGGAGAATTGACGCAACCCGGCAGCGCCATGGAACAGAATGGCGTGCACCTGATCAATGCGGTCGGCGCTTCATTGACCACGACCGAAGCCGACAACTTCTTCATGCGGAGCCGACGATTGACCGGTAATGGCGAGATCCGCGCACGTGTCCGCCACATCTCCTATACCAGCGCCTCCGCGCATGTGGGGGTAATGCTGCGCGAGGACACGGGTATCTCCGCCATGTCTGCCGCCATGGTGTTGGAGCCGCAAGTCGGCAACAGTGTTCGCTTCCTCTTCCGGACTGGTACGGGCGCGAAGACGGGTAATACTATCGTCGATGGCATCATCCCGGCCTGGTGGGTGCGTGTGGTGAGGAGTGGAAACAACTTCAGCGCCTACGATTCTCCCGATGGACTGACATGGACCCAGCGAAGCAGTACGCGAACCATTCTCATGGGCACGGACATTCTGGCAGGACTCTGCGTGTCTTCGGTCCACCCTACGCGGTTGAATACTTCCATATTTGATAACGTAACGATCATTGGCACTCCGGAAAACACGGCGCCGGCTGTGCTCGCTGGTGCAGGTGGCTCTGGTCACATTAATACACCGGTCGCTCTGGATGGCACGATCACGGATGATGCCTTGCCGATGACACCGGGGACAACGGCAGCGTCTTGGACCCAGGTCAGCGGCCCTGGCCAGGTGACATTCGCAAATGCATCCGCCGTCGACACCACGGCGACGTTCAACATGGTGGGTTCCTATGTACTGCGACTGGCCGCAGACGATGGTCAGGTGCGGACTTTTGATGATGTGGTTTACACTATCAATCAAATTCCGAGGGTGACCATACTGGCGAGCGATGCGACTGCTGCCGAGAATGGCGCTAGCACCGGAACATTTACGGTGTCGCGCGATGGGGATCTTACCGAGCCGCTGACCGTGCATTTTAGCGTGAGCGGAACTGCCATGGAGGGGATGGATTACACAAGCATTGGTGCGCAAATCGTAATCCCTGCCAATGCTGCGAGCGGTTCAATCAACGTGGCTCCACTGGTAGACGGCCTCTCGGAATCGGACGAAACCGTTACGGTAACGCTGGCATCGGGACCTGGCTATGAACTGGGGTCGCCCCTAAGTGCGATGGTAACCCTCCAAGATTTGCCGGTGGATGCGTGGCGCTACCAAGAGTTCGGCGCGGAAGCAAACAATCCGGCAGTCGCGGGGGACACCGCCGACCCCAATGGCAATGGTTTTTCGAATTTGGTGGAATACGCTATGGTTCTGGATCCGACGGCCACGGACGGCCTGGGCCAGCCAGTGGCCAAAAAGACAAATACGCATTTCGAAATCACCTACACCCGACGCATCAATGACCCCACTGTATTACTGCGGCTGGAATGGAGTCTGAACCTCACACCTGTTTCGTGGTTCAGTGCCGGGTTTTCCGAGTTGGCAACTCCGCGGGACGCTGAGACCGAAACCGTCACGGTGAGCCTGCCTATTACAGCCTCCGATGGGCGGAGGTTTTTCCGATTTAAAGTAACACGACCCTAAGCAGGCCCATCTAGGGTGGTCGCCACTTCCTCCAGCAACATGGCAGCTGCGATCTCGTCAGCGGATTGCACCCGCATATTGAGGATTTCCACGCCGGATTCGGGCAGAGGCGCGCCGCATTGGGTGAAGAGGCCCCGCACCACCCGGGGATAGCAGGCGGCGATCTTGAGAGGAGCTTTTCCGGCGATTGCCTTCAGGCGTTCATCGCGGTGGGCGGCCATTTCACACAGATCGGAAACAGATTCGAAACTCACGCCGCTGTCACTGAGTTTCTCCAGGACGCCATCCTTCACTGCCTGGGGCACGACTTGCGCGTATGCGCAGCGGCAGTAGAGCAGACAGGGCTGAGGCAAGGTGTCGGACATGGTTCTGGTGAGTATCTTTACGATCTGGGGAGCACGAAAGCTACTGCGGCTGAAGGCATCCGGCAAATTACTAGAGCGGCGATGTTGCGGAGGATTCGAATGTGGCACGACATGGCACAAGTATGCCAATGGTTTTTTGTCGGCTACGGGGCGGCCTGCTGCTAAGATTTGCGGGCCAGATTTGGCTTTTCCTACATGTATTCACTTCGTTTTGCCGTTAGTGGTTTAATCATTATTTTGATGAGCACCCCAGTGCTTGCAGTCGATTCTGCGGATCAATGGGTATCCGTCAGTGAGACGCGGCATCATCTGGGGGTGGAAGGGGAGCCGGAGTGGCAGGATTTTGCGGGAAGCAAACCGGAGGGGCGGTCTCTAGAGGTAAAGTTCGCCGCTAAACCTGACAAGGTGGCGCATACACTCTTCATCAAGCAGCGTGATGTCTCGCAGAAGTGGCTGGTGCAGGTGAATGACTTCCCAGTGGGCTTCCTGGAACAGAATGAAAATCCGCTGGTCAGTGCTTTTGCCGTTCCGGCGGGCACGCTCAAAGAGGGCGAAAATCGAGTGGCGATTCGACCACCCCTGAAGCAGGACGACATTATGATTGAGGAAATCCGTCTGTTGAAGGCGCCGCGGGAGGAGGCGATGCAGCAGGGCAAGGTGCGCGTCACCGTGACAGCGGAAGATGGCGCCGAACTTCCATGCCGCCTGACGATCGTGGATAATAATGGCTTCCTGTATCCCGTAGCGGTGACGCCGAACGAGTCCGTGGCGGTGCGGACAGGAACAATCTATACGCATGATGGAAAGGCGGAGTTCGGTGTGCCGGCGGGAGATTATATACTGTATGCCACGCGTGGATTCGAATACAGCCTGGGAGAGGAAAAGCTCATGTTGGCGGCTGGGGCTGCGCAGGAGGTGCGCCTGAAGCTTCAGCGGGAGGTGCCGACTCCTGGCCTTATTGCATGTGACCCGCATGTCCACACCCTGACGCTGAGCAAGCATGGTGATTCCACAGACAAAGAGCGAATGCTAACACTGGCCGGCGAAGGCGTGGAACTGGCTGTCGCGACGGAGCACAATCTTTTTGCCGACTATGCAGCGGTGGCCAAACAGCTTGGCGTGGATCGATACTTCACCTGCGCGATCGGTAACGAGGTCACTACGAAAGTGGGGCACTTTAACATCTTCCCCGCAGCCAATGCCTACGTGCCGTTGCCTGACTCGGCGCTGACAGATCGCCTGGCTTTGCTAGCCAGCATGCGCGGTGTGCCGGGAATCCAAGTGGTGATCCAGAATCATCCGCGGGATACGTATTACGAATTCGAGCCTCATGGTCAGGCCAATTTTAATGAAGTGACGGGCGAGATACTGCGCGACGTGGGATTTCAGCCGGACGCGATGGAGATCGCCAACTCTGGAACGATGCAGTCCGATTTCATGCAGAGTTACCGGGACTGGTTTGCGTTGCTCAATAACGGCCAACGAATCACAGCGCTGGCTTCAAGCGATTCGCATGATGTGGCTAGGTACCTAGTGGGGCAGGGCCGCAGTTATGTGGCGGGCAATGATACGGATCCTGGCAAGGTGGACGTGGCTCAGGTTTGCGCCAGCATCAAGGCTGGCAAGGTGGCGGTCAGTTTAGGGTTGCTCACGACCATGACCGTAGATGAGAAAAGTCAGCCCGGCGATTTGGCGTTGCCGGTAGGAAAGACATGTAAAGTGTCGGTGCGGGTGACGGGGCCATCGTGGTTGTCAGCGCAGCAAGTGGAACTGTTTTCCAATGGAGCGAAGATTCGGGAGCAAGTTCTAAAACCGAATCTTGGAGTGGTTGAGAAGGGCGCGGTGGAGTGGGAACTACCCGTGCCTCCTCATGATGCGCATCTGGTGGCCATCGCGAGTGGGCCATTAAATTTGCCTCCGCCGTATTGGCCAATCCCATCGCCGCATCAACCAACGAACCGTGTGCGATATCCGCATGTGATTGGTTCTACCAATCCGGTTTGGCTGGATGCGGATCGGGATGGCGTGTTCACACCCGCCAAAGGCTATGCAGTGCGTGCGGTGGAAAAGGCTGGCGGGGATGCCCGCGAGCTAGTGACGGACCTTAAGCAGTATGACGAGGTGATTGCGGCACAGGCGGCAGGGGTGTGGCACGCCAGAGGTTGGGATGTGCGCTCGGCGGCATTTGTGGAGGCGTTGAGTAGCGCCAGTCCGCAAGTGCGAGAGGGATTCCGAAAGTTTGCGGAGACCTTGCCGCGCCCCTAAGCGACGGTTGAATGATGACCTACCACTCCTGGCCAGGGCCGAAGCGCTGGGGCTGCTTGCTTTCCAGGCAATCATTGATCCAGGAGAGCATACTGTCGAGACGGGCATGCTTTTTCTTGAGCATGGACAGGTGAGGCCAGTCGAGGTGAGCTCGAGGGGTGCTGACGGCGATGCGCTGGAAAGGGAGCAGGGTTTGCAGGGATTCGAACTCTCCAGCGGTCATGCCGCGGATGTCATCGGCGGCGGGGAGTTCGTCGAGGAGCGTCAGGTCGAGACCGAAACTGGTAACGCCAATGCCGTACTCGTGACCGAGACGGCGGAGAGTCTCGACGAGTGCAGCATCGCGGACTTTTTCCGCGATGAAGATTTCGCCGTGGTTAGCCCAGCGTGTTGAACTGAGCGTCTGGAAAAAGGCGGGCAGGCATGAATCCAGGGTGACGCTGAGGAAAAGCTGCACACCCGTGAGCGTAACCACGGGCACGCCGAGGTGTTGCTTCAGATTCAGCAGCGTTTCGTCGAGTTTCAGCGCGCCAGCTGGATCTTCGTCAAAGTCCCAGTCCGTGATGATGAGATCGGGGAGTTCCCAGCTTTTTCCTGACGTTGAGGTGAGCAGGAAAGGGTGCCGGGAGTTGTGCAGGCAATAGCGCTCCACAATGCCGCGGAAGCGGGAATCCCGTTCGAATTCCTGATCGCGCTCGCCGCTACCATCACCAAAGCGCGCCTGGCTTGAGTTGGAAACGGTAGATTGTTGGGTCTGGCGGAAGTAATAGCCCTGGCCTTGATCCACCTTGGCGATGGGCGAGGTGGGATCGTACGAAAGGATGGAAAAATGATACCGAAGCGTGGCGTCACTGTATTCCTCACCGAGACGGAATCTGACCAAGCGGATAAGTTCCGTGCCTTTGATCGCTTCGGCCGGGTCGGCAGGAAGGATTTGTGGCAGGATGTCACGCAGTTGTTCGCGCAGGCTCATGGACGGACGCAGGGGCGAGAATGCGTATGGGGCACGCATCCGTCAAGCGCGAAAGTCATGCCATCGTGCGTCCGCGAAGTTGTTCTCAATAGTAACTCAAAGGATTCAGGGGGTGTGAACCTCGACAAGGGGCCTCAGCTTTCTCCAATGAAATCACCGGTTTGTCAGGGCGGAGGGAGCATCCTGCACACGATAGTTCATGCGGCGGCTGAGGAGCCAACTGACGCCGAACATGTCTTTCGTGGCGCGCCAGGCACGGTTGGCGAAATTGTATTTGCTGACGCCATGGATGCGAGGGCGGTGATTGACGGGAACTTCCAGAATGCGGAAGCCCGCGTGCCGGATGAAAGCGGGAATAAATCGGTGAATGCCGTTGAAAGGAACGAGGGCGGTGCGGCAAGATTGACGCATTGCTTTGAGGGAGCATCCCGTATCCCGCACGCCATCGCCTATGAAACGGCTGCGCACGGCATTGGCAATGCGGCTTTGAATGCGTTTAAAGGCGGTATCCTTGCGCTTCGCGCGGTAGCCGCAAACGAGATCGGCGCCTTCTTCGAGTTTGGCGAGCAAAAGAGGAATATCCGCAGGGTCGTTTTGAAGATCACCGTCCATCAGGACGATCACCGCGCCCTTGGCCGCCATGATACCGACATACATGGCCGCACTCTGACCTGAGTTTTTCGTGAAACGCATGAGGCGCACCTGGGGAGTGACCTGAACGTTCGCAGAGGTTTGATCCGTGCTTCCGTCATCGACAAAGATGAGCTCATGATCCAGACCGGTAAGGGCGGTGGTGAGTTGCTGCTGCAACTCGGCCACATTTTCCTCTTCGTTGTAGAGTGGGACTACGACGGAGATCTGAGGAGCGTGGGCAGACATGGAACCTTATAGCTCCGTGCGTGAGCGCTCTGAGCAAGTAAAAAGTGCGTGTCGTTCACCATTCCAACCCCACCCAGCGCACCAGTTCGCCGGAGAGGAGCCAGATGGATTGCACCGCAGCGCAGAAGAGCACTAGGGCCCTGGTCAGCAGGGACCAGCGGGGAGGAAGCGCCTGCTCCGACATGGCGAGATGCGCTAAAAGGAGGCAGGCGGGGGGGAGCCAGGCGCCAAGTCCGGCCTGAGGCCACGGGCTGCCCCGCCAAGCCAGGATGTCGAGCAGGAAGGCTGGCCAGATAAAGGCATATAGAAAACCCTCCTCATAAGAACGAGGCCGGTGCGAGGCAGCGCGAGCGATGGCCCAGATGAAGGCTGCCAGCAGGATGGGCCCATAAGCGAGAAGAGCTTGGAGAAGCATGGGTAGCAGGCCGGATGGCAGGATGCCGCCCACCGGTTGCCACGCCGGCCAGCCGTGCTCGGAATTCCAAGCAAAAAAGAGCGTGACCGCCAGTCCCATGCAGCCACAGAGCAGGGGAAGGACAGGCCACTTGGTTGCGGCTCGCCGCCCGCGGGAAGTGAGCGCCAGACTTCCGGCCGCAGAGACCGATAGGGCCAGGAGGCGCCAGTCGGCCATGAAAGCGTAAACCAGCGTCAGCCCGAGCATCCACCAGTAGAAGTGGTGTTTGCTCTGCCGATGCAAAGCCAGTCTCAGCGCGGCAAGGACCGCCACCGAGGAGACAATGCCCATAGTCAAAGGTGTGATGGTGACCGAGGCGAGATTCACCGCCGGGGTGATGTGAAAGACAACCAGGGCCCAGGAGGATTTGTTGGCGTCAAAGAGTCCATTCCCTAACTCCCAAAACAGCCAGCTCGCCCCGAGGATAAGAAGCGGTGCCCAAAGCCGGACAGCGAAGGCGCCATCACCGAAAATCAGGGTACTCAGCTTTACCAGCAGCGGCAGCAGGGGACCTAGGCCGGTATGCCAGAGATCAGGAGAGTCCCCGCATGCCCGGACATAGTTTTCCAGCTCTGATAGCTCATGCAGCGGCAGCAGGAGGAACCGCGCAAGTGTCAGCACCAAAAGTGCGGGCAGGAGAAATCGTTGGCGGTTCATGAGTTATTCGGCAGACTCCGAAGGCGGAAGGTCTTTTGAGTAAATGCTATGGGCCTGCTGTCAAAAGCGACTTGTCTTTTCTATCCATCATGATTTTTGCCAAAAAATGCCTCTCCCTCATGGTCATAGCCGCCGTGAGCCTCCCCTTTGTGCTCCCCGCCAATCTGCATGCCCAACAGCAAACGGTCCTGAAGGCGCAATTGCCTCCGCCGACTGGCGAGGAGATTTTGAAGCTGGTGCGTATGAGTCAGGCGCTCCAAGAGTTCAATCGCCTGACCGGCCGTCTCCGCAATGACGACCGTGAAGGAAAAGAATACGGATTGGAACTGACGATGAGCGGGAGCGTGATCCGCTTCAGCTTCAAGAACCCCAATGAGATCATCAATCTCGATCTGGGCGAAGCTGCCTCCAAGCTGCGCCGGGTGACAGCATCAGGAAATCTGGAAATGCCGGTGGCGCTCTATGGTGAATCGGTGCGCGGCACGGCCATCAACTACGAAGACCTTTCCATGCGTTTCCTCTACTGGCCCAATGCGCAGGTGGTCAGCCAGGCCACGGTCAGTTTCATGAAGTGCTGGGTAGTGCGGGTGGCGAATCCAGACGGTCGTGGTCCTTACCGGACGGTGGACGTGTGGGTGCATCAGGGCAGCGGCGCCATCGCCCAGATGATTGCCTATGATGCCTCGGGCAAAAAAGTGAAAATGTTCACGGTGCGAAAGGGTCAGAAGTATAAAGGCGCGTGGATCTTGAAACAAATGCGCGTGGAAGCGTTTAATCCTGCGAGCGGCAAGGTCACGGGCCGCACCTATCTTGAAATCAACGATCCGGAGTGATCCAGGTTGGTTGCCTGATCAGGTAGAGCCCGGCGCACTGACGCTGTTGCCCGCAGCTTCCTTTTCCCTGTGTCAGTCTCTCCACCCACTTCCAGCGACCGCGCCCGCCCCCGGATTCAGGATCATGAGACGATCCGTTTGATCGGCCGTGGGGCCTATGGAGAGGTATGGATTGCGCGTGGCGTCACCGGGGCGTTGCGGGCGGTGAAGGTGGTCTGGCGATCTGACTACGATTACGACGAGGCCTTCGAGCGCGAGTTCGAGGCGATCAAACGTTACGAGCCAGTATCGCGCAAACATCCTGGACTCGTGCCAGTGTTGCAAGTGGGGCGAAATGACGAAGAGAAATTCTACTACTACGTCATGGAACTGGCCGATGACGTGGAGCACGGCCGCGATGCTGACCCAGAGCATTATCGCCCGCTGACGTTGACGGCCCTGCTGCACAAAGAGAAGCGAGTGAAGGCCGCCAAGTGTCTGGCGCTGGGACAGACGGTGGCGGAGGGCCTGCACTTCATGCATCAGAACGGTCTGATCCACCGTGATGTGAAGCCTTCAAATCTGGTCTTCATCGATGGAGTTTGCAGGTTGGCGGACATCGGATTGGTGGCGTTGCTGGGGCAAAGGAGCTTCGTGGGCACGGAAGGTTTTGTAGCGCCAGAAGGGCCGGGTTCGGCAGCATCGGATGTGTTTTCCCTAGGCATGGTGCTTTATGAGGCCAGCACGGGAAAAGACCGATTAGACTTTCCGGATATTCCGATGGCGGACGAATCTGCGGAGAGCGGGCTGAAGGAATGGAGGCTGCTGCATCAGGTCATCTGCCGCGCCTGTGCGCAAAAGGGGGAGGATCGCTATGCCACCGCGCATGACATGGCGCTGGCGTTGCGCGGCGAGAAAGTGCCGGATCGTCGCTCGAAGAAGTGGCGGATCGCAGGCTGGGCCACGCTGGGCCTTTTGCTTCTCACAGCAGGAGTGTTGCTGAATCAGGGAGAGCGGATCACGTCGGCCTTGCACCGCAGCGAGCCACTACTGACGATCAAGTCTGAGCCGGAGGGCGCGGAAGTTTATTCGAATGGGCAGAAGCTGGGAGTCACTCCGCTGCCGCTGAATCCCACGGAAGGCGTGCCGGCCATTTATCAAATCCGTCACGCCGGCTATAGGCTGAAAGAGATTGAGCACATCGCGAATGCGAAGCAGCCCGCTGCCTACGAACTCGTGCTGGAGAAATCAGAATTGCCCCAACTCGGCGAACGCTGGGTGAATAGTCTGGGCATGTCTTTCCTGCCGAAGCAGAGCGGGCACGCCAGCGAGAAACCGGTGGAAATGAAGCACTTCGATTCCTTCCTGAAAGCGACGGATCGGCCCTTTGAGGGGCGCGTCGTGCCGTATGTGCCGCGCGGGGAGAAAGCACCGGTCTACATCGTTGTCGTGCCGCCGGTGGATGCGGAAACCTTCCGGTTCTGGCTGGCCGAAGGGGATCGTCAAAAGGGTCTCCTGACGAATGAGCATCACTACGAGATCGAGCCTCTATCGGATCCACAAGGCGATCAGGCTGGAGCGCGCAGTGCTGCGGATGCGGAAAGTGGCGAACGTCCGGAGGATGGTATTGCCTTCTCTCTCCGTGTGGAACGGCAAGGTTACGGCAGCCTCATCGTGCGAAGCAATCCGGCCGGTGTGAAGGTTTATCAGAGAGAAGAACTGGTGGGGGTGACTCCGCTGGAATTGCCTCGCGTGAAAACAGGAGAAGTAGAACTCGACCTGCGTGGGGATGGCTTCACCGACATGGTGCTGGAGGGGGAAGTGGCGGAGAACGAAATGCTGGAACTCTTTGCCGACATGGATGCGCGGCGCAGTGTGACCTTTGGACGGGAGTGGAAGAATTCCATGGGACTCAAGTTCCTTCCTCTGGGAGACGTGCTGATGGGATCGACGGAGACGCGCCGCCGGGACTATGCGGAATTCGCGCGTGCGACAAACGCCCGGAAGCCCATGCAGATTCCGGATCAGCAAAAGGCCGGTGGTTTTCCCATCATCGGCATCGACCGGGAAGAGGCCCGTGCCTTCTGCCGCTGGCTTACCGAGCGGGAAAGGGGCCTGAACCTCATCGGTCCGAAGGATCACTACCGCCTGCCCACGGATGAAGAGTGGAGCCGCGCGGTTGGACTGCCCTTGGAGCGTGGCAAGGATCCCGCAGCCCGGAATGCCCGCATCCGGGGCGTGTATCCTTGGGGCTACGATTGGCCCCCGCCCAAAGGCGTTGACAACTTTGGCGATGAAACCTATGCCCGCCGCAACAATGCCACGAGCTACATCGCCCGGTATGATGACCGTTTCCCCAATATTGCTGCGGCGGCATCGCTCCCGCCCGGGAATAAAGGTTTTTTCGGCCTCGCAGGGAATGTGAGCGAATGGGTGGAGAACGACTATGAACTGACGCCAGCGGTCAAGACGGATGGCAAAAATGTCGTGATCGGAACGGTGCGGGGCGGCAACTGGCGCAGCGCAAACCCGGATGAAATCTTGTCGTCTGCTCGCATGGCCTTGCCTATCCATACCAAGCGGGACACAATCGGATTCCGCATGGTCCTCTCGCGCGGCGACGCCACGGGTGAGTGACGGGACAGCAAAAAAGCGTGAAGGTTTCTTCACAAGACTACTTGCGCGCTTCAGCATCATCCGTTTGGTGAAGGGTTAATGCCGGAGCTCGTGCCGATACTCGATAGAACTGCTTTGTCTCAGCGCATTGAGCGTATGGCGCAGGCCATTCAGCAACGATGCGGAAGCCAGGAGAACCTTGCGCTGATCGGGGTCTACCGCCGGGGGGTACCCCTTAGTGAGCGACTCTACACCCAACTTAAACCATCGATACCAGGATTGCGGATCGGCCGGGTGGATATTTCCCTTTATCGGGATGACCTGCGCTCCTTGACCATGATGCCGAAGCTGATCGGCTCGGAGATGAATTTTGACCTGGATGGTATGCACGTGATCCTGTGCGATGAAGTGCTCCACACGGGCCGGACATCCCGCGCTGCCATCGAGGAAGTGCTCGCGCATGGCCGGCCACACTGTGTGGAACTGGCGGCTCTGATCGACCGCGAAGGCCGGGAGTTTCCGATTCAGGCGAACTACGTAGGGGAGCGGGTGGACATCACCCCAGACGAGCGGATCCAGGTGCATTTTGTGGAAGTGGATGGCGAAGACGCAGTGTATGTGCAAAAGGGAGGTGCACGCGCATGACACCTCGCAAAGACCTGCTGGATATCCAAGGGATCACGGATGAGGAGATTGAATTCATCCTCAGCAACGCGGTTCCGTTTAAGAACCTCTTCAAACGGTCCGTCAAGAAGGTGCCCACTCTGAGGGGACGCACGGTGCTCACGCTCTTCTATGAGCCAAGCACCAGGACGCGGTCATCCTTCGAAGTGGCGGCCAGCCGTCTCTCGGCGGACATTATCAATTTCTCCGTGAGCACCTCGTCGGTGGTCAAAGGCGAGTCTGTGCTCGACACGATTGCCACGCTGGAGGCCATGCGCACCGACTACATTGTGGTGCGGCATAGTCAGACGGGAATCCCAAACCTGATTGCGAAGAACACCACGGCCTCCGTCATCAATGCGGGTGATGGTTTCCACGCCCATCCCACTCAGGCGCTGCTGGATGTGTTTACCCTAAGGGAGGTGTTCCGTGGGGACGTGCGGGGCGCACGCATCGCGTTTGTGGGGGACATCCTTCATTCCCGTGTGGCGCGTTCCACCAATCTTCTGTGCCGCCGACTCGGCATGAATACAGCGATGGTGGCTCCGGGCTCACTCATTCCGAGGGATCTGCCGAAGGAAATTGCGGTGTTCCACAACTGGGACGAGCTTTTCGCCTGGAAGCCGGATGTGATCTATCTTCTACGTGTGCAGAGCGAGCGGCAGAACGTGCCCTATTTCCCCAGCCTAGGGGAATACCACAAGATTTACGGACTGACGGACGAGCGGCTCAAAGTTCTTCAAGACTCTGGCGTGTATGTGATGCATCCCGGCCCGGTGAACCGCGGGGTGGAACTTACGGACAACGTGATGAACTACGAGCGATGCCTCATCGATACCCAAGTGGAGAACGGGATCGCCGTGCGGATGAGCGTGCTCTACTGGCTCAAGCCCGGAGCGGTGGAGGTGGAATAGCGGTTATTAGGGACGAGTGGATTTCGACCCCCTGGTGGGGATGAGGCGGTAAAATCCGTGGATCAATACCACAACCAGAAATAGCGCGTTGCGGAAGGGAAGGGCTGGCCAAATCAAACCTGGCCTGGATGCAGCGGGATTAGGGTCTGATAGCGTTACGGCGAGCTTTCGCGTATAGCTGACCGAACGCGGCCAGTCGCAAATGCCGGTGATCCATTCCTGCGGAATTCCGCTTTCTCCCACCTCTGACCCGCAAATGCCACCGGCGATTGCCGCTACGCTGTCCGTGTCACCACCACAGCGGATGACGTTTTCCAGAATGTCTGGGAAGCATCCCCGATGCCGCAGCCAGGCATATAGTGCGACGGCCACACTATGAGGGGCAAATCCACTCACGCCTCGTTCGCAGCCGATGCGTGCGGCGTAGTCTAGAACGGAACAGCCGCTCTCCAACGAATCCTCTAGCTCCGCAAAGCAGGCTTTCATTTCCGGCGATGTCACCAGCGGGCGCAGTGCGTCCACGACTTCGACTCGAGGCGCCTGAGCGCAGGCCAATGCTGCAGCTTCGGCGACCAAAAGCGCGGACTCTTCCGCGCGGGCATCGGTGTGGGTAATCCGGCAAGACGCGAGGGCGAACTCACGCCGCCGGTCACTTTCATCATAAAACCACGCCCCGATGATCGCGCTGCGCATGGCTGCTCCATTCCCGGCAGATCGAACTCCTGAGCGTGACACTGGGAAGCCGCACCACAAGCGAATGATAGCCTTGGCCGTGCTCAGTCCGATGCCGGCGGGTATGGCTGCAAACCACCAACGCAGCTTCCAGGCGAGAGACCGCTGAAAGGCGTTTGCGCTGATGGGGTGGTCGGTTCGCCCATTGGCATGAAGCGCTGAGGCGACCATCAGTGTGTGCTCTGTGTCATCACTGATCATGCCCCGCCCGAAGAGGAACCGGTGACGAAGAGGGGATGATCCCAACCGTGCTGCCACCTTCCGTCGGGGAAGACCTTCGGAGGGCAGCCCAATGGCATCGCCCACGGCCGTGCCGAGGAGGCAGCCCAGCAGGGAGTCATGTTTTCCGGAGGTCATGTGCTTGGCGAAGGTGAAGCCCGAGTCGCTTCCGTCAAGATTGGCGGAGTGCCGTGGGCACCTTCAGGCGGAGGGGAGTCTAAGGAAAATATTCCGAATTTGACACCAAATGGCGCAAATTTTCCAGCGTCCTGGTGCGTTCTGTGTCACAACTCCGGGTCCGCGCTTCTTGGCAACCGAGGCGCTAATCCGGCACCGCTATTGCTTACCAACCATGGTCAATCGCAGCAACAACACACCGCGGGTTAAATACCGCAAACTGGGGCGTCATCGCGCTTGGGGACTTTATCACTGGCACACCGAAGTCATCGAACTGGATCCGCGCATGAGGCCGAAGCTGGCGCTGGACACTCTGATTCACGAGAGCCTGCATCATCTCTTTCCGGATCTCCCGGAAGCTGCGATCAACCGCAAGGCGTCACGTCTGGCCGGGATTTTGTGGAAGGAGAATTACCGAAAGGTCAATCAGTAGCCCATCCCGCAGAGTGGGTAATTCACGGAGGCGTCGCCGTCGTTTTTAGGCGGATTCGTAGTCTTTTTGTCCTTCTGACCGGCAAGCATCCATAATCAGGATGAGGAGGGGGACCGATACCATAGTGAAGGGAAGCATGTAGCGGGACGCGACCCCAAAATAAACGCCAACCAGGCAGCCGAAAAAGATCCGGCTGCTGGCAATATAGAGCAGGATAAAGAGCGGGGCCAGCCGAGTGAACCCGGCCAGCGTCACTCGAGGAAAGGAAAAACCACGGCTCACCCAAACAGCCAAAGGAACCATCACCGAACCCGCCAGGCAAAGGTAGAGCGTGCCAATTTGTAACCGGTAAAGGCCTGCCCAGACAGCTTGAATCCAAGCCGGACGAGTGACACCGGTTTTATCCAGTTCGGCGGCAAGCGAGAGTCTACGATTCGTTACATCGGCATAGTATCCGACGGCATCTGCCCGCACTTCACTGATAGGAAGAAAAACGGTCCTACAGGGTTCGAATGAAACGGTCATTACCAGATGGAGGAGGCTGCGCCACTCGGCAAGAAAGGTGGCGAGGACGGTTGAATTGATGGGGAAGGTGCCGCCGAGATAGATTTTCTGCTGTTCCTTGCCTTGCAGCCCTTGGGTCACCTCCAAAGCCACCTTTTGGAACAGATCGTCCCGCTGTTTAGACGGATTTGCGTATTGGATAGCCTGGCTGGCCATGCCGTTATGGAAGGCGAGCCAGAGGAACTGATCCACAATGAGATCTCGTGTCTGGTAGTTCTCAAGGTTGCTTTGGCTGAAGACACTGTCCTTTTCGATCTCTGGCAATACCTGCCGGAAGGTTGGGCTGAGTTCCGCAGCTTTTTTGCGCACTTCCTGATTGATTAAAAAGCCGTGATCCGTGGGGGTCGTAACCGGTATGCGGAACATGCTGGTCATGAAGGCCGAGATGCCAGGAGTGGAAAGCAGACATTGTCCCCAGATCTGTGTGCGAAAGTAGAACGCAGTCTGAAAAAGCGTGTTCAGCAGGATCATGGTTCCCAGCATGACCATCGGCCCAACGGTCCATCTCCGCAGCTTGCGGAAACTATATTCGCGCGTGCCAGGAGTGTGGCGTGCAAACTGGGCAATAAGATAAAGCAAGACGATACCAGCGGCGAGGGCGACGTTGAGAGGGCGCTCTTCTCTCATATTAAGAAGGAGAGCGATGAGCAAGCCAACGAGCGCACCCAGCCAGGCTCGACCTGACGCGATCCAAAGAAGGCCTGCGGATACCGTGAAGATCATGATCGTCACGTAGCAGGCATCTGGCTGAGTGTAGTTGTTCCACTGAGCAGTTTGAGGAGAGAGAATGAACCAGGCGTAGATGGCGAAAACGGCGGCCCTGGCTACACGAAAGCGCAACAGCGCAGCCACGAAGGTGATATAGGAAAAGATCTGCATCGCCTCCAGCACAAGACGGTGAGGCAAACCCGTCAGATCGGTAAGGGCGATGAACAGGGGATAGACTGGCAGCCGGTAGTAATAATAAGGATGCTGGCCGTAGAACCATTTGGTGGCCAGCCACACATATTCCAGAGGGTCCGAATCGGAAGCGACGAGTTCATCATAGCTGATGAGGACCAATCTGAGTAACGTGACGGCTAGGATCAGCTTCCAGAAGAGGGACTGCCGTATTGTGGTGATCACCGCCAACAAGCTGCCGCGAATAACGGAGGGAGCCGGACGGGCGGCTCTAATCAAAGGCTTCCTTTTGAGAATGAGCGTCGCGAGCAGAAGCAATCCGGCGATGACGCCGCCGCTGATGCCGATGGCCCGCGGTGTCCAGGCGGGCAGATGGTAGGGAAATACAATTTCATAGACACGCCCGTTCGTGCGCGGGTCCGTGTTATCCGTGGACGACATGTAGAGATTCTTAAATGTAGTGGCGTAAGTGCCTGCGCCCTTAGCCACGACCTCGGCGCTGGTGGCAACCCGCTGCAAGCCCTCAGCCTCTCCATTTTCCAAAAGCACGGCATCCGATCGCTGCGCTAAAAGCTGCAACTGGCGCTCGGTGGGCCGGTAACGATAGGCGAGGCCATTGCCTTCCGGAATACGAGAAACATTGATCTGCGACCGCTCCCCGTATGAAAGGGAGCCTTCCACCAACAGAGAGGTGAGCACTACCCCCATCCAAAGAACCAACAGGCCCATCGTGAGGTAAAGGAAAAGGTGGGAGCGTCTTCTTGAGAAATTCATCAAGCTGGAAAAACCGGATCTACATCATGCGCGCCGGAAACTCCACACCATCATTCCTAAAGTTAACACGGCACCTGGCATCAGACAGCAGGTTACCCAGAAAATGATCTTTCGCTCATTCTCAGTAAGGTCGAGGCGGAACGATTGCTTCCGCTTGGGGGTCGGACCGATGAGGCGCTCCCGGTTCAGCATCCAATTCACGCTGGCCGCGACAAAGTCCTGATGCACGGCAAGACGGGTGGAAGGATCCAACAACAGGGCATTCCCAACGACCACCATGCGTGAACTGTCCACGCGCAGCCGTTCGTCATCCACGTGGCCGCGTTCCACGCTGGCGGCCAGGTGCACGGGTGGTTGAGTGTCGCCAGGCTCCACGCGTGGCAAGTCCATCAGATAGCGGGTTTCACCCCAGAAACGCTCGGTAGCATCGATAAGGGGCCGCACTTCAATCTGTTGGGCGCGAAGCTCGGCGGATTCGCGTTTTAAATCCAGGGATTGCGTCTGGCCGGAAAAAGTGGCGGAGACGGAGGAGAACGGCTGGCTGATGGGCGAGTCCTTCAGGAAAAGTGTCTGCACGCTGAACTCCTTGCGTGGCCCGGTGCTGGTGCTCTCCGCGTAGAGAACTCGATCCGCGCGGGGAACGACGCCGTTCTGAGAAATGAACTGATGCAGGCGGGGTGTCGATGCCGCGGGATCGATCAGCACGAGGATAGCGGTGCGTTTCGCCTGCCAGTAAGCATCAAGCATGGTTGCCTCCCGGTCGGCCAGATCGTATTTGGGACCCACTAGTACCACGCCGGCGGCGTCATCGGGGATCTTGTCGATTTCCGAGAAGTTCATCGGGGCCACTTCGAAGTTCTGTTGTTTGCCCAATTCCACCAGGGACTTGAAGGAAGGTTCGCCGCCCTTGCCGGTGGAGTCTCCCTTCCCGACGATGTAATAAAAGCGGCGTATCTGTCCTTCCACGAGGCCGATGATGGCTGAGGTGATCGCTTCCTCTCCACGGAAGTCCACACTGGGATTCTCCCGGTCGCCTTCAAGGCCACGAATTACCAACTCCGACTCAGGGATGAAACGGAAGCGGTCATTGGAGCTCACCAGGACACCGTTGCCTGACAGGGTGACGGCGTGTTTGGCCTTGAGTTGTTCAGCGCGGTCAACATCCCGGACGGGATCCACTTCCTCAAGACGAATGCGGGACTTTTTGATGCGGCGATATTCCTCCGCCAGGGAACGTACTTCCTGCATCATGACGGAATCCCGGGCAAAGACGAGGGTGATCTCCACATCCTTTTTCAGATTGCGCAGATAATTTTCCGTGGCGTCGCTAACGGTAAAGTCCTTTTGGGGGCTAAGGTCGCGCCGGACGTAATGGCGGTAGCTGAGGTAATTGGCGATGCCGAACAGCGCGAAAAGGAGGGAAACCTGGACGAGGACATTCACGCTGATGCCGAAGCGGTGCATGGTCTTCGTACGCGGTTTATTTGGACGCGAGGCAGTGGGCGGTTTCTTGCTGGAAGTCACGTCGCGTAAAGGGAGGTCAGAAGATGGAAATGCCGGAACGGTGGCTCAGCGATAGCGTCACACGCGCCAGCGGCGAAACTCGAGCACCTGATGCGTCAGAGCCAGGAACAGTACGGCGAGGCTGCTGTAATAAACAAGAGGCCGGGAATCGAGGAGGCCACTGGTAAAGACGCGGATGTGCTCCTTGGTCGTAATGTAATAGATGAGGTCCACAAAGGCCTCTGGGACGCGTCGTCCGAGGTACAACACAAAGATTCCCAACAGAAAGTGCAGTAGGCTGATGGTGAAAGAAACCACTGCCGCGATGATCTGGTTCGAGGTCAGCGAAGAGGCAAAGCAGCCCACAGCCAGATTAAAAAGGCCCATGACAAAAATGAGTAGATAGGTGCCGTAGAGGGCACCGGCGGGAATTTCCGCGGCGCCATGCGTCATCCACTGAAAAATGGCGAAGTTTCCCAGACTCGGGAGCCATAGGAGGCAGTAGAAAAAGACACTCGCGAAGTACTTCGCGCCGACTACCTGCCAGGTGCGCACGGGAGCGGTGAAGAGGGTTTCCCAAGTACCCAGTTTCTTTTCTTCCGCGAACAGGCGCATGGTCAGCAGGGGAAAGACGAAGAAATAAGAGAGCCAGAACCAGAGGGAGGTGAAGGTCCAGGAAACAATGCTGCCCTGCTGGGGGGCGCTTTCGAGCACGGCGATGGCGGCGCGGAAAGAGAAGCCATTGATCAGCATCACCATGGCGATGACGATGTAGGCCACCGGCGAGTAAAAATAGGAACGCAGTTCTTTGAAGAACAGAGTGAGGAAGACAGACATCGAAATCGGAAAGCGGGAGGGAAGGGGAGGAGGCCGGGCTTTGGCGTCTGTTAGAGATCGCTGGTGGTCAGCTCGTAAAAGACATCTTCAAGACTGGGGAGTTTGCGGTGCAACTCCCGGATCTGCCAGCGGTGTCGCAGGGCCAGGTCAAAAATAGCCTCGCGGATGTCGGCCCGGGCTTCAACGCGGATGGTATAGCTTTTCCAGCTTTCCGTCGTCTTCTCCTCAAAGACTTTCCGAACGCCGCTCAGTTTAGAGAGTTCCGTGACGTGGTCCTCACCGCCCTGAAGTTCCAGATGGACATCACTGGCGGCGCGGAGTTTCCGGGCCAGATTCTGCGGGGTATCGTTCGCGCGGAGTTTACCGTGGTGGATCAGCAGAACGCGGTCGCAGTAAGCCTCGACTTCGCTTAGGATATGGGTGGAAAGGAAAACGGTTTGCTGGGACTTGTTCGCGTAGAGCAGTTCCCGCACGTGGCGGATCTGGTTCGGATCCAAGCCGTTGGTAGGCTCATCCAGAATGAGCAGAGGCGGTTTCCCGAGGAGGGCGTCCGCGAGGGCGACGCGCTGCCGGTAGCCTTTGGAGAGGTTCGCGATGATCTTCCGCCGGACATCCGTCAGGAAGCAGGCATCCATCACTTCGCCCACCCGCTTCCGTGAAATGCGCCCGTGCAATCCCTTGAGGGCGGCACGGAAGCCGAGGTATTCCTTCACCCGCATATCCAGGTAGAGCGGAGCATTTTCCGGCATGTACCCGAGGCTGCGGCGGGCCTGGATTGACTGCTTAAAGACATCGAATCCATTGACCGTGGCGGAGCCGGAGGTGGCGGGCAGGAATCCAGAGAGGATGCGCATGGTCGTGCTCTTGCCAGCTCCATTCGGTCCCAGAAATCCAACGATCTCACCTGGCTGAACAGTAAAGCTCAACTCATCCACCGCCGTGCGGCCCACGTAGCGTTTGGTGAGGTTGGTGACTTCGATCATGCGGGTTTCCAAGAAAGCGCAGGAAAGGGGAAGGGGCAAGTACGGAGGGCGGGGCGGCCCATTTCATGTTCCCGGGGATTTAGGCGTGCGACGCGACTGGTCGTGAATTACAGGATGTGAAGAGCAGTTTCTCTCGATTTGTTTTCATGCCTGACGACCTTTCTTCATCTAAATCGACTGCGGGCTGGCATCTCGAACAATCGTACGCCGGACTGCCAGACGTGTTTTTCACAAGGGATGGGCCGACACCGGTTCGTGAGCCAAAGATGGTGGTGTTGAACCGCGAGTTGGCAGACGGGTTGGGTTTGAATGCCGATTTGCTGAATGATCCGGCGATGTTTACTGGGAATACCTTGCCAGCCGGCGCTCAACCCTTGGCGCAAGCTTACGCCGGGCACCAGTATGGGAATTTCACCATGCTGGGAGACGGGAGGGCGGTTTTGCTCGGAGAGCAAATCACCCCGGCTGGTCGACGATTCGACATCCAACTCAAAGGATCGGGACCGACTTCTTTTTCGAGGCGGGGAGATGGGCGTGCCACGCTGGGGCCGATGCTGAGGGAATATATTATCAGTGAGGCCATGCACGCGATGGGTATTCCGACTACGCGTAGTCTGGCGGTGGTGACCACGGGGGAGACGGTCTACCGCGAAGAGCCGCTGCCAGGTGCGGTGCTGACACGAGTGGCCAGCAGTCACATCCGGGTCGGGACGTTTGAATACGCGGCAGCCCTTCAAGAGAAGGCGGTGCTGCAGGCGCTGGCGGACTACACCATGCGACGGCACTATCCTGAGGTTGTGGGAGCGGCGAAGCCATACCTCGCCTTTCTGGAAGGCGTGATTGAGCGACAGGTGTCGTTGATTGCGCAGTGGCAGTGCGTGGGATTCATCCATGGGGTGATGAACACGGACAACATGGCGCTCTCGGGAGAGACGATCGACTATGGGCCGTGTGCCTTCATGGATGCTTATGATCCGGCGACGGTCTTCAGCTCGATTGATCGTTACGGCCGCTATGCCTATGGTCAGCAACCGCGCATTGCGCAGTGGAATCTGGCGCGCTTGGCGGAGGCGTTGCTACCATTGTTAAGTGAGGATGAAGCTGAGGCAGTGGCGATCGCGAACGATACGATTGGGAGTTTTGAAGCACGGTTCAAACGTCATTGGCTTGCGGGGATGAGAGCGAAGCTGGGGCTTTTCACGGAAGAGGAAGGCGATGAGGCTTTGGTGCAATCTTTGCTCGATGAGATGCAGCGAACAAAGGCTGACTTCACGAATACTTTTCGGGCTCTAGGTTCCGACGACAAAGCGACTGACGCGGATCATGTCGAGTGGCGTCAAAAGTGGCAGGACCGTTTGGGCCGTCAGCCGCAGACGGGGGTGGAGGTTGCTAAGCGGATGCGGCTAAGTAATCCCGTCGTCATTCCACGCAATCACAAGGTCGAAGAAGCACTGTCTGCTGCGGTGAAGGATGGTGACTTAAGTGTGATGGAGCAGCTACTCGACGTGCTGGCGAATCCCTACGATCACTCGAAGGGTTATCCAGAGTATGTGATGCCATCTGTAGAGGGCCGGTATCAAACGTTTTGTGGGACGTAATCTGCGGTAGCAAGTGCGGTTGGGTGTTTGAACTAGGCTAAAAAGGCGCGTAGTGGCGCAGCAGCGTGTCGGAATACGCGATATTGCGTACTATATAGTACGGAATGGCGGGAAAAATGGGGTGTGGAGTAAGCGGCGAGGTGGGGGGAATGGACTACAGAGAGGGGTGGTCATCATCCCGTTAGGGTGCCAGAGACAAGGGGGGGTGCAAGGATTGGAAGGCGTGGTTGAAACCAACTTGATGGCACGGCATCGGCTCACGATTTATTCAATTGAGTCTCTGCTCAGTTGCCCCAAAATCTTATCGCATGATCATCCCGCCGACCGGCACCATTACTTTTCTCTTTAGCGATATCGAGGGCAGTACGAAAAAGTGGGAAAAGCAGCCTGAGGCTATGCGGGTGGCGCTGGCGGAGCATGACCGTCTGCTGCGGGAGGCGTTTGCCAGGAACGCCGGATATGTATTCAAGACGATCGGGGATGCGTTTTGTGTGGCATTCGACACGGCGCAGAGTGCGGTGGCTGGGGCGATCGAGGCGCAGCGGGCTCTGCGTGAAGCGGATTTTGGAAGCATTGGCGAGATCCGGGTGCGGATGGCCTTGCACACGGGGGCGGCAGAGCATCGTGATAACGACTACTTCGGGCAGGCGCTGAACCGGGTGGCGCGGATACTGGCGGCAGTGCATGGCGGTCAGGTGCTGGTCTCCCAGGCGACAGAGGAACTGGTGCGGGACCTCATTCCGGCAGGCGCGCAGTTGCGGCATCTGGGGGAGCATCGGCTGCGGGATCTGGCTCGGCCTGAGCATCTTTATCAACTGGTGGCGTCCGGATTGCCCTCGGAGTTTGCCAGCCTGCGCTCGCTGGAAAGCGTGGCGAACAATTTGCCGGTCCAATTGAGCCACTTCATCGGGCGCGAACGCGAGATGGAGGAAGTGAAGCGGGTGCTGAACAGCACGCGGCTTCTCACGCTGACAGGCATGGGCGGCACGGGCAAAACGCGGCTTTCGCTGCAAGTGGCGGCCGATGTGCTGGAGCAATTTCCCGACGGGGTGTGGTTTGTGGAATTTGCCACCATTGATGATGCGCTCCTGGTGGCGGAGACAGTGGCGGCGGCTTTGGGGCTTCGGCAGGAAGCGGATCGGCCCCTCCTAAGCACGCTGACGAATTACCTAAGGGAGCGAAATGTGCTTCTGATCCTGGACAATTGCGAACATGTGGTGGCGGCTTGTGCGCGCCTGGCGGAGACGCTGCTGCGTGCCTGTCCCAAGCTGCATATCCTGGCGAGCAGCCGTGAAGCCCTCGGGATTGTGGGTGAAACCGCGTGGCCAGTGCCACCGTTGTCGCTGCCGAATCACTGGCGGGAGATCAGTCCGGGTGAAGATGCTGTGGCGCGGCTAGGACACTATGAAGCCGTGCGGCTCTTCGTGGAGCGAGCCAGTCTGGCATCGACTTTCCAACTCACGAATGAAAATGCTCATTTGGTGGCGCAGATCTGCTGGCGGCTGGATGGCATTCCGCTTGCCATCGAGCTTGCGGCGGCGCGTATCCGGGTGCTGTCGCTGGACAAGATTGTGGAACGGCTGGATGACCGCTTTCACTTGTTGACCACGGGAAGCCGGAATGCGGTGCCGCGGCAGCAGACGCTGCGATCATTGATCGACTGGAGCTATGATCTGCTGGATGAGCGGGAGCGAATGTTGCTGCAACGGCTGTCCGTCTTTGCGCGCGGACGCACGTTGGAGGCAATCGAAGCGGTGTGCTCAGGAGAGGGGTTGGATGCGTTTGAAATCATCGACCTGCTGACGCAACTGGTGGACAAGTCTCTCGTATATGTGGAAACTCCCGAGGGAGCACATGAGGCGCGGTATTTCATCCTGGAATCCATCTGGGATTACGCAAACGAAAAGCTGATTGCAGCGGGGCACTCAGACATCTTCCGGATCCGGCATCTGGAGTATTTCCTGCGGTTCGCGGAAGCGGCCGCGCCGAAGACCATCGGTGCGGATCAGCGCAAGTGGCTGGAAATTGTGGAGGATGAGGCGTTCAACATTCGCTATGCGCTCGACGCAGCGGCGGAACTGCCGGGGCAGGTGGAAAAAGGCCTGCGGCTGCTGGTGGCGACGCAGCGGTTTGTGGAGGTGCGCGGCCTGTTCAAGGAGGCACGCGATGTCTTCGCCAAAATACTAGCGCTACCGGAGGCAGCACCGCGGAATGCGATTCGGGCGCGCGCCGTCGCGGCAGCCGGGCGGCTGGCGTGGGTGGCGGATGACGGGTCGGAGTGCCAGGACTACCAGAAGGAAGCGCTTGGCCTCTATCGTGAACTCGGTGATGCGTCGGGGATTGCCCGGGCTCTGGCTGACCTCGCGTTTCTGGCACTGGATACGCCCGATGTGGAAGCCGCACGCGCCCTGCTGAAAGAGGCCACAGAACTAGCTGAGCCGCTCCATGATTCCCGGCTTACGGCGCACATCCAGCACATCTGGGCAGTGATCGCGGCGGCAGATCAGGACTTTGAAAAGTCGATGGAACTGGATGTGGAAAATCTGACCCGATATCGGGTGGAAGGTGACACGTGGCAGGCCATTATCATGGCGTGGAGCGTGGGGGTGAATGCGGCGGCGTTGGGCAAATTTGAGGTGGCGCGAGCGCATCTCACGGAATGCTTACAGGTGGGGCTGGACCTGGGGAATCGCTGGGGTGCTTCCTATCCGATCGAGGCATTTGCGATACTGGCTGTCGCTGAGGGTAACTATGACCGTGCGGCGCGTCTATATGGGGCGGCGGATGCGCAGAGAGTGCGCAGTGGTTTGGTCTCTCAGGCGGCGGATCACCCGGCGATGCGAGTGATTTTGGATGCTGCGCCGGAATTCAGCGGGCCGACGGTTGAAGCGGCGCGGCGGGAGGGACGGCAGTTGAGTTTGGAGGAAGCTACGGCATTGGCGCTGGCAACGGAGGAAAGCTAGCCATCGACCAAATTCAATCAGGCCGTAAGTAGTTACTTTAGGTATTCTGCGCCTGTAAGGCTGTGGAGGACGGAATCCTGCCACATTCGCATGCGTGCGGCCAGCTTTGTGGCGATATCTGACCGTTGGTCAATTAAATTGGTCTTCTCGGCGGGATCTGCCGCGAGATTAAAAAGCTCCTGTTTGGTGACGCCGGATTTATCCTCGCGGATGACGAGTTTGAAGTTGTCGTCGATGATGGCGCGGGCTCCCAGATAGTCCGTTTCGTTTAGAGAGGGATGGCGGAAGTTCAGGAAGTCTCGCGTGGCTTTGCCGCCTGCTAGTTTGGTTAGCGGGGTGGTGCCTTCCTGCATGGCGGGATCGATCCATGGTTCGGGCCCTGGTTTGAGTTTGGTGAGGCGGGCGGTTTCGTAATTCCAGAAGCAAAGAGAGGATGAGCGCTCGGTCGCTTTGCCGTCGATGACTGGGGTGAGATCGATGCCATCAAGGATTCGGACGGGCAGGGGTTGGCCGGTGAGGGCGCAGAGTGTCGGGAGGAGGTCGCTGGTGCTGGCGCGGAAGTTGGTCGTGCGGGGATTCGGGATGCGGGCGGGCCACTCGATGAGTCCAGGGACGAGGATGCCGCCTTCGTAGACTTGTCCCTTCATGCCGCGATGAGGCTGACCGAGGGCGGCGTCGGGAGAGGTGCCATTGTCGCCGCAGTAAAACACGAGGGTATTCTGGCGCAGGCCTTTGTCGGCCAGGTGTTTCCGCAGGGCGCCGATGGCGCGGTCCATGGCGGTGATCTCTGCGTAGCGTTCCCGGAGCACTTCGCCCTGGGGGCGGGTTACCTGGGCACCTGTTTCATTCGAGGTGAGTTTTACTTTCTTGTCTTTGTATAGCGCCGGCAGGTCGTCGTAGAGCGCAAGATCCTCAGGTAGACCGGTGTAGGGCTCGTGAGGGGAGCCGAACCAGACGATTGTGAAGAAAGGTTTCCCGGTGCCAGCGGCGCGATCAATGAAGTTGAGGGCCTCCTGGATGACGACGGCAGAGCCTTCGCCCTTGATGACTTCGGGTGGACCGCCATTGCGCGACAGCGACGGATTCATCTCAAAGAAGTTGTCATGAGAAACCCATTCATGGAAGCCCATGGCGCCTGGGCTGGTGGGGGATCCTGCTTTGACGGTCCCTACGTGCCATTTGCCAAAGTGACCGCAGCGGTAGCCGGCCTTGCTGAGCACTTGGGCAACAGTAATCTCCTCGGGACGAAGCGACCAGCCGGGGGCGAAGGTTCCCATCCGGTTGGGATGGCGACCAGAGAGGAAACTGGCCCGGGTGGGGGAGCAACTGGGGTGAGCAGAGTAAAATCGATCCAGCCGAAGCCCGGTCGCGGCCATTTCATCCAAGACGGGAGTTTTGACATGGGGATGGCCGTGATAGCCGGTCTCCTCCCAACCATGGTCGTCACCCATCATGAGGATAATGTTCGGTGGAGGGGCGGCCGGTGAAGCAACCGTGACAGCCAAATAGGTAAAGAGTAAGAGAAAGAAGCGGTGCATATCCGCTGCCATAACGAGTCATAAAGCCTGCGTCTTCCGTCTGCCTCTCGACGTAACTTAGTGGGCAGCAGATTGGTGCCGCGGCTGTGAATTCGAGCGAAAGGCATTGACCTTCCGGAGGTTACGCATCCATGCCTCTTCCAAGGCGATCTAACCTGCGAAAATCCATTTTTATACTTTCACGCCACTATGGGATGCGCCATATTCGCACCCCTCGTCCCCGATCATGAACGCCACATTGCCCTACCGAGCGAACGTTGAACTGCTCGAAGAGAAGTATTTAGCCTGGAAAAACGATCAACGGAGTGTGGAGCCTGCCTGGGCTTCCTTTTTTGAAGGGTTTGAGCTGGGGATGTCGCAAAAAGGAGGCGGCACGGGGGCCGCTCAGGCGGATGACAAGACTGGCCAGCAGATTTCTGGAGAAGGTTTGTCCTTCCGGACCAAGGTGACGAATGCGATACTGGATTTTCGCCGGATCGGTCACACCGCCGCGTGGGTGAATCCCCTGGCGAAGCAAGGTACCGAGCAACCTTTGCTTTCCCTGGAAGCACTGGGCTTCTCCCAGGCGGACCTGGACGAGGAAATTTCCACTCAGTTCTACTCGAATGGCCGCCGCGTGAAGGTGCGCGAGATGCTGGAAGGCCTGCGCCGGATCTATTGCGACAAGATCGGCTTTGAGACCATGCACATCCATAGCCGCGAAGTGCGCGCATGGCTGCGCGAGCGGATCGAGGCGCGCGTCGATGCGCCTGCTCCTACCGCAGAAGAGCAAGCACAGCTCCTGCGCTGGGTGTGGCAGCCGGAAACTTTCGAGCGCTTCCTGCACAAGCGTTATGTCGGCCAGAAGCGCTTCTCCATCGAAGGTGGCGAGTCCGTGATGGTGGCGCTGGAGACCATTTTTGAAAAGCTGCCCTCGCACGGCGGCCAGGAAATCGTCATGGGAATGGCCCACCGCGGTCGCCTCAGCATCCTGGCAAACTACCTGAAGAAGCCTTTGCAGGTGCTCTTCTATGAATTCTCCGAAAATTATGTGCCGAACATGGTGGCCGGCGATGGCGACGTGAAGTATCACCTCGGCTTTGAAACCACACGTCGCACGAAGTCCGGGGCGGAGGTTCAAATTCAGCTCGCTGCTAATCCGAGCCATCTGGAAGCCGTCGATCCTGTGGTGGAAGGCAAGGCCCGCGCCCGTCAGCGCGCGCTCGATGACACGCTGAACCGCAAGAAGGTTCTGCCAATCCTGATTCACGGCGACGCCGCTTTTGCAGGGCAGGGGATGGTTCCCGAGGTATTGAACCTCTCCCAGCTTCCCGGCTATCGCACGGGTGGCACCATCCACATCATCATCAACAATCAGATCGGTTTCACTACCTCCCCAGCGGATGCACGTTCGTCAGACTATTGTACGGATGTGGCGAAGATGATCGAAGCTCCAGTGTTCCATGTGAACGGGGATTCACCCATGGACGTGGCCTTTGCCGCCGCTTTTGCCTTGGATTTCCGCCAGAAATACAGCCGCGATGTCATCATTGATATCGTCTGCTACCGCCGTCACGGTCACAATGAGACGGACGAGCCTTCGTTCACGCAGCCTAATATGGCCCGCTCCATCGCCGAGCATCCGAGTACGGCCACCCTTTTCCAGAAGAAGCTGGTCGAGAGCGGTGTGCTGACGCAGGAAGAGACAGAGGCAATCCGCAAGGAACTGGAAGATGCGCTGGAAAGCGGCTTCCAAACTCTTGCCGCCGAAGAAAAACAAAAGGGGCACAATCCTTTCGAGGGGTCCATGGCGAATCCTCAGCCTGCCTACTCCCACGAAGCGGTGCCGACTGGGATCAATGTGGACAAGCTGCGTGACCTGGGTCTCAAGCTGGTGGAGCCGCCTCCGGGTTTCAAACTCCATCCGACCATTGAGAAGCGCTTCCTCGCTGCCCGTAAGAAGGCGGTGGAGACTGGCGCAGGCTTTGACTGGGCTCATGCCGAGTCCCTGGCATTCGGGAGTCTTTTGACGGAAGGCGACAGCGTGCGCCTGAGCGGTCAGGACTGCCGCCGCGGTACATTCAGCCAGCGCCATTGTGTGTGGTATGACAATACGACCCGCGATCGTTTCATCCCGCTGCAGCATGTGGCGACAAATGATGCGCGGTTCTGCGTTTACAATTCACTGCTTTCCGAAGCGGCGGTGCTGGGCTTCGACTACGGCTACTCTTTGCTCGCGCCCAATGTGCTGATCTGTTGGGAAGCCCAGTTCGGTGACTTCGCCAACGGCGCTCAGGTCATCATCGACCAGTTTATCAGCAGTGCCGAGAGCAAATGGCAACAACCGAGCGGCATCACGATGCTGCTGCCGCACGGTTACGAAGGCCAGGGTCCGGAGCACAGCAGCGCCCGTCTGGAGCGCTTCCTGCAACTCTGCGCGGGCTGCAATATGCAAGTCGTGAACCTGACTACGCCGGCGCAGTATTTCCATGCCCTGCGCCGTCAGATGAAGCGTCCTTTCAAGAAGCCGCTCATCATCATGACGCCGAAGAGCCTGCTGCGCCATCCTCAGGCGGTCAGCACCCTGGCCGACATGGGGGAAGGCACGCACTTCCAAGACGTGATGGACGATGACACGCTCCAGACGGATCCGAACCGTGTGACGCGTCTGATCTTCTGCTCCGGCAAGGTGTATTACGATCTGCTCGAGTTCCGTAAGGAGAACGAGCTCAAGAACGCCGCCATCATCCGCATGGAGCAGATTTATCCCTTCAACATCGACCTGATCTGGAAGATCGTGAAGAAGTACCCCAAAGCCCAGAAGAAGTGGATCTGGTGCCAGGAAGAGCCGGAAAACATGGGTGCGTGGTCCTTCATTCGCCATCGTCTGGAAGAGCTGTCCAACCATGTGGTGCGCTACGCGGGCCGCGAAAGAAGTTCCAGCCCGGCGGTGGGATCCAAGGCGATTCACACCCTGGAGCAGGACAAACTGGTGGAAGACGCTTTCAGCGTGTAGTTAAGAAAGGCTCTGCCTCCTCTCCTGTTTCTCATCCTTTCGGCCCCAACTTTTTCTCCCCTCCCGCGACTCCATGCCCTCCGATATCAAGATTCCGGCGCTCGGCGAATCCATTGCCAGCGGACTCATTTCTCAATGGCACAAAAAAGACGGTGATGCCGTGAATGCCGGGGAGATCCTGCTGACACTGGAGACGGACAAGGTGGCGCAGGAAATCGCGGCGGACGCCAGCGGCATTCTGCGGATCAAGTCCCAAGAAGGCGAAGACGTGCCGGTGGGTGCGGTCGTTGGAAGCATCGAAGAATCTTCTGGAGCCAGCGCTGCAGCCGCGCCAGCACCAGCGGCCCCCGCGCCTGCTGAAGCGAAAAAGGCTGAAGCTGCTCCTGCTGCGCCGGCCCCTGCCGCAGCGGCGCCGAAGGAAAAAGATGCTCCTGCTCCTGCTGCCAAAGCTGCCGAGCCTCAACTCAAGCTGGTGCCGAAGCCCGCGGAAGCGGTAGCCGCTGCACCAGCGCCTACCAAAGCTGCTTCCCCGGAAGGACGGGTGACGCGCAAGAAGATGACGCCACTGAGGCGCCGCATCGCGGAACAACTGGTGAATGCGCAGCGCACTGCGGCGATCCTGACGACTTTCAATGAGTGCGACATGTCTGCGGTGATGACGCTGCGGAAGCAACTGCAAGACGACTTTTCCAAGAAAAACGGCGTGAAGCTGGGTTTCATGTCCTTCTTCATTAAGGCCGTGGTCGAGGCGCTGAAGGCAGTGCCGCAATTGAACACGCGGGTGGACGGGGACGAAGTGATCTCCAATCACTTCTATGATGTGGGCGTGGCCGTGGGCACGGAGAAAGGTTTGATCGTTCCGGTTCTGCGGGATGCCGACCAGAAAAGCTTCGCCGATCTGGAGCGCGACATTCTGGGTTACGCAGCTAAAGCGCGAGAAGGTAAAATCCAATTGGATGATCTAACTGGCGGAGTATTTACTATCAGCAACGGGGGTGTGTATGGCTCCCTGCTGAGCACGCCGATCCTGAATCCGCCGCAGAGCGGTATCCTGGGTATGCACACCATTCAGCAACGGCCAGTGGCTATTGATGGACAAGTCGTGATCCGCCCGATGATGTATCTGGCCCTGAGCTATGACCACCGCGTGGTGGATGGCAAAGAGGCGGTGACTTTCCTGATCCGCGTAAAGGATTGCATTGAAAATCCGGCCCGTCTGTTGGTGGGGGCCTAAGCCGAAAGGCGAGGCGATGTAAAGTAAAGGCGGCTTGCTGGCAGTTGCCAGACGGCCGCTTTTGCGTTTCAGTAGGGAATCGCAGTATTGAATTGAACCGGGGCGCCGCTCCGCTGTCATTGAGTAAGGTATCGATGTACGAGACTTCCCCCTTCCGGCATCCTTTTGTATGGCTGCGCAACAAACTGCTGGCGGGTTTGGCGCTGGTCGTGCCGATCATCGTCACGTTCTGGATCCTCAGATTTGTTTATGAATTCCTGCAGGGGATGAGTGCCCCGCTGCTGCGTTCGTTCGGCTTGGTTTACAACCAGGCGGTGCCGCCCGGCTTTCAAGTGAATCTGGATGGGGAGAATTTCCAGTATGTGGTCGGTTTCGTCGGGTTCCTGATTCCGCTGCTTTTTCTGATCGCGCTTGGGGTAATGGCCACCAACGTGATCGGCGTGCGAGTGGTGGGGGCGATGGACAAGCTGCTCCTGCGGGTGCCGGTGATCTCTTTCATTTACAAATCGCTCAAGCAGGTGATCGAGGCGTTTCGGGGATTTGGCGATACGCGGAGTTTCAAACGGGTGGTGTATGTGGAGTATCCCTCGCCGGGGATGAAGCTGATCGGCTTTGTCACGGGTCAATTTTTTGACGAGAAGCTACAGCAAAGCATGACATTGGTTTTTCTGCCAGGGGCGCTGAGTCCCATGACGGGACTTCTGATCGTTGCGGAGAGCAGCAAGGTGGTGGATGCGCCGCTTTCGCTGGAAGAGGCGATGAAGATCGTGTTCTCCGGGGGTCTGATTGGTCCGGATACGCCGGCGGATAAAGAGAGGAAGGAACGCGAAAGTCGTCCTAGTAAAAAATCGTGGCGGCGGAAACCACCGGAATCACCGCTGGAAGAGGATTTTGAACACCTACCTAAGGCGGATGATTTGTTGCCTGATTTGCCTGAAGCCGCCGAAGAAGATAAGGGGCTGCCAAAGGCTCCTGCCCTGGAGCGGGAAGAGCATTCCGGCAAAGGTCAGGAGTCGAGCCGGGAATTGGCGGGCACCGCGTCCGCGCCCTCGAAGAGCTCTATTTTGCCGTGGCTAAAGCGATAGCTCTAGGGCAATTGTGCGATCCGATGCGTTTGCGCATTCCTTTATGAGATCACCTGCGCTCGAGTTTTTCCAGATGTGTCTGGACAAAATTATCGCAGTCTTTTAAAAGAAGCCCCTGGGCTACAGTACGCCTGTTAAATTTCAAATACGGACCCATGACTCCAAAAGCATCAGGTGATGAACTAAAGCAAACCAAGACGGTGGAGTTCATCACAAAACTGCTCAACCAATCATTCGTGGGGATGGGCGAGCCAGGTGAGCGTCCCTCAGGCAGGGCGCGGGGGTTCCTTCGTAAAATCATGGAACATTTTGGCGCGGAAGGAATTGTCTTCTGGCGATTGGAAGGCCCGGAATACAAAGGGGAATTGGTGCCTTATCAGAGACTTGTCTCTGGTGTCTCTTTCTTTAGAAAACGAGAAGGTAAAATCGATCGGCTTGAGATTCGAGATCTGCCTCTCAATACAACAAGTTCTGGTGCTGCCTTTGCTGAGAAGCGCATGGTATTTGGAAGAGATGGGGAGCCAGTAGGATCTCCGCACAGACTCCCGCACCCATTTTATGGCAGCTCTTTTTTTGCTGAGAGGCAGGTTAAGTGGCTTATGGCCATGCCTGTTTCGTCGCCAGAAACGGATGTCTATGGAGTTCTTTCTCTCTACTGGAGAGATGACCAGAGCCAAGAGGCTTTAGGCATGGATCAATCACTTTTTCAGGTCGCTGCAACACTGTGGCCCGGTGTCTATCAGCGCATCAGAGAAAGCCGGAGATTGCAACTAATCACTGCCGTCGACGCTATACTTGGGGAGACTCATAGCACGATTTCTGTGCAAGGAGAGACTCTGACGCCGGTCGAACCCGATCAGGCTGATAACATTATGAGGGAGATCTGTGCGGAGGTTGGCAAACTCCTGCATGCTGAAGAGGTTTCTATTTTTCTTACACCTCTCGATTCTTCAGAACAGATCTGGTCTTGCCGTGCTACAAATTGGCCAGAGCTACCTAAGCGAATTTTCAGTCCGAACGATTTGCCCGGGATCACCGGCTGGTGTTTGGCCAATAAAAAGTCGATATACATCCCAGATCTTCATTCGTTTGATCAAGATAAGCCCTGGCTCAACACTTTATTCTCCGGAACACTTGAAGCGGTAAGATGGGAGGATGATTTGGGCTTGAAGACGAGAGACTCTAAATCAGGCGCTGGGGAAAAGCCGGTTCGCAGCTTCTTGGCGGCCCCCCTAATTGTTGAAGGTAAATTGATGGGACTTATTCGATGCGCATCTCGCGCTAATTCGCCGCTTATCTATTTCTCAAATCCCGATAGACGTTCTATTGAAACAATTGGAATCCGCATTGCCCAAATCTGGCGGAATTGGAAAATAGCCCATGCGAAAGATCGGGAAGCGGAAGCTTGGCGAAGCTTCAATGAGAGATCGCGGGCGATCCCAGAAAAGCTGTCTGAGATGATGAAAGATCAGGCGACGCCTGATTTTAATTTGCTGGCTAAAGCAATGCTGAGCGCCTGCGATAAAAGTCTGAATCGATGGGGCCATTGTGAGCGGTTAAATAGTGAATCTCCATCAGGATCTGGTGATGACGACCGGAAAGTCTACAACGACCATTTCATAGGCTTCCACGAAAAGTATGTCGGCGCATCCGAAATCTCACCGGCAAAGGGTATCCTTGAAATGGCCGATCGCCAGCTTTCGGTATACCAGACTGTTTGCAAATTGGTGGAACTGGATCGACAAAGCACGAATGTTCTGAATCGCGCGCTTAGTGATCTTCGCCATCAAATAGTCAATCCATTGAATAAGGCCTTACTGAGGGCAAGGCGCCATTTAAGGGACTTTGGCCACTTGTCTCACGTTGGGGACGCAGTTTACCCAATTCGGGGCCTCCTCCGAAAATCAGTCAACGTGGCCGACGCCTTTCATATGTTGGTGGAGTTGGAGAAGTCGGGTCGACTCAAGATAAATTCCGTCCCGCTTGATCCCAAAAAGCTTTATGTTCAATTGACAGAGGTGGCGAGAGATGCTCGCCTAGATCTGGACCGGAATAGGAATCTTTCTCTGCATTTGAACGAAAACTTGAAGCTATCGCAGATTATGGGTGCGGATATAGAAACTGTTTACGCTACTCCGAGAAAAGACTTGAGGATTGATATTAAACTTATAGAGCAGGTGCTGTATTCGGTGATTGAGAACGCTATAAAATACAGCAACGCGAACAATGCCATCATCCTGGATGTGGAACTCAATGCACGTGGCTTGTTCTTTGAATTTACAAATCGCGGCGCGCGATTGACTCCCGAAGAAGCGCCTTTAGTGACTGTACGAAATTGGCGAAGCGAAACGGCTAAACGTTATGTGGGAGAGGGTACCGGAATCGGCCTTTATCTTGTTAAAGCGATTGCCGATGCGCATGGTGGAACTTTTTTAATGATTCCTACAAATGAACATGGATACACTCGTGCAATCTTCAGCATCCCCTCTTACAATGAAACCTATGAGAATCGTTCATCTTGAAGATGATACTCTTTATGCTGAGTATATTGGCTTCGAATTGCTCGAGTTTGCAGCAGAAGATCGGGTTAAACTGAAGATTCGCCATATTCCCACCGAGAGAGAGTTTTCAGAAAAGCTTGCTGAACTGATGAAGGAGGGAGATATCTTCCTCCTTGATGTAATGGTGCGATGGTCCTATCCAGAAGACGATGACACGGCGGAAGTGTTGACCAAGTTACCCGGGGCCTATTATGATGCAGGGCTTCGTTGCGCCAAACTACTTCTCGAGAATTTGCCGATAGATAGCACTAAAACAATATTGTTATACACCGTGTATCAAAGAGAAGAAATTGGTAAAGAGTTAGCGGAATTAAGGAAGATTCAAGGGAATCATGTGCTTGAACTCATTACCAAAGGAGAAAACGTCGAAGAAGTCTGGAGGGCTATTATGCCTCCGAAAGACAAATAAGTGGGTTGATACCGGTGCGCTCGC
Source organism: Phragmitibacter sp. (assembly GCA_965284365.1). GTDB lineage: Bacteria > Verrucomicrobiota > Verrucomicrobiia > Verrucomicrobiales > Verrucomicrobiaceae > Phragmitibacter. Next base: position 3,558,154 of record OZ260079.1, read on the forward strand.
AATATCTTAAAAAATTCACATGGATTGCCCACGGCCATTCCGTTAATTAAACCATTTCCAGGACTTCGGAGAGGGCATCGTAATAACTTTCTTTTCCTTTTACGAAGGACGCTGCTGGCTGCAGTTGGTCCCGTGGTATGTGGCGCCCAATGATGTTCTTGAACATCTCTGATCGAATACGACGAGGAGAATTTATTCGTTCTAATTCCCAAGCCCGTATGACTTTAATACGCCACCCTCCGAGCCGTTCATGTGCTTTGCTGCTAATTCTTACTGCACAATCAGTTTCCCAATAAGGTTGGATATTTTTGATGGCCAAGAATTTTTTGTACGCTATCCTCGGAATTAACCAATCCCCATCCTCAAACTGAAAATATTGACTTGGAATGGTCTGCTGTTGAATATCTGACCAATATGTATCGGCAGCGGCCTCCCACAGCTTGGTATTCAGTTTTTGATCGCGCAGGTCGGTGATTTGTTCGATCTGGCGGTAAAGAATTAGCATTGGCCCGGTTGGACTAAGGGCCTGCTCATCTTCATCAGGCAGGAATCGAGTTTCATAGATTGCCTTAAGTCCCAAACCAATTGCATTCCAATCAAAGCCTGCGCCATGAGCCGCAGGCATGTGCAAGATTCCGTCAAAATCGTCCAGCCAGTCTCGGTCCAATCCGATGCCAGCTTGGCTAGCGTCGAGTTGGTTGAGCCAGACTTCTCTCAACCGATCATTTGCTTGGTTATGGATGAGGGCATGCTTGAAGACACGCAAAAGATGAGGGGGCCATTTGGACTTGTCGGCAAAGTGCGGGCTTGCAATATCGAGCATATCCGCAAGTGAGTTTGCAAATCTATTGGGATTGGGTATGCGTGCGGACCACTCGAATAATCCTTCAAGCAGCCACCTTTCACGAATGTTATCTGCCAGGTCGGCCCCGTGTTCTACTAATTTGGTAAGCCAATGGGCTACCCAGAAGGACATCGCCTCTGCTCGGGTACTGTGATTGGCTGCCGCCCGGATGGCAAAGTCTGCCGGGTCACGAGCGTTGTCATAATATCCCGCACTTGGGCGCTTTTCAAAAAAATCTCGAAGCCACGGCTCACTCTCAGCACCTGTGGCCAGCAAGTCCAGGCTTGTCTCCATTTTGGCGATGAGATTAAGATCCATTACGAGGTCAGAGTTGGTTAATGCATCAGATAAAATCTGATGGAGGTATAGTCGACGCCGGATACTCCCTTGTCAATCGAGCGAAATGATAAGTTCGCCATTTCATAAGGTGTTTATCCTGTGCTGGAAACGCCGCGTTTACCAGCTCTAAACTCACTAAGTTAGTGGAATAAATAGGGCATTGGAGATGAATCCACTCCTTTAACGACGGGTCTTTGGCGCGGACATCGCAATTCATCGTGTGACCCGATACAGCCGGGTGAGGCGTGCCTAATCCACAGTGAGTGGGATAGTGAAGGGAGTAGGGACCGGCTTCCAGGCAGGTGGGACGATAGAGTGTGTAACCGGGTGGAATGCGGTATTTCAGCAAAGCGCATACCAACGGGGGCTCTCCAGGATTGTAGGAGTAAAAAACACCCAGAGCTCGATACCAAGATGCTAGGTCTCCCGGATCTAAACCATGGTCGAGTGCCAACTGCCAGGGGGTAACCCAGGCTGGCTCATAAGGTGAAACCCCACTTTTTTTGTCCTCAATCGCCAACACGTAGCCACGATAGGCTAAGAAGATTTGATCCAGTTCCGGAAATTGTGCAGAGAGCTTCGAGGATGGTGACAAACCGGAGGTTCCTGCGATCGCTCTTAGCCGCTGACAGTAGTCGTCAAATCCCAGGCGGTCAGATTTTCTCGGGGTGCGACTCGCAGGCTCAAACAAAGAAAAATGTGCTCTAGCCTTTGCTCGATCGGGGAACAAATAGTCGCGGCCATCGCATAACGACTTGAAGAAATATTTATTGGTAAGGTCGAGAACTCTACCGTATTCAGCGTCGCTTCTACGTGCCGGTAGGCCGTGTGGAGTTCCCAAAGCGTTTATAGCATTATCGTCATCCACGAAACCACCATCTCGCGACGCTCGAATCGTGTTCGCCGTGTAGAGTTGAAGACTATCGGCCACCCGATCGGGATCATTTTTCATGACGAACTCGCGGCAGTGATCGGCGCGAACATTCGGAATCCGATCATCCGAGTAGAGGTTCGTCAGAATGGCCCGGATCCGATCGTTTCCGGCGTTAAGCGCACTCTGAGTTTTCAGGTGATTTTTGAAAGCTGAGTCAAATGGCACGATCTGTTATTGTAGCGAATACGCAATCCGTGACAAGCTCATCGAAAAATTTTTTAGTCGATGAACCGACATGATGATGAGGACTGCAGAGAGAACTATTCCCCGGTAGAGGTGACTCAGCTAATGCCGAGTATCCCATACGTCCCGCTAGATACCATATGATCCGAAATTACCGTCCCGACTCCGCGTCCACGAACTGCTTGGCCAAGCGTGTTTGGGCTCGACCTTGGGTGAGCATCTGGCCGGTGCCGGTGTAGAGGAAGACTTTGGTGCTTTCTTCGGCGGCGACGAGTTCCTGGCCCTGGCCCTGGATGCGGGGCCAGCCGATCATGGTGAGCATTTGCTGTTTGGGGTCATAAACGGCCATGCGGGATTGCCCGCGATAGCGTTTGTCTTCAGGCACTCCGGTCAGCTGAACACGGACATTTCCGGTGGCTTCGGCAATACGGAAGGACTTTTTGTCCTTGTTCAGAAAGACAGTAAGCTTGTCCGAGGCCAGCTGAAACTGAGCGGAGGTGAGACCGACTTTGCCGCTAAAAATGACTTTGTCCGCGCCACCGTCCAGTTTTGTCGCTTCTTCGGCCGTGATGCGGAATCCCGATTCTACCGGGACGGTTTCGAAAGTGGGTTCGACTTGTTCCTCCGCGATGTAGCCGGGAATTTCAGCAAATTCACCGATGGAACCGCTACCGGGGCGGGGCTTCGGGATTTGGGTGCGAAGCCAATCCGTGGGAATGCTGCCACGTGAGCCTAAAGTACGATGGGAGGGGCTGGCTCCGAGCGGACTGGACTCAGTGCCAACACCGTAGCGGTCGTGAGACAGGCGGAGAATAGCGGGGGCCGGGACGGGCTCGATCCGGTGCGGCGCCCAAAGTTTGGGAGACTGCTGGATGTCAACTGTGCGGCGGCTATTGAGAAAGCTGTCGCTCTCCATTTTTACCAACCATCCCGATAAAGCGATGATGCCAAGCGGGACGGTAAGGAGGTAAAAGGGAGTGCCAACCATCGGGTTTTTTTGTGAACCTAGGTCGATTATTACGGATTTGTTAAATAAGTCAATCTAGAGATGCCTAAAACTATGGTTTTTCGCTGGGATGTTCAGGCTTAGCGAGTTGTAAATTTTAAGCGAATAATGAAATACAGATGTGATTTTTTCGTTTCTGAGAAATTGTTCTCGCCAACTATAAGCAAACAATTTAGAAATAGTTTAAGTGGTATCTCAAAATCATGTTTCAGCTGCTTTGGAAATCTCCCCGGTGACCCACCGTTCCTGCAGCTTTGATTTTTTGATGTCGCTTTTCGGTTCACGCTCCCCCCGCCCTACTATGTATTCACAGAGTGTATCTGATGCACGGACTTATGAAGTATTGATGCAGGCTCCACAGAGCTTCGCATCTGGCCGTGTAGAGCAGAATGGAGCATCCGCGAAACGCGTGAATCTCTAAAAAGCACCACTGAATACCCCCTTTTTTCTCATGCAGAAACGTCTTCTGTCCTCAGCCCCCCAATTAATCTCTATGAACAAGCGCACACTTCGCCGAGCCGCAAAGGAAGCACAATTCCTCGCGGTCACGCTACTTGTTGGATGTTTAATGGCAGGCAACGCCCGAGCGGCGACCTACTATTGGGACGGAGCCGACAATGATCCTAGCGGAAACAATGCCAGCACAGGTGCCGGACTTGGGGGAAATGGGGTTTGGGATACGGTGACGCCTGCTTGGTGGGATGGAGTTTCGGCGGACGTGCCGTGGGTGAATTCCTTCAACAACTTCGCGGTATTCACGGGGGCTCCGGGGATTGGAACGCCCTACAATGTGGAGCTGGCGCAGCCAATACAGGCGGGTGGATTGAATTTCATGAGTAATGGATACACCCTCACCGATGGGGATATCGTGGGGAACACGCTCACTCTCGGGATCACGGCGCCAAATGGGGTGTCGACCGTCAATGTGGGTGGATTTTATCCAGGCTACTCGACGCGGATTAACGCGACGATTGCGGGAACTTCGGGTCTGACCAAAACGGGCAATGGCACTCTCATTCTGGGTTCTTCAGTTTCGGGTGCAGCCGGGTCGAATACGTACAGCGGCTTTACGGTGATCAATGCCGGCAATGTCGTGATTTTTGACCAGTCGGATTTGGGTACCTCGAATACGGCGGTGGCGGTGAATGGTTTTTCGGGTTTCGGGTTCACCGGGGGCACGCTGACGCTGTCGGGTAGCTACAAAAATGGAGACACGTTTTCGCGCGACCTGACTCTGTCCGGACGTGGTATCAATACAGCAGGGGCTGCGTTGGTGAGCATCGGTAGCAATGTTTTCACGGGGAATATCCAAACCGCCAGCAACACGGAAACGCGTATTGCGACTAATGCGGGGACTACGGTTATTAATGGGAATCTTATTGAGGGTAACGGTCAAACGGTCGTGTTCTACGGCGCGGCTGGCAACGTGATCATCAATGGCGTTGTGGCGGGCACGGGTGCGCAAGGGGGTAACGGGCTAGTGAAAACGCAGAGCGGTATCGGGTCGACTCTGTGGCTGACCAACAATCAGAATACCTTTTCGTCCGACATCCGTCTGGATGGTAATAACAGCGCCAGCAATAACTCGACGCTCCGTGTGACGGAATACGGAGCGTTGGGGGTGAGTACCAGCACGTCGCATATTAACTTCAACACCGGTATGTTGGAGTTGCGCGTGGACCCAACCAATATTGCGGGATTCAGCGCCCTGAAAATGGCCACGATCAGCAACAGCGGATTCGTGTTTGTGGATCATGGGCTGTCTGGCAGCGCTATCAATCAAACGGTCGCGTTTGGTGATTTTGCGATGACAGCAAACCGCAACCTAACAGTGGTTGGGCGCAATGGTTACGGTGCCTCGTTCACGGGGGCGGGCGGTACGTTTGCGGTGGCAAATACTGGTGGCAATGTGAACTATATCAATAGCTCGAATGGTCTGATGACGCTGATCGGCAATGTCGCCGCGGCAGGTTCAACGGAAACCACGACCCGTGCTGTTTCGCTTGGTGGCAATGCTGACATTGTTGTGACGGGAAGCATTCTGGCGGGAAGCGCTACTGGCGCACACGGCCTCATCAAGAACAACCAGGGTATTGCAACCATCCAAGGAACCGCCTCGACGTTTATCGGCGGTACCAATATCAATGGTGGTACCCTGCAGGTCAGCAATTTCGGTGCCTTGAATGATGTGGCGGGCGGGGTCCTGGCGATCAACAATGCTGCCTTCAGCTTTACCGGGAATGCAGGGGCGACCACGGCCAAGGTGTTGAATCTTAGTGGCACGACCTCTGGTGGTGTTGTGCTGGCCAATCAGACGAGTGGGACCTTGGTATTCTCCAGCGGTGTTGCGGCTGGGGGCGTGGGTGCCAAAAATCTTTTCTTGGGTGGATCAGGCAATGGGGAAATTCAAGGGGTTATCCAAAGTAGCTCAGGCGGCGCTACCAATATTGTTAAGATCGGCTCCGGCACGTGGTTGTACAACCCGAATGCCACGACCTATGCTGCGGGAAATGTCGCGAGTGCGGCCACGGCGGCCACCGGTGGAACGAATTCGACTACCATCACCCTTTCAAGCAGCACGGTGGCCTCTCTGGGTCTGGTGGTGGGGCAAACGGTTTCCGGAACGGGTGTTCCTGCTGGAGCGGTGATCACTTCGATTACGGGTCCAAACACGTTTACCATCAGTATTAGTACGGGCACTACGGCCGTATCCGGCAATCTTGCGTTCGGTGCAGTGACTGGTTTCACCGGTACAGTAACGGTGTCCAATGGTACGTTGCAGATCAAGCCCACTGCGGCGGCTGGCAATGGGTCGGACCTGATCAACAACACGACGGGCAACATTATTTTCAATGCAGACTCCCTCACGCTCAATCAAACGGCGGGTGGAACTCTCGAATACATCGGGCTCCCTACCGGCAGTACGGAGACGGTAGGCTCGCTGACGGCTACTGCTGGTGCGGGCACGGTGAAGGTGACGCCGGGTGCCTCTGGTACGACTTCACTCATCTTCTCCAGTCTGGGTACCATCAACACCGGAACTGGATTAAATTTTGAGGTGCCGGTCAATGGCAGCGTTTCGATTACCGGTCTTGCCACCGGCTTCGTGAATGCTCACGCATACTTCAATGGGGCTGATTTTGCATACTCAAACGCAGGCGTCATCGGGGCGGCCACTTATGGTGTGACGGCAGGCTTTGTGACGAGCAATACCGCGCTGACCGCAAGTGCGCATAACGAGATCACGGGCAGTTTTTCCACCGCTGGAATGGCGATCAACAGCCTGAAGATTAATGGTGCTCAAACACTGACACTTGATCCTGGCGCAACGCTGACGGTCGGCGTGGGCGGTGTTTCCGGCGGCATCCTAGCCACTGGCGGCTCTTCGGTGATTACCGGCGGAACAGGCATTACGACGGGGAATTCAACCGACTTGGTGATTCGCGTGAATACCGTCTCGGACACCTTGACTCTGGGATCGGCAATCACTTCTAGTTCATCAGGTGGGGTCACCAAGAATGGCTTTGGCACGCTGGTCATGTCCGTGGCCAATGCGTATACGGGTACGACCACCATCAATGAAGGGATTGTGCAGCTTACCGGCACCGGTAACCTTGGTGCTGCCAACAACGGTCTGATGGTTCGCCAAGGGGGCACCTTGTCGCTCAATGGTGTGAATGTGGGAGTGGCCGCTTTTAACGGAGCAGGCACCATAAATAACGGATCGGCTACGACGGCCGCAACCTTTACCATGGGGAATAACAACCAAGGTGGTGTGTTCTCCGGATTGTTGGCCGACGGGGGCGCGGCCAAGTTGAATGTTACCAAGACGGCAACTGGTGCCGGCACCATCAATTACCTCACCAACAGCGCGAACACCTACTCAGGCGTTACCACGATCTCGGGCGGTATCCTGGCGGTTACCTCTTTGGCTAACATTGGCCAGGCAAGCAGCATTGGAACAGGTGATGTTGCCAACAATGCGGGCAGCCTTGTTTTCAACGGCGGCGTCTCCAACGGCGGCGTGTTACAATACACGGGTTCCAGCACGGCCTTCCAGCAGGCGACAGGTACGCCAACGGTCTCCATCGACCGTTTGTTCACCATGGCCGGTAACGGAACGATAGAATCGTCCGGTACCTATGGCAACTCTGTGCTTGCGGGAGGGGTAAGCAATCACGCCACTTTGATCTTCAACAACACAGGTGACATTGCTTTCAGTGGCACCGGTGCCCGCACGTTGACTTTGGGCGGCACCTCGCAGGGTGACAATCGGATCGACTTGCATTTGATCGATAACCCAAATGGTGGAGCTCTCAATATTGCCAAGACAGGGGCTGGTCTTTGGGTTCTGGGCAATGGAGCAAACATTTACACAGGGACGACCACTGTAAGCGGTGGCATCCTGCGAGGCGTAGATGGCGCGAGCCTTTCCGCTGGCAGCGCCCTTGTTTTGAGTGGCGGCGTCTTTGAAACGAGCGGCACGTTTACGCGGTCCGTGGCGGCCACGGCGACTGCGGGTGCGGTTACCTGGACTACGAACGGCGGTTTTTCGGCATCCGATTCAAAATTGACGGTGTCTTTGGGCGGCGTGGGCACCCCGACACCCTTGACTTGGGCATCGGGCGGCTTCATGACGGGTGGTGGGGCATTGATCCTGAGTTCGGCAACGGCGCTTGCTGAAACCGAGTTTGTAAACAACATCAATCTCGGCACGACTTCCAGGACGATTCAAGTCGATCAAAATGTCAGCACCTATACGGATTTCGCGGTCGTTTCTGGCGTCTTGACCAGCGCTTCCACCGTCGGCGGCATCACCAAGACGGGGAATGGGGTGCTTTATCTTACTGGTGCGAACGAATACACGGGGGCCACCAATGTGAATCAGGGCACCCTGGTAATTACCTCGATCGGGCATAGCGACGTGGGAGCTGGGTTCTCCGCGACCAGCAGCATCGGTTCCGGTGAATTTGCCACGGCGTCCGCACTCAATATCGGCTCCGGGGGCAACACTGGATATGTGCTTTACGCTGGTGAAGGCGAAACGACTGACCGCCGCATCAACCTTGCGGGAACGACTGGGGGAGCGGTCATCGATAACAGCGGGGCTGGCGCGCTTGTGATAACCAATATGGGTCACACGGGCTCAGGTTCAAAAACGCTGACTCTGCGCGGAACTAATGCGGATTCCAACCTGGTCACCTCCAATTTGGCGGACTTGGGTGGTGCACTCAACGTTACGAAATCGGACGGTGGCACCTGGATCCTGTCAGGCGACAACACTTATACGGGCAACACCACCGTGAACAGCGGCTGGCTGGGCCTCACATCCACTCACGCTGTGGGAACTTCCATCGGTAATGGGGCAGGCTTTCTGGACCTCCAGAATGGTGGCATTTTCGGGGTGGATGGCGATCTGACACTTGCAAATACCGTCCGAATTGCTTCAAACCAAGCGGCGCTTTTCACCGGAAATTATTCCATCACCTTCACGAGCCAGTTTCAAGGCGTGAGCGGTAATCCTTGGACGGTCAATAACACGCTCGCCAGCGGGGAGACGCTGACGTTCAATGGTTTTACCAGCTTGGATACGGGCACGACACGCACCCTGAATTTTCAGGGTACGGGCAACACCGTGGTGAACGGAGTGATCTCAAATTCCACCGGCGCCGGACTCGTTAACCTTGTCCTCAATACATCCGGCACGGTGACGCTAAGTGGAGCTACGCCCAACACCTTCACAAATGGTGTGACCTTGAACCAAGGAACCCTGGTGCTGGGGAAAGTGGACGCTCTCGGGCCTAGTGGTACGGTGACTCTGAACGGCGGCACTTTGACTGCCAGTGTTGCCTTGGTAGGTGCGACCGATCGTATCAAAAACGCCGTGAGGCTCAATGACGTCGCGGCGACAATCGCTGGCACTAACTCCATTGAATTTGGCGGTGTCTTCACCAATGATAACGGCAACCGCCTGTTGCTCAATAATCTATCGGGTGGCGCGTCTTTGATCTTCTCGAATACAGTCAATCTTTCCCAGGATGGGACCAGTCGTATTTTCCAGCTGGGTGGCTCTGGTAATACGCTCATCACCGGCGCAGTAGTCAACGGCAGCACTTCGACTGTTGGTGAGTTGCGTTATGTAGGCACTGGAACGCTCACGTTGCAGGGCGTCAATACCTTCGGGGGTGCTTTGAACATTTATGACGGCACCGTGGTTATGAATGGCGCCGGTAGCCTCACAGCTGCTTCGAGTGCCACTGTCAATGTAGGAGGCACTCTAACTCTCGACAACAGTGGTGGTGAGGCGGCCCGTCTGGCTGGTCGGGTAGTCACGTTGAATGGCGGCACGTTCAACTTCATCACAGATGGCGATGGCACAACCGAAACGATGGGTGCGCTCAACGTGAACAGCGTGTCTTCTGTGATCAACATGAGCGGCGCTGGCCCCGGCACACTCAACTTTACCCAGCTCAACCTTAATAATACCGGCTCCTTCCTTGACCTGACCAATTTGGCCGGTCTGGGTGTGACGAATAAGATTTTCTTTACTGGCACCGCTCCGGGACTGACCAATGGCATCATTACGCGCATCGGCGTGGCGGGCGGCACCGAGTTTGCCACCTACAATGCTACGGACGGCATCACCGCTCTCGCGGCAGGTTCCTATAATACGTCCAACAACATCATGACCGCCCTGGCTGCGGACAACATGAAGATCACGGCTAGCTCGGCGATCACGGGTCCCAAGACAATCAACTCGCTGCTCATCAACGGCACTGGCCTCAATGTTAGCGGCCCGGCTGACACCGTTTCGGGGCTGAGCAATGGCGCGAACCTCACCTATGAAAACAACACGGCTCTGACCGTGAGCAGCGGCGGCATTCTGGTGACGGGTGGTAGCAATACGATTAGCGCCCCGGTGGTTGCCTTTGGTGGTGCGATCGCAGTAGTCCAGGTTAACACAGGAGCCAGTCTGGCGATGGATGGCGCCATGATCGGCACTAACGGTTTCAGCAAGACCTTAGGCGGCACGCTGAGTCTGAACACGAAGAACTTCATCACGAGCACCCACAATCTGGTGGACGGCACTTTGGTGCTCAACGGAGGCCTGAATACCCTCTTCCAAAACCAGGCTTTGACGATGGACGCCAACACCATCCTGGATCTGAATGGCAACGTTCAGTTTTTCGCTACGGTGAGCACTCCGCTCAATATTCCTGACTCTGGTGGCATCATTACCTCCAATGCTGGAACGGGCACTTTGGTAACGAACAACACAGGCTCCAGTTTTGGTGGTTTCATCAATGGTGCGGTGAATTTCGTGCGGGCTAACGCGAATACTATGAACCTGGAGAATGTGAACACCTACACAGGATTCACCTATCTGACTGGAGGCACAATCCTTCTAGAAAGCAACGGAGCGTTGGCCAACACGTCCGAAATTCATCTGAACGCGGGCGGTCTTCAGATCGGCAATAATTCGAACCTTACCATCAGCAACAACAACCGCGTCAATGATGGTGCGGAATTGTATTTCCGGGGTGGTACACTTCATTACACGGGTGGCAACTTTGAGGCTTCGACTGAGACCTTTGGCGACGTCAGTCTCCTGCAAGGCGCCAACACGTTCACGATAAACGGCAGCGGCCAGGAAGCCTATTACTCCGCCGATGTTTATTTTGGTGCTCTAACACGCGCTGATTACACGACGGCGAACTTTACCAGCAACGTGTCATTGGGCAGCGTGGGGAGCAATGCCCGCGTGTACTTTACCTCCACGCCAGCTCTCACCAGCACGAATATTCTTGGCAGCTGGGCCGTGGTCAACAGCGGCGACTGGGCGGCTTATAATAACACTCAAGGTGTTGGTGCGGTTGGGGCGGCTGGGTACGAACTCTATGACCTTACCTTCGGCAGCGGTAATCTCACAAACTTAATCGCGGCTGCGGCGAACCTGTCGACCAACCTGACGGCAGCCAATACGGTAACTGCCCGTTTGCGCCTCTCTGGCGGCTTTACCAACGACGTCACTTTCAGCGCTGGCACGAACGTGTTGAATCTCGAAGAAGGTGGCTTGCTGCGCAGCAACAACAACAATGCCTCCACCATCGGCACGACGGCCTCCCGTGGTGTTTTGACGGCTGGCGGCACTACGCTGCTGACGGGCACGACGGAATTGGTGGCCTACAACGCGCAGAACACGATGACCATTCATTCGGTCATCACCGATACGAGCATTGTCCTTGGTACTGGTAACGCCAAGGTGGCTCTCGTAAAATCGGGTACCGGCACCCTGTCCTTGACGGCACAGAACAACTACTCGGGCGGAACTTTTGTGGATCAGGGAACCCTGACCCTGAATGGCGTGGCCGGCACGGTGGTCATTCCGACTGGCGGCCTGACCATCTCAGGAAGCGCGGGCCTCACGGGCAGTGCTGCTGCTTCGACCGTCACCATGGTCGGTGTTGAAGGCCAGATCGCAGCCACTAACGATGTTACACTTAAGGGCCAGGCTACTCTCACGCTGGTGGGAACCAACACGCTGAAATCCCTGACGTTTGACAACTACGGCGGCATTGGCAACCCAACGGTGAACGTCGGCACTTTGCTGACTCTGACGGACTCGGCTGCCATCACAGCGAGCAGCTCCAATGTGGGCTTTGTCAACACGATCACGCAAGGCACGCTGAACATTGGCAGCGGCACCAAGACTTTCGCGATCGACGGCATCAAGGCGAACGGCGTCCTTTTGTCTACATTGACACCAACTCTAAACATCGCTTCTCTCGTCACGGGGTCAGCGACCATCAACAAGACGGGTGACGGCGTGCTGCAACTGAGCAACGCCAGCAACAATTTCACGGGCGGCATCAATTTGTCCGGCGGCGGACTTTTGATCTCTGGTGGTAACTCGAACCCGACCTCCGGTGGTGGCGGCATTATAAGCGGTCCTCTGGGAACCGGGACACTGACCGTATCCGGCGGCGCTGTGCTGCTGGTGGATGCCAGCCGGACGATTGCCAACAACATCGTCTTCAATACCAACCCAATCTTTGATTCCACGATCAATACGGCCGCGACGCTGACGCTGAACGGCATGATCACCCTGCCAAATGGTAACATCACGATTGATGTGTTGAATGCCGCTCTCACGGTTTCGATGCTGGGGGACATTACGAATTGGGCCTCCATTACGGGCATCACCAAGAACGGTCCTGGTAACCTGATCCTGAGTGCTGACCGTTACACCGGCGGCATCTCCATCAACGGCAACGGTACTCTGTTCCTGTTTGCCGATGGCAATGGACGTGGGGATCCTGAAACCTTGGTGCTCGGACCCATCAGCGCGAGCGGAGTTGTTCCGAACGTGACGATTGGCCGCGATGGCAGCAGCCTGCCCCTCAACCAAGCGGCAAACAAGACCTTTGCACCATCCAGCTTCACTGGCCTCCAGGATGGCATCACTCTGACTAACCTGAACGGCTATGGCCTCCAGGTTTCCAATGCAGTCACCTTCAACAGTGGCGCCATCATCAACGTCGCAAACTACACGGCGTCCAACCTGGTGCAGGGCCTTACCCTCAATGGCGTGCTCAGCGGCAGCAGCTTCACCAAGACTGGCGCTGGCGTGGTGGTACTGGGTAATGCGCTCAATGATTTCACTGGCAACATCACCATCACTGGCGGTGTGGTCTCCGTGGCCTCTGACGGTGCTCTCGGGAATGCAGCCAATGGCGTAATCCTCAATGTGAACTCCGGCACTAACACGGGGTTGCGTGCTACGGGCACATTCGCCACAAGCCGTGTCATCACCCTCAATCAAGCAGCCAATGCGATCGAGGTGAGCGCGGGCAACACGCTGACACTGAACACCGCTTTTGCCTTCGCGGCAGCCACAAATGCTCTGACCAAGAACGATAACGGCACCCTGGTCCTTGCCGTTGCCAACAGCGCGTGGAATGGGGTTCTTACAGTGAATGATGGTGTGGTGGTCGCACAGAATGCTACCTCACTGGGTTCTACAACCGGGAATACGGTTCTTAACCCGTCCAACGGTATCGGCGCGGCAGTTCAGATCGACGGCGGTGCGGGCATATCGATCGCTGAGAACTTTGCACTCGCCGGCTCCGGTATTGAGTCCACTGGCGCTCTCCGCAGCACGATTGGAAACAACACGCTCACGGGATCACTGACTCTTACGGGCACCACGTACGTTGGTGTTGATTCCGGATCGACGCTCAATGTCAATGCTTCAGCCATTACGGGCGCGCAGACTCTCGTCCTGACTGGTGGTGGGACCGGTTTCGTCAATTCTATCATTGGCACGGGCGCTGGCGCAGTGACGAAACTTGGCACGGGCACTTGGACCTTGACGGCTGACAATACTTACACGGGCGCTACTGCGGTGAACAATGGTACTCTGATCCTTAGTGGCCTCACTGGGCGCGCAGCAGGGAGCTCCAGCTTTACGCTAAACCAAGGCGGCACTCTTACCTTGGACAACACCGTGGCTAACCCCACGACAGTAAACCGGCTCGGCTTGAAGGCAGTCACTTTGGCTGGTGGTACGTTGAACTTCATCGCCAATGCGGGTGGTACTACGGAAGGCGCTAGCAGCACTGCAGCACTCACGCTCAACTCGGGCGCGTCCACCATCAACATGACCGGCGGCGCGGGTACGCTGAACTTCGGTAGTTTGGTCGCCAACAATGGAAGCTCCCTGGATCTGAATATTGCTGGATTGGGAACGACGAACAAAATTACCTTCACGACGGCTCCTACGCTGAGTCCCGCCACCACGGGTATCATTTCCCGTGTGACTGTGGGTGGCGTTGATTTCGCCACTTATAACGCCACGAACGGCTTGATCGCCTTCACGGGATACAATGTGACGAACAATCTGAATACGGCGGCGGCGACCGACACAATGAAGATCACGGCCAATACGACGTTGGACGGGTCCAAGACCGTTAATGCGCTGAATATTACGGGTAATGGTATCACGGTCACCGGCAATGGCACCACCACCCTGACACTCACGAGTGGTGGGGTTTTGGTCACGGGCGGCACCAATACGCTGAGCATCCCGATCCTGAACATGGGTGGTGCAGGCGGTGTGTTCCACGTCAATACCGGTTCGGTGTTGAATATGGGAAGCGCCATGATCGGTTCGAACGGCTTCACCAAGGCTCTTGGTGGCACCATGAATCTCACAGCCAAGCAGTACACTGCGGGCACCACTACGGTGAATACCGGCACCCTGCGTCTCTCGGCTGGGCTCAACTCGATCTTCCAGAATCAGTCCCTGGTCGTGAATAACGGCGGCATCTTGGATTTGAACGGTCAAACACAGTGGGTGGGCAACCTGAGCACCAATAGCGCCATCTACGGCGGCACGATCAACAACTCTGCGGGTGGCACGGCGACGCTGGTAGTGAACACCACAGGTGACTCGACGTTCGCTGGGACGATTGCTGGCAATGTCGATCTGATTAAATCAGGCGGCGCCATCCAGAACCTTAACAGCGACAATACCTATTCCGGCGACACCACGGTCACGGGTGGACGAATCAATTTGCGCGATAACGGCCGCCTTAGCGACACCGATTCCATCACGCTGAACTACGGTGGATTGTACATGGATAACTCGTCCTTGTATGACAACACGAATCGTGTAGCGGACGACGCGAACATCACGATGAATGGTGGCACGCTCGCCTTGATTGGACGCACCAGCGGGCTGTCTTCGGAAGATGTTGGAACCGTGCTTCTGAACTCGGGCACTAGCGCCATCAGCGCCACGACGGGAAGTAATAATGGCAACTATGTTCAGGAATCAATCCTGACCCTCAACGGCCTCAGCAGGAATGCGGCGACGGGAGCAACAGTAGGCTTTGCGCAGATCTTCACGCCAAATAGCACGGGTCAGTTGGGGACACTCCAGACTTCACAGGAAAGCATCATCATCAATGGCTATAACGTCGGCATGCTGACGAACAACATCATGGGGCCATGGGCTGTGGTGAACACCGGTTATTTCAATACTAACGCCGTTGAATTGGCGACCTACAATAACACCTATGGCGTGGGCGCTTTGGGCGCGGTGGGCATGGCGAACTACGACTACTCGCTGACGAACACCTTGACGGGATCAGCCTTTGACCAGAGCCAAAACGTGAGGCTAACCGTTAGCGTAGCCACTCCGATCGTCATTCCTACGGGTGGCATGACGGTTAATTCACTCAATGTGCTAAACGCCACCGCGTCCGTGGCGACGAACCTGGCCTTTGCAGCAGGCGGAGATACGCTCAACCTTGCTGGTGGGGCCTTGATGGTGCAAAACCTGAATGCGACAGCTTCGCCTAGCAACATTGGCACACAAGCCACCCCTGGTATTCTGACCGCAGGCGGTGCGGCCGACACTGCCCTCACGGATTTCTACCTCTATTACTACAATGTCACCGCGGCCAACCCGCTCACCATCTTCTCACAGATCACCGACAACGGATCTGAAGATGTGAGGATGATCTTCTGGGGCGGCAACTGGGGCGCCAACTCGGGAACGCCCACCATTGTTCTGGCCAATGCGAATAACAACTGGTCCGGCGGCACTGTCGTGAACGGCGAACAGATCGACATCGGTAATGCGACGGTAGCTGGAAACCTTGTCGGTAACGGCTTGACCATCAACAACGGCATTGTCCGTCAGGTGAACGGCACGATTGCCAGCCAGGACGTGACGCTGGTCGGTTCCTCGACCTTGACGTTGCTTGGCAACAACACGCTGGAATCCCTTACCTTCAATAACATTGGTGGCTCCGGCACGCCGACGGTCACGCCTACGGGGATTTTGACGTTGTCGGATGCGACCGCGATTGTGGCCACCTCCAATAATGTGACGGTCACCTCGACGATCGGCGCAGGCACCATCGATCTGGGTGCTGGCACGAAGACGTTTGATATTGATTCCATCAATCTGAACGGTGTGGTGCTCTCCACGACGGCCCCGACGCTTATCATCAACAGTGTGCTCACGGGCAGCGGCACGTTGAACAAGACTGGCACTGGGGTCCTGCAATTGGGCGGCCAAAGCACCTATAGCGGTAACATCAATTTGAACGGCGGCGGCATCATGTTGGCTGCCAGCAGCACCACCACTCAAGGTGGCCCAGGTTTTGTGTCAGGTCCTCTGGGCACCGCGACACTTAACGTGAATTCCGGTATGATCCTGATCGACGGCTCGAGCCGAACGGTTGCCAACAACATCGTGTTCAACACGAATCCTGTGTTTGACTCCACGGCGACATCCGCAGTGACGCTGACACTGAATGGCACGATCACGCTGCCAACTGGCGCGGTGACGATCAACGTGATCAATCCCAACCTGACGGTCGTGATGGCCAATGCCATTGCCAACGCGGCTTCGGTGACGAGCATCACCAAGACGGGCTTGGGTAACTTGAGCCTCAACGCTGCTGGCTTCGGCGGCGATATCGTCTTCAACGGCTCTGGCCAGTTGTCTCTGCTTTGGGACGGTGACGGCACCGGCAGTCTCGAAAATCTGACCCTGGGTAATGTCACTTTCGACACGGGTATCACACCTAACATCCTGGTGGGTCGTGCGGCTTCGACACTTCCTTACACTCAGGCGGCCAACAAGACGATCACGGTTGCGAGCATCAATTCGCTGGCCAATGGGATCACGCTGACAAACAACAATGGTTACGGCCTCATCGTCAATGGCAACACCACATTCAACACGAACCCGATCATCAACGTCGCCACAGCGACGAACTCCTATCAGGTCCAGGGTCTGTATCTGAACGGTGTTCTCTCGGGTAACCTGGGAACTCTGACCAAGACGGGTGCAGGCACCGTGGTGTTGGGGAACAGCGCAAATAACTTTGTCGGACTGATCGATATCACAAATGGCGCTGTGTCAGTAGCTTCGGATGGTGCTCTCGGCGACGCCGCCAACCAGGTTCGCCTCAACAATAACACGGTTACGCTCGGTCACGGCTTCCGCTCCACGGGAACGTTCACGACGGCGCGCACGTTCATCCTGAATCAGGCGAACAATGCATTTGAGGTCACTCAGAACAACACGCTTACGCTGACGACTGCCTTCACCTTGGGGGCTGTGACGAACGCTCTAGTCAAGAACGACAACGGTGTCTTGGAACTCGCAGCAGCCAACAATACCTGGACTGGCAACGTCACCATCAATGCTGGTGCGGTCCGCGTGTCTGATGCGAATGCGCTGGGTAATAGTGCTACCGGCTCCACAACAGTAGTCAATACTGTTGGCGCAGCGCTGCAGCTTAATGGTGTGACCCTGAATGCCTTGGAAGTGGTGAACCTGAATAACACAGGTATCAATACGGGTGGTGCTCTCCAAGCGGTAGGTGGCACGGCCAGCACGGTGAGTGCTCTGGTATTGCAAGCTGCTACGGCGATCGGCGCGGATGCGGGTTCGACGCTCAATGTGACTGGCACCGTCAGCGGTGGTCAGGCATTGACCCTCGCAGGCGCTGGCACGATTAACTTCACGACAACGGCTCTCGGAACGGGAATCTCCTCAATCACCAAGATCAATTCCGGCACCACAAATCTGAGCGTGGCCAGCACCGGTTATGTCGGCAACATCACAGTGAATGCCGGCACCTTTGCGGTGAACGGTTTGGGATCGATCGGTGGCACAGGATCTATCACGATCAACACGCTCGGAGCGGTGAACGTGAACTACTCCGCGGCGGCAACACAGCGTCTCGGCGGTCGTGCCATGACCTTGCAAGGCGGCGAACTAACCCTCACAGGAGCGACGGCCACCACTTTGGAAAGTCTTGGTGCTCTTACCGTCAACAAAGGCCTTTCGGTTATCACCGTGGATTCCGCGGCTGGCATCACGACGGGATTGACCTTCAGTGGCGTCAATAACGTAA
The DNA here is from genome assembly GCA_965284365.1 of Phragmitibacter sp. Classification (GTDB taxonomy): domain Bacteria; phylum Verrucomicrobiota; class Verrucomicrobiia; order Verrucomicrobiales; family Verrucomicrobiaceae; genus Phragmitibacter. The sequence continues at coordinate 3,576,402 of OZ260079.1, forward strand.
GCGTGGGTCAAACGACGGGCCCAACGGGTGGCACAGTGCTGTTTAACCTGAGCAGCGCAGGCACGGAGAATGTAATTCTGACGAATGCATCGTATTCCGGCCAAGTCGGTAACGCTGCGGCTACCAACAAGGGTGTTCTGCCTTGGGCCATCGTGAACGATGGAACGACGGTTAGCTTTGGTACTACGTCCACGGCCGCTAACGCTGGAACCGCAACCCTCCGCACGCTGGCCTCAACCGAATACGTGAACAACACGGTCACGGGGAACAACAACGTGCTGCTGACAAATGCCACCACTAACATGGCTACCAGCCAGAGCATCAACTCGCTCACCTTCGGCACAGGCGCGGTGAGCACAGTTGCTTTGACCTTGGGAGCCAACCAGACCCTGCAAAATCAGAGCGGTGGTATCCTGGTGCGTGCAAACACCACGGCTTCCATCTCCGGTGGCATCGTGAACTACGCGAACAACTTCTCGCCCTTGACCATCTGGACCTACGGCGATCTGAATATCTCCAGCCTGCTTTCGGGCGGTAACGGCCAAGCCAGTGGCACCATTGGTCTTGTGAAAGCAGGCACCGGCACCCTGACGCTTTCATCCGCTACCAGTGCAGCGGTGGCGGGCATGAGCCAAAACTTGGCGACGGGTCAAGTGGTCATCAACCAAGGTACGGTAAGGCTTGCCGGTGGAACGAACACCCTGGCCTACAATAACTTCCTATCGATACAGGATAGCGGTGTGTTGGATCTGAATGGCAACAATCAGATGACCTACTCTCTGTTCAATGATGTCGCCTATGCCAATGGCGGGGGCACATTGACGAACTCCAACCTTGCGACGGAGAGCACCTATGTGGCGAACATGGATCAAGACCGCAACTTCTCGGGCGCCATCACCGGGAATCTGGCGTTCCAACGTGCTGGCCGTGGCACCTATAACATGTATTCGGACAACACCTACTCCGGGGCCACCTACATCATGGGTACGACGAGTCTGCGTGATGAAGGCCGTCTCTCCAATACAAGCAGCATCACCATCGGTTATGCGAACCTGAACCTGCAAAATGACGGAACGCTGGATCTGAATAACCGCATCGCCGATGACGCTGATATCACGATGTATGGCGGCACCTTGTTCTTGCAGGGCCGTGCGCAGATGTATTCGACGGAAGATTTTGCGGACCTCACCATTGTCGAAGGCGCCGCCTCCATTCAAGTAAACAATGGTAACGCCAACTTGAGTGCGGCTCAGATCACATTTGACAGCCTGACCCGTCTGGCTGGTTCGACCGTGAACTTCACCGGCAGCAATCTTGGTGGTTTGGGCCAGATCGATCGTGGTTCCCGTATCCTGTTTGATACCGCCCCGGTTCTTACCTCGAATGGTGTGATGGGTGCCTGGGCTATTGCCAACGTTAGCGATTACGCAACCTATACGGAAGACATGGGCGTTGGCGCTGTAGGTGCGAATGGCTTCCGGATTTACGACACCACCCTCGCCAGCGGCAATATCACCAATCTTGGCGCAAACCTAAACCTGACGGCAGCTAGCACGGTCACTGGTATGTTGCGTCTCTCGTCTGGCTCCAATCAGGATATCACCTTTAGCAATGCATCCAATGTCCTGAATCTTGAGCAGGGTGGCCTGCTGCGCAGCAACACCGCTGCTGCCGCAACTATTGGTACGACAGCCACACGTGGTATCCTCACCGCAGGTGGAAACGCGACGACCGGCACGACAGAGCTGATCGTTTACAACAACCAGAACACGGTCACGATCAACTCCGTGATTGTGGATACGTCGACCGCGATTGGGAGCGGCAGTGCGAACGTAACCTTCATGAAGTCTGGTGCAGGCACCGTTACGCTGACCGCGCAAAACAGCTACACTGGTGGCACGATTGTCAACCAAGGCACTCTGAATCTCAACGGCGCCGCAGGCGTGGTGGTGATTCCGGCTGGGGAGTTGGTCGTCAGCAATTCCACCCTCACCATGTTGACCAATTCCGGCCAGATCAATTCTGCCGCGAACATCACCATCCAGGGCAATGGTTTGATCAACTACGTGGGGAACAATACGGTGACGGGTCTGGTGACTTTTGAGAACAATGGTGGCGCCCCCAGAGATGCCGGCAATGGCTACGGTAGCTTCATCAACCTCAACGGCTACTTCATTGGAGGCACACTCAACAGCGGTGGTGTCCTCACCCTGACCGGTGGCATCGTCGCCAACTCCACGAATGCCGGCACCGTCGCAACCGTGGCTGGCCGTGTGGACTTCGGCGCTACCAATCAAATAATCGACGTCGCTCCGATCCTGGTGAACGGCGATTCGGTTGCCCCATTGATGGCGTCTCTTGCCTTACAATCCATTGTCGGCACGACAGGTGGCTTCACCAAGATCGGTGATGGCACGCTGCAACTGAACGCCGCCAGCTTCTACACAGGTGACACCGTGGTGAATGACGGCACTCTCTTGATTGGCAACTTCAATGCTGGGTCGAAATTTAGCGAGTTGGTCATTGGGGCCGGTGCATCGGTGAATCTGAGCGGCATGAATGGTCTCTTCGGATCCCTGTCCGGCAGCGGCTACGTGTTCAACTCTTCGCAAACCACTGCGTCACTCGTCGTTGGCTTTGACAATACGAACAGCACCTTTGGCGGTAACTTCGTAAAGACCAGCGATGCAACTCCGACGAACTTGGGACTGACCAAGATCGGTAACGGCAAGCTGACGATGACTGGCGTGGCCAATACCACGAACGACTCCACGGGCACACTCTCCATCCAGAAGGGGACAGTCGAATACTCCGGAGCGGGTACGGCAGCCTTCAAAACCTTCTCCGTCTTGACGAACGGTGTGCTGACCTTGGACAACAGTGCTTCCACGGTGAACAACCGCCTAAACAGCAATGCCAGTGGTACGCTGAACATGAGCGGTGGTATCTTCAACTTCATTGGCAATACTGCCACGGCGACGACCGAGGTGATCACCAGTCTGACGCTGGCTAATGGTCAGAGCAGGTTGAACATCGATCGTGGGAATGCGGGAGGTCTTGTAACAGCGACCAACCTGACTGCTGTGCAAACCGGTGGCACGGCCATTCTGAGTGGCGCAGGCCTGCGGGTGACCAACATGAACATCGCGGCCACACAAGGTGGTGGTGCCAATGGCACGACAACGATGTCAATCCGCGCTGACATGCTTTATGACGCCTCCCCTACCGGCGGTGGCACGGCCTTCGTGACACGTGACAGTGGCGCGTCTCAAGAGTTGCGGGGTTTGACGGCGGCTGAAATGGCGGCCGCCCCAGGAGGTGTGTTCGCTGGAACCGGCGGCAACACTGTCAACTATTCCCTCGCCAGCACCGCCACCATGGCAGTGGATGCCTCAGTCAATAGCCTCACGCTACAGAGCGGCGGCGGTGTTGCTCTGAGCACTCCGGTATCGTTTGGAGTTTACGAAGCCAATGGCAGCACGGCAGCGTTGACCATCAACTCGGGCGGTGTTCTGGCCTTCGCGGGCAACACCGGCATTTCGGCAGGTCAGATCCTTTCAAATACCCACTACAACTTCTGGACGGTGGGCGCCGCGACGGAACTGCATGTGGCCGGGTCTCTAACGAGCGGCCAGCCGATTACGAAGTCCGGTGATGGCACGATGTTCCTGGACAGCAAATCCTATGCGACAGGGCAGACTACTGTTAATGGCGGCAACTTGGTGTTAAATGGTGGCAAGAACACTCTGCAGGTCACCAACACTGCTGGTGTCGTCACCGCCTATAACCTGGCCGTGAACAGTGGGACTGTGAATCTGAATGGCAACAGCCAGATCGTGGCCAGCCTCTTCAACAACAATCCGCTGGCGAACTCAGGTGGTACCGTCACCAACACGAGCGGAACGTTTGCTACCTTGGAAACCATCACGGGTGGCGCGACCTTCAGCGGCCATATTGATGGTAACATCAACCTCAACAAGTGGGGCAATGGAACCATGCTGCTGACGGCGTCGAACGGCTACGAAGGGAATACGATTGTGGGTGGCGGCACCCTCCAGTTGAGGGACGATGCAACCATCCTGAATACCGATTCAATCCGGATCAACTTTGCGGGGCTGTTCCTGGATAACAGTGGCATCCAGACGACGGCGAACATCACGCGCCTTAGCGCCGATACCGAAGTTTACCTGACGGGCGGTTCTCTCACGCTGCAGGGGGAAGCGATGCAATCCACCTTCCAGAACCTGGATTCGGTGACGGTTAACACTGGGCAAAACACGTTCTCGCTGCAGGCTCTCTATAACCAGAGTTCCAGTGTGGTGTTGTCGATCGACGACCTTATTGTCACCAACAAACAGTCGGCGGTGAACTTCAATGCCTTCGTTGGAGCGCAAAATGGTCTGACTGTGAACGCAGGTGGCATCGGTGGCACGGGCTTTAACTCGTCCCAGGTCCTCATCGGCACTATTAACGGTTCTGCTATCACGCTTACCAACGGCCTGATTGGTGGTTGGGCAGTGGCGAATGGCGATTCCTTCGCCAGCTACAACGCCACCACAGGTGTTGTCGCTCTTCCCGCCTACGACTTCACAGACCTCAGCGCCGCAGGCGTTGTGGCCACGTCGAACGTCAACGACAGTTCGGCTCGCACCATTACGGGTGTGAAGAATCTGTATTCCTTGCGGACTGGTGCTGGCACGGCCTACACGATCACGCTGAGCACGGCATCGTCCTTGAACTTCGGAGTGGGTTACCTGCAGAACGGTAACGTAGCCACGACGATCCAAGGGGCGGATGCCACCTCGACGGTGAGCGGCACAGGCACTGATCTGTATTTTTACATGAATCAGAACACTCTGAACATCAACGCGAAGATCACGGGCAGTGCCAACTTCGTGAAGACCGGTGGCGCCGCCGTCGTGATGGGTAATCCGACTACAACGGCCGGATCTTCCAACGATTACACGGGCACGACCTATGTTCTTGGTGGGACGTTGACCCTTTCAAAGGCAGCTGGGTTGATCGCGATCCCTGGAGATCTCGTGGTGACCAACTCAACGGTAACCATGAACGCCCAGCAAGGTCAGATTGCCGCGACGAGCAATGTCACGATCAATGGTGGCGGCACCGTCAACCTGACAGGGACAAACTCCCTGGCGAGCCTGACGTTCAACAATACGGGCGGCAACGGCAACGGTACGGTCCAAATCGGCGGATCTGCTACTACAGGTACTCATCAACTCACTCTGACGGCGGCCAATGCCATCACGGCGGTGAATGACAACTATGGCTTCACACCAGTCATCAGCCCAACCTCCGGCGGCTCACCGACAGGCACCTACTCACTGGTGCTGAGTAATGCCGCGCCAGTCATCAACGTCTCGGGTTCCTCCACGCAAAATCTGCTCATCTCCGCTGCGATCACCAGCGCTGGTGGGGTAATTACTAAGACTGGTTCAGGTGCTTTGATCCTGAACAACGCTACGAGCACCTTTACCACCGGTATCAATCTGGCCGAAGGCACCTTAATTATTGATGCGAGCAGCACGCCGACCACTGGAACGGTGACCAGCGGTCCGCTCGGCACTGGAGCGCTGACTATTGGCGATGAAACCACCATCATGGCCGGCACGGCGGGGCGCACCCTGGCTAACCTAGTCAATGTGGCAGGTGACTTCACCTTCGGTGGATCGCTCAGCCAGCATAATTTGACACTCAGCAATACGGTGACGCTCGCTGCTGGCGCGCACAATATCAATGTGGCAGAGCTGCTTGTTACCGCCACCATCAGTGGTCAATTGACGGGCGGAACCAACCTCACGAAGTCTGGCCGCGGCACTCTGATACTGTCCAATGCTACCAATAATTTCGGCGGTAGCACCACCGTTGCTGAGGGCAGCCTGAGACTGGGAGCCACGAATGCCGTCACCAGTGGATCGGCTCTCACCGTGAACCAGGGCGCTTCCTTTGATGTGGCAGGCTTTGCACAGACTGTGGGATCGCTCTCCGGTGGCACGCTCACAACCGGTGGCCAAATCACCAACTCGGGCGCGGCTCAAACGCTTACAACGGGAACGGATAACACCGATACCACCTTTGCGGGTGTGATCACCAATGGCACAAACGCCCTGTCCCTCACCAAGGTCGGCAATGGTGTCCAGACGCTGTCTGGCATCAACACCTATGCCGGCCGCACCACGGTCACTGGCGGTGCGATCAGCATCTCCAGCGAGAACAACATCGGTTTGAACCCAGCCGCCTTCGTAGCTGACCATCTCCTTTTGAATGGTGGCCGCCTGCAAACGACGGCGACCTTCTCCATTGATGATACCAACCGTGGCATCACGCTCGGGGCAAGTGGCGGCGGCTTTGAAACCGCAGCGGCGACGACGCTGACGGTCTCGAACGTCATCACTGGCGGTGGCAGCCTTACCAAGACAGGTGATGGCGTGATGGTGACGAACCGGGTCAACACCTATACGGGCGCCACCAACGTTAATGCAGGCACTCTGCAGGTAGGCTTGGCTGACGTCGGCACGATCGGCACCGCAGCCGCGACTACGACGGTTGCAGCGACGGGAACCCTGGCCGGTTCCGGCACCGTGGTGGGGACTGTGAACGTGACTGGTAAGATCGCTCCTGGGGATCTCGCTGGGGCAGCCAATGGGTCGTTGGACATCACCGGCAGCCTTAGTGTGGCTGAAACGGGTGTAATTGAACTCGGGCTGGGAACCAGAACCTACTTTGACTCGGCGTTTGCCGCCGTCTCTACTACCACCACGGCCTATCAGTGGCTCACGGGGGCTGGTTCAGGTGAGGTCGCCAACTGGCGCAATCCTACTTCTGGCACTAGCGACCTACTGGACGTGAGTGGTGCCCTGACGATCGATGGTTTTGTTAACATCGTGACAGGGCCTGGGTACAATCCTGCGACCTCGATCGGCGATGTCTTCTATCTGGTCGATTGGGCTACGGCGACAACGTCCCCCTTTGCCGGCAACTTCAACGCTGGCACCGGTGGTGTAAATGGCGGCGTCCTGGGCGACTTCGTTCTTCCTAGTCTCGGCGCAGGTGGCTACTGGGATACCAGTGCATTCACGACCTATGGTGTGATCGCCGTGGTGGCTCCTGAACCCGGCCGGATGATGCTCCTGCTGGTGGGTCTGTGCTTCCTGGTCATGCGCCGCCGCCGGGCCTAAGTCGAGTTCAGCTTATACGCCTCTCTGGGTGCAGCTTCGAAAGAGCGAACCCAGGGAGGCGATTTTTTTGGGGAGGAGGAATGTTCAGGTTTCGCACCAGATGCTCTTTTTTCAAGTGTGGCCCAGGGGCCGCGAGGCCGCGGGCTACCAAGTGTGCAGATGTGCCGACGGAGATTTTTCGCGTGTTGCAGTCGGTCTTCCTTGAACTTTGGAGGAGACCTTGCTGAAATCCTATGGCCCGATCCTGAAAAGGTATTGACGAATTCCGGTAAATACTTTGTAATCGTTCCAAAGCCTGAAATACACGCCCCAATTCCGCTATGAAATCGCCTCAGAAAAATGCTAAAGCCGGCAAAAACAAGCGCGGTCTGGCGCTGATCACGGTCGTGTCCGTGTTGGCCATCATGACCATCCTCACGGTGGCCATGCTTTCTTTGTCTCAGACGGAATATTCGTCGTCGAGTCAACACGCGGATTTGGAACAATCCAGGGAACTTGCGGATCTGTCGGTGAATCTTGTGATGGGCCAGATTTGGGAAGGGACGAAGCAAGATAAGGACAACTCGGGAATCGAGTTCTGGGCCTCGCAGCCTGGTGCGGTCCGGAAATATAGCCAGAACGGGAACTTTTTTGCGGGTTACCGGCTCTACTCCAGCGCGACCATGGTGGTTAAGAGCGACGACGAGAAAGACATGATTGAGGACAGTGATGACGACCGGGAAAGGTGGGATGAATTTCCGGCGCGTTTTGTGGATTTGAATGAGCCCATTGTGAGACCAGCGATTGCTAAGTCGACGAGTGGGACTGGTACGGCGACGCCTTCCATTGTTTTCCCGATCATAGATCCACGGGCCTATGTACGTAAACTCGACGCTGCGGATAAATCCCCCACTTATCCCCCGACACTGGCAGAAGCCATGGATCGCACCAGTCAGCCTAATGTCGAAGGCTTCTTTTATCTGGCTGATGTAGTTAGTGGGACAGTAGACCCTGAGGACACAAAAGATATAAGAGGCCGTCTGCCCATGCCGGTGGAGTGGGTCTACGTGCTGAAAGACGGCACCTTGGGAGCATTGGATGAGGACAATACCTTCATCCCTTCGCCTGATGGAAGTAATGCCAGCGTTCAAAATCCTATCGTGGGCCGCATCGCTTTCTGGGCCGATGATGAAACCTCCAAGATTAATATCAATACCGCCAGTGAGCCCACCTATTGGGGTGTTCCGTCCAGTATCCATGATCGTGACTTGGATTGGGCGTTTTATCAGCCAACGGCTTTTGAGTATCAAAGATATCCTGGGCATCCTGCCTCCGTGGCGCTGAGTTCCGTGTTTTTCCCGAATCAGGATTTGGACCTGTATAGCAAGTCGCCCGCTTCGAATGCCTACAAGGGTATCCTGAAAGTAAAGAGGACGCTTTATTCCATGGCGCCAAAGATCGGCAGCGGCGGGTCTGAATCGGCCACCATCCCTTATTGGAAGTATTCTGATGCCTTCACCGGATACAAAGACAACGAGTACTACGACAAACTTCAAGATATGACGGAAGCGATGAAGAAGAGGCTGTACTCGTCGCCCGACGAGTTGCTCTTCGCCGGGAAAATGAAAGACGATGTGCGGCAGGAAACGCAATTGCTGGACGAAAAAGGCGATGAGGAGGGCGCCATCTTTGAAGACGTTGAAGATCTTGAGCGTGTCAGGTTCTTCCTAACGGCAAACAGCCGGATGCCAGAAACGACCCTTTTTGGTACCCCCCGTGTCGCCATATGGCCTATTTCAGATGAGGAACGCACAGATTACCAAAAATACCGCACCGGCTATGACCAGCTTATCGCGTTTTGCTCGTCCATGGGCCAAAGCCTTGAGGGTAAGGTAAAAGATAAGAGTTATTACTTCCGCCGTGCCAATCCTGACAGCCCGACCTATGACATCGGCATTGATCGCAATCAGAAGTTATTGACCTACCTGTATAGCTTGATGTCAGAAAAGATGCCAGGAGGTCAGAGCTTTGCGTCAAAGTATGGAGCGGATGCCAAACAGATTCTCGTGGAGATTTTTGACTATGTGCGCTCCACGAATTTGTATGATGGATTCTTGAGTCCTTCGCATGATACCATTCTGAACGACACTAATTATAACCGTGATAAGTACGGTTCCGAGGTTGCCCCGGACGGAACTACGATGTCGCCTGCGTCGAAGGCGATTTACGATAGCGCGATCTATACCTTTAATGAGGTTAACAAGCCCGGCAACAAGGTTGCGCGCTATACCTATACTCGTGACCGGGCGAGCTCGAGTTACACGGAAACAGTGAGCGGTGTGACATCAACTCCCGAACGCGCATCCAGTCGAAGCTTCCCGGGGCACGGGACCGTCACCCCTTCCCAGTATGAAAATGGAGCCTATATGGGTTTCGGGCGATTCCCAATGATTACAGAGGTCGGCTTCCATTTTATCTGCACTGGTGATGGCGCCACGGATAAAGGGAGTTTTGTAGACCGGATTCCAGATGGCACAGAAGATGTTGATGACGGGGCAGGTGGTACGACGCCTGTTACCAGGTGGAAGATCAATGACGGTTCCCTCGCTGACCCCTTGAAAGCGCCCAAGAAGAGCGGTGGGCGGACGGCGGTCAAAATGATCGAGGCTTCTGGAGCGGTTGTAGGAACGGCTAGGCCGAAGACTTCAACCGATATCGACACGCAGGCTTATGTGGTAACTTTGCCGGATGGAACCAAGACGCCCATCCCATTCATCCGTCCAGACAAGTGGCAGGTGCCAGGCACTTACCCAAATCTGGGAGGTGCGGGGCAACCGATGGCAGCCGGGATGATCCAGTACTGGTATTCCAATTACCCGCCATTCCCGTCCGCAGCAACCTGCACCGATGTTTTTGGTGTTGAGCTTGATGCCCCAATTACTAACCCAAACAGTCCCTTCAACCACCCTGCGTGCGACGCCACAAATTGGAATTGGACGCTGGAGAAGGGTGTGCCTTTGGCCGCCGATGAAAAGCGTGTCCAAGCGCAGTTGCTTTTAAAATTGGGAACGGTTACTCCCGGCTTCCACAAGATGAATCCGGATTTCACGATCCGGGTCTCGGGATTGGATAAAGTTGTGGTTGGGGATGCGAGCCGGACCCAGCAGATCTTCCCCAATATGGTTTTCTGGAGGTCGGGAACCGAATTGTGGGATACTGATAGCGCCCGAGGATGGGGTGGCAATGTCAACACCTTCGCGCTCTCTCAGGGTAGGCGCGCGAAGGAGTCTTCCCCAGCAGTGCGCGGCGGCTTCGGCTCGGTCAAAGATCCTGGTTATGAGTTAGGAGTCGGCAATAACTCCGATCCGCACACGGGCACCCATAACTATGATTTCAACTCAAGCTATTTCACGGTGAAGGGGCCTGAGATTACCATGAGCGCGCCAGATACGTCCTCTGAGGTAGTGATCGAGCTCTTCCGAGGCCACGAGATGCGGGAGGACATGAAAGTTCAGAAATACAGGATCAAAATGAGCGATCTCGCGCAGAATGTTCCGGTGCCGCAATTGATTATCCTCAGTTCAGACTGGGAGGAGTGGACTGATGCTAATGGCAACTTGGGCCGGCAGGTTCCTTTGCAAGCGCCGCATTGGTGGTGCATGAACTACGGGGGCGCCATTGACCGGGCTACAGGAAAGTCAAAGCCCACCAACACATCGGGAGGTGAATACAACTCTCTGACCGGCTATATTCTGGCACCGAGGCCGACAGGCAACTCTAATGGATCTACGGTGGGATCGCTTCTGCACACCAGCCGGCGTGGTATATTGGGCCGATTCTACAATGGTGGTGGCTCGGACCGGATTAATCGAAATTATGCCGCTGACAATTTTAGGGGTTTGCCGCGCGGGACCGCCCTCATCTATGCGTATGACTCGCGAAATGGGAACACTAACTCTGAGCTTATCAATCCTTTCACGCCTGCCGCCGATCAACCGGCTGACACCTATTCCGACACAGCGTGGTCGGACACCCAGCCGGCGGGGAATCCCGTTCGTGATCCGCGGGGGACGGATGTGGCCTATACTGTTGTGCCAAAAGCTGGGGACGTCCGGCTGTTGGCCGGGAAAGCAGAAGTCGGCCCTGAGGTATGGACGACGCACCGGAAGGTCGTCAATCTGGGGGATAAATCGTTACCGGACGGTACCACCAACTACTCACCGTTCAGTGCTCACAATCTCTCCCGATACAATGCCTTCACTGAGGGCGGAGCAGACAGGGGACCGGCGGACAATATGACGTCCCGACCTGATAGCTTTGTTTATAACGCCAGCTATTTCGGCAAATATCCAGATGTAGATTATTCCCATGACGTCGCGGTCGCATCGCAAAAATACGGGGACTTTGACAATGGTGTGGGAACTTTGAGAGATGGTTCGTACATCAACAAGGCGGATGAAGGCACGACGTCCATCACTAACTATGGTGTGAACAATCAGATGAGGCGTTTGGCCACGGCCTACATGGGCTCGCAGAACGTGAATGCTGGTGATTGGCGCGATGCGGAGAGTGGCCAAAGCTTTATGACGCCAAACCGTATCATCCCTTCCCCGGGTATGTTTGGGTCGCTGCCGACCGGTGTTAAGGCGAATATCCCCTGGAGGACTCTGCTGTTCCGGCCCCACACAAAGCCGCCGGGTAATGGCACGAACCAGCATGAGGGTTCACCCGGATACCAGGGTGGCGTTGATCCCGCAGATCACTACATTCTGGATCTCTTCTGGATGCCGATCGTGGAGCCTTATGCCATCAGTGAGCCGTTCTCCACGGCAGGCAAGGTGAACATCAACTATCAGATGGTACCTTTCCAGAATTACATCCGCCGCACCACGGGCCTCCACGCCGTTCTGAAGGGTGAGATGATGACGGCCATTCCGACGGCGCATGCCGGCATTTACAAGGAGTACCCGAGTCTCAACGCTTCGACCACGAATGCGGATAACTATACTTATTATTATCCTTGGTCTGAGTACAATTTTGACAAATACAAAACTAGTTCGAGGAATGGCGTTAACATGGATGGAGCCAAGTTCTGGCATCGTTTGGTTGAGACGGAATACAGGAGTTCCTCAAAGCAGATGGCGGTGCAGGGAACGCTCGCGCAGTTTGAGGATCGCTTCAACTTTAAGACGACTGCCTCCTCGACCAGCAAGGTGAACGTGGGGCTGTTCCGCAGCGCCAGTCAGATGTGTGAGATGCATCTTATCCCCCGAAAGACGAAAACGGCAGCGACTGGAACAGCTACGCAGACGAACGGTGCTGATTCGAGTGGTGGCCGCGGCAGCGGTAGTGCCTATGCCGCCACGAACATGCAAAAATTCTGGGAGGACAGAGCCATTACCGGTGACAATTTGCGGGAACGTGTGTATGCTAACGTGTATGGCAAGATTACCACGCAAAGTAATACCTTCAGGGTCCATTACCGCGTGCAGGCGCTTCGCAAGGCCAGATCGACTGATCCAGCCATTTATAATCCTGAGAAAGACACAGTGCTCAGCGACTATCGTGGATCCAGCCTGATCGAACGGAGCATTGATCCAACGGATGAGGACATTCCGGACTATGCCGATCCTTCCTCTACGGATGGCAAAGTGAGTTCGGACAGCTTCAAGCCTCTAACGGACTTCTATCGCTTCAGAGTTCTGGAAGTGAAAAGATTTACTCCTTAAAGAATTACGACCGTGATATTTCACATGCAAAGATCCAAGCCATCATTCGTGCGGAGTGGTTCCACTAAAGGTTTCACGCTCGCTGAAGTGGCCATTGCCGTCGCCATCGCAGCCCTGGGAATCGTTACGATCCTGGGCGCGTTGCCTACGGGATTGGACAATCTTCGCAAAGCGGGTAACAAGGTGTCAATTTCCCGTATCTATCAGCAGATGTTGAATGAACTCCAATCTGCGGATTGGGGAGTGAAGAAGGCTGGTGGGGATACGGGCTGGGATAAGCTAGATGAATATCAGCAGGAGCGCCGGTATTTTGATTCCGAGGGCACCGTGCTTGAGGAGGGAACTGAAAATTTCGACATGCGTTTGACCTATGTGGCCATGTATGACTTTCCGAAATCAACCGCAGATGTATCGATGCCTGAGGGCGACAGTGACAGTGCCTCCGGAGAAAGAGACGAGTTGAGACGGGTGCTGATCTTCGTGGCAAATAGCACCAAAAAAGATGTCAGTTTTGGTAGCAGCGACAAGCCAGACGAAATTGAGGTGCTGCCCAATCAGGAATTCCGTGCGTTCACGGTATGCCGTCAATTTTAAATAGCTTTTTGGTAGCTGTAGGAGGACAAAATGTTTAAACAGTCTCACGCGTTACATTGGTCGAAGGTGCCGCCACATATCATGAAACGCAGGATCAAAAGTTCCGCTGCTTTTACGCTTGTGGAATTGTTGGTCTCCATGACGGTACTGACCATTCTTCTTTTGATTGTGGCGAATGTGATCGCCACAGTGCAAAGAGCATGGCGGACGAGCAGTGCGAAGGTATCTCAGTTCCGGGAGGGGCGCCGAGCCTTTGACCATGTCGCATTTGCGTTGAGTCAGGCCACACTGAACAACTACTATGTCTACAAGTACAAGAATAAGGAGGATCCTTTTCTTCCGCCTGCTAAAAGTATCACCGATCCGCCGACAGACTACATTCGTTATTCGGATCTTCAGTTTGTCTGTGGACCGTCTTCATCCAAGAAGGAGCCACGGCTGACGGGGTTGACCCAAGCCGAATCACCCGGGCATGCGATTTTCTTCCAGGCACCATTAGGTACTTCTGCAACATACAAACTGCCTTCCACCCTCAACGGATGTGGCTTTTTTGTGCGGTATGACAGCGATCAAAGTTTTCGTCCCGAGTTCCTGGATAGTGTGGGCGCTGGCCGTACGATCAATCTGGCCTATCGGTATCGGCTTTATGAATACCGCTCCAACACGGAGGACAACGCCGTTTATGAAGAGGTAAAGAACGATTGGGCTTGGTATGATAATTTTCCGGATCGCAGCAGGCCTGTTGCCAACAATGTGATTCTGCTGGTCATTTCTCCGAGGCAGCCGGTGGTAGGCGATGACTCCCAAAAGCCAACTGATATCGCGCCCGAATACTCCTATGATTCACGGGAAAGTACAACACTTAAAGATACCCAGGACGCAAACGACTACCAGTTGCCGCCGTTGGTCGATGTGACGATGGTAGTTCTAGATGAAGCCTCCGCGGCGTCTGAGCAATTCAATGCAGAGACTGGCGGCGGGAGTGCTACTGCTCCCATTCTACAGGATGTTTTGAAGGATACCTTGTTCAAGAAGGCTGAGGACTACCTGAGTGATTTACAGGAAGTGGAGGCTGCATTGGTCGATCGGAAACTCAATTTCCGGATCTTCACCGGAACGGTGCCGATTCGGGCCTCAAAGTGGTCCAAGACAAACACTTAATTTTGAAAGATCTGGAGTGATTCAATAACCTGAACCAGTCAAACCACCCTACCTTTTGATGAATCTGCTCTATAACCGCCGTTCAGCGGCTGCTTCAAAGCGTGATGGCTTTACACTCGTAGAAATGCTGGTGGTCATCGCAGTCATCAGTTTGCTGCTGGCTGTCTCCGCCCCGGCTTTTCTAGGCTCCATTACGGGATCAAGAATGTCGCAGGCAGGGGATCAGTTCGCTGGACTCCTATCCGAGGCTCAGCAGAGGGCGGTGGCTACGGGTCGACCCATCGAGATCCGCCTGTACCGGCAGGCTACGGACGGAGTTGATTCGGGGTCGGGTGGGGGATATTTCCGGAGCATGCTCGTGCTTGAATATTATCAGCAAGGAGAGCATGATCCAAGGACTGGAACCGCAAGTTTTGGCGAAATGAAAGCGCTTGACGCACCTATTGCCCTGGCGCGACGGTCGCTGGAAAATCTTCCTGGTGGTTACGTGATTTCTGAAAATGCAGCACTATCCACTCTGATCACGGAACTCCCCGAAAGCAGAAGCAGCGGCGATACCGCGGTAAAAACCTATGTCCGGAGGGGAGATTCATTTGAAGAGTATCATTTACCAACCGAGGATGATTTTCGTTCGTTTATTATCTATCCGGAGACAACGAGCCTGAATATTGACGAGAAGTGGTTTTTCACAATCGTATCGGACCTCGAAGCAACCAACGACGCGTCGAAGGTTACCAATTTTTACACTATACAGATTGATCCCTTTAATGCCCGGATGACTCTGTACCGCCCTTGACCCATCTCAAGCCCGATTTCATCACCCCCAATCTAGCTTAAAATGAATATTTTAAATCGCATCGCTACTCGCTGTGAGCGAGTCAAGTCGCTGGCTCCTGGTTGTCAGGGACGCGAAATTACGCCTAGGTTTGGCGGAAATGCCCTTTGGGTGCTGGTTCTCAGCATTTCGTTTTTTTCGTTAGTATTTTCCAGCCGGTCATCCGCTCAGTCGACTAGTTGGGCAGTAGATGCGAACGGAGATTGGTTCACGCCGGGCAACTGGTCCAACGGGTCGCCCAACTCGGTGCTGTCGGTCGCGAACGTGAATTTTAACATCACAGCGCCCAGGACCATTACGCTCAATAGCGGGATTACTTTGGGCATCCTGAATATTGGAGATCCCAATGCCCCGACTGCGGATAACCCGTACACCATCAGTGGCACTGGTACGATCACCTTCAATTACTCGACTTCTACGGCTCAGTTGAACAAATCAACGGGTCAGCCGGATGTCATTAGTGTAGGAGTTATCATCCGGGACCGTCTGGATGCAAACATCTCTTCCGGCACGCTGACGCTGGGAGGACCGGTCACCATTGGGGGGTCGGCTGCCACGGAAGAGTTCCTCAACAAGGTTGGCGGCGGGACACTCAATATCACCGGCAACCTCTTCATGGGGAACGATAATGGATCCGGGGGGGCTGACGTGGGGACTGAAATCATCCAAAACGGCGGCACGATGAATATCGCTGGCGTCAGCAATACGATATCACGCCCGGTCTCGGTGGTAAGCGGTACGTTGAACATTGGTTCAACGACCAGCGCAGCCACTACAAACTTTACGAGTTTGCTGGGGTCTTTGGTTATTACAGGTGGCACCACAAATTTCGGTGTAAACGGGGGTGCCAGCAACGTGAACATCGACATTGACCGGATTTTCATGAACGGCAGTTCCACCGCCGTCTTGAATCTTCAAAATGGCAACGGCCTTGGCACTACGACACTCAACGGGGATGCCACGCATAATACCCTCACGCTGAATGGCGGTATTTTGAATATCTGGAATGGCACCAATAACTCCGTGGTTCTAAGCAGTTCATTGGCGGCAGCAGGCGCCCGTCTCGCCTTGAACTTCAGTTCCATTCTGAGTTTCAATGGTACCGCCGCACAGAATCTGACGTTTACGGGCCTGAATTCCACAGCGACCACCACGATCATACGGTCGACGGCTGGCACGGCGACATTGACAATCGGCGGCGATAACATCGCCGACGTATTCAACGGGCAACTGAACATGAGTGGGGCGGCCGTGGGCTCGCAATTGATCAAGCAGGGGACGGAAACACTGACCCTCGGCGGAACGGTGGATAACAGTGCCAGCAGGGTGCGTGTGAGTGCGGGCACGCTCATTTTAGCGAAAACCAGCTCGGCTACGGTGCGCGCCATCGGGACGCAGTTGCTGATCAACTCAGGGGGCGTCGCGCAGATCGATGGGACATTTGCCATCAATAGCGGCAGTGTGCCGGTGGCCAATTGGGTGGATCAGATTGCCTTTACGGCAAATGTTTCCTTCCAGAGCAATGCCTCTGTTCTTGATTTGAATGGCCGTAGTGAAGGCATAAATGGTATCACGGATATGTCCAATGGCGCCGGTACGCTGGCGCTGCCGGTCCTGGGAACCATTACGAATACCGCGGCAAATACAACATCAGTGCTTCTTTTTGGGGAAAACAACGCTGGTGCCGCTAATGTGACCACTTTTTTCGGCGGCCAAATTATCAATGGCGCTGCCGGCACGGGCTTGGTCTCATTCTGGAAAAGTGGCTCAAATAATCTCACCTTCACCGGAAACAACACCTACACGGGTGAAACCCTGGTCGCTCGGGCCACCCTGAGCCTGACGGGGGCCAGCGGGGCACTCTCTGGCACCAGCGCCGTCAAATTGTCAACCGGTGGCACTTTGTTATGGGACGATTCCACTCAAGTGGTGAACAACCGAGTGAGCCTGGGGGCAGACCTCATCCTCACCAAGGGCGGCAGTTTGACTATCCGGCGTAGCAATACCAATGGCACGGCCTCTAACGCGAATCTGGGCGACCTGATTGCCAACTCTGGCTTTGGACTTATCACCATCGACCATACGGATGGCGGCGGTGCTACGAGCAATATCCGCGACGGCATCGTCACGATGAATTTCACCAGCTACACCCATCAACAGGGGGGAATCTTGGGATTCCGTGAGACAGCTAACTCAGCCGCGATTGGCTTTAGCGACGGGGTGGGAATAGCGGATGGTTCTCGTGTCAATATTGCCAACACCAATGGCTGGCTCGCTGGAGATGGTTCAGTCGGCACGGTTGATACAAAGATCCTTATCGGTGCTATTGGCGGTATCAACAACAATGCGCTTAATCAATTTGTCACAGTGGAAGGAGGCTTCCTTCGTGTGCTGAATTCTACTAGTACGACAGACTTTGCCACCACTTCCGCTATCAATGACTTTGGTTCGGCCACAGGGAACATGAACAGCGGGGGCTCGGAAACGCGGGATAATAATGCGTTCATCACCGGCAATGTGAATCTTCTGTTAAATGGTTCTTCCGCAGGCCTTGGGACGTTGGATGGAGATTATGCGGTAAACTCCTGGCTGCAAAACGGCAGCGGGATCATCACGATTTCCGATCAAAATGTTTTGCACGTGGGGGCGAGTGCCGCAACGGCGACTACGGTGGCGGTGGATGGCTCAGGAATGATGCTGTTTAATGCCGCTGCTACCTTCAATGGCGGCGACATGAATTTTGGCACGAGAGAAGCCATTTTGTATTTGAATGCGAACGTGACAATCCGTTCCGATATTAATGGAAGTGGTGGGTTGACTAAAGGCGGCGGATCATTACTCGAACTTTATGGTCAAAATACTTACACGGGCGTCACCACGATCAATTCCGGAGAGACACGCATCTACACGCACACAGGCTTGGGAGTTGCCGGTTCCAACAATGGCACCGTGGTGAACGGCACAGCGCTGTCTCTGAACAGCGGCATTAATGTAGGAGATGAGGAATTGCGGCTGAATCTGGCGAGCGGTGCGAGTCCGACCTTTCAGTCCATCGATCAGGTCAATACCTGGGACGGGAATGTTTATCTCAACCCTCTGTTCGAGACTGGGCAGAACAACAACCTAACTTTCCAAGCGGCGGGCAATGGGGTCTTGGTTATCAATGGCGATGTCACCGGGGCCAGTGGCGCTATCGGCGGAACCAATGTTGACCCCTCCTATTCCAACCAATCCGGCCGGGGCCTGATTTTTACCAACTCCACAAGCAATACTACTGACAAGGGCGGCATCATCACCGTCAATGGCTCCATTTTTGATGAAGATTTCTCCGGCGCAGTAGGGAACCAACAGAAACTCAATACGTATTTTCGCGGTTACTCCGGCACCACCGTTCCTACCAACAGTGACTTTAACGTCTTCCTTAGCGACATGAGTTCGGTAAACGGAATTGTGGATTTACGCTCCGGCTATGTGCACATCGCCAGTGATTACGGCAGCAATGCAGGCCTGGGAACCCTGATTTCGGTGGTGGAAAACGCCCAATTTGGGTCGTTCCGCCTGGTGCTGTCGGCCTCGTCCATTGCTACCCTCAGCGTGGGCAGCGTGGTCACCGGTCAAGGCATTGATGTAGGCGTGACGGTTGCAGCGATTGACACGACGACCAATACCATCACCCTGAGTGCGGCACTGCTGGAAGACGTGGCGGCTGGTGTGCAACTGGAAGCCGGTGGTGGTGGTCTGACCAACACGACCATCATTCGGCAAAATGATGGTGGCAACATTGACCGTGCGGGCACGGTGTCAGCGCTGCTGATGACAAAAACGGGAACCTCCTACCGCTCCAGCAGCTTCAGCTATGGTGAGAACAACGTAGCGTATTCCTCCAAGACGATAGGCATTATTGGCGCCGAGACGACCACGGGAGCTGCGAATGTGATCAGCAATGTGACCGGCCAAATCGTAGGGGTAGATCGCGTTACTTTTGGAGATGGTCGCGGGAGTTATGACATGAATCCGATCAGCGCATCGACGAACTTTACCGTAGGCGCGGGCGGGGTGGCGAGCGGCTCATTTACGATGGTTTTGACCAGCACTACTGGCCTGCAGGTGGGTATGGGTGTCAGTGCCACAGGCATTCCTGCGGGCACCGTCATTGTCGCCATCAATACCGCTACCAATACAGTCACTCTCAGCGCCAAAACCACGGCTGCTATCGCAGCGGCCGCCGCCATCTCGTTCCCAAGTACTACGCAAGGCGGCATCTTCCTCGCTTCGGCAACAACGGGAAGCGGCAATCAAATCACAGTGTATAATCTGGCAGGTGTAACGGTGGGTGCCACCGTTACGGGAACTAATATTCCCGCAGGAACGACGGTGACTGCTATCAATGGAAATGTTGTTACCTTAAGCAATAATGTCACCGGCGCGGGTGTGGCGATCAATAACGCGATCACCATTCAGAAAACTTCAAATTTTGCGGAAACGCGTCTCTACCAAGCTGCTGGTGGTGTGACGGACATCCGGATGAGGTTTACCGACGATGGCGGCTTTAACCTCAACAACGAAGTCGGTGCACTCACCAAGGTGGGCCGCGGGATGACCATCTTGAGTGGTTCGACCGCAGGCGCAAGTGATCTGGACGGTGGCATCAATGTCTTTGGTGGGCGCCTCATGCTCTATTACGGCAACACTACTCGAACTTCGCGTGTAAGTGGTGGCGGCGCGACCGCTGCCTATCAGCTCACTTTGGCTGGTGGCGAACTGCAGCTTCAGAACATTAGTGCATCGAGCATGACTGAAAACTTCCGCGGCACGTTTTCTCTCCGGGCTGGGAATTCGACCATCAGCGCCCCGGGTGGATCGGGAAATCAGGTCATTCTCAACTTGGGCATGGTCAATACTACTGCTTCGGGAGGCAACGGGACAACCTGGAGGGAGCCAGATCGCTACGCAGGGGGTACCTTGAACGTATCTTATGATTCAACCGGCACCGCAGGCCTCAGGGTCTATCTCAGTGAAAACGCTCCGTCCATAGGCTATGTCAACAATACACTGGGCTATGACCAGATCGTCCCATATATGACGGTGACGTTCCGTGATGCATCGACGTTCAACACCTATACGGATTTTGCCACGCTGACGCAAGATGGCGAACTGACGTTAATCACGGATACGAGCGGCGCGGCCTCTAACGGTGACTGGTATCAGCATCTTAACAATGTGTCGTTGTGGGACGACTATGCGAGTATCGATAATCCCAGCAATGGTCAGGACTCCGGCTTTGGCACTGGCTACATGACCGATAGCGAACTGGGTGGGACCACAGGGTTTACCGGCACGCTCTCCGGAAGTCCCGGACAAGGCACCACTCTTTGGGGCGTGCGCGCCATTCGCTTCGCCGCCAATAATACGGTCAATAACACGCTGAATTTGGGTACTACCAATTTGGTGCTTGGCACAGACGCCGACGGTGACACTCAACGTGATGGTGGCAGCATCCTCGTTTCAAATACGCAGTCCGCGAATCAGACGATCAGCGGGGGGACCCTTACCTCGGCTTATCGCAGCGTCTATTTCTCTGAAGCGACCATGGCTGCGCCATATGATCAGCGTGCGGTGACCTATACTTCGCGTGATCTTATCATCCTGAATTATAACACCAGCGGCACTCTTACGATCACTTCCAGGATCATCAATAATGCTGCCACCAGTGCGGGCACGGCCACCGACCCCTTGAACCTGGTCATATCTGGACCTGGCGTGACACATCTGCAAAATGTGACGAACAGCACTGCGGGTGGCTACACGGGGAAAACCTATGTGAGTGGGTCCGGTCTTGATCTCAATGGCCTGCCCACCGTTGGAACTTTGTGGATCAGTTCGGAAGCCAGCCTCGGTGTTGCTCCGGGCCTGGCCGTCACGGATAGTATCCACCTGAATGGCGGACGTCTGCGTTTCGCGGCTGACACCAATCCAACCACAACCAGCTTGGGTGCCATTAGCCTGAACGCCAACCGCGGCATCACCTTGGGCGGCAATGGTGGTTATATCGAAATCACCAATGCTGGCACAACCCTGACCTATACTGGCGTGATCCAATCGGAGGAGAGCATCGTCGCTGCAAATATTTCGTCTAATCAGCTTGACGCCAATTATGGTGTTGGGGATTTCATTAAGGAAGGAAATGGACGCCTCATCCTGACCAATTCTGTAGCGGAAAATGCCACAAACTGGAATGCTTATTACGGTATCACCGAAGTGAAGGCCGGGACATTGCAGTTGAACATTGCCGCTGACAATTCCGGCATCCTCGGAAGCAACGACTCCACCATTGACAGCACCGTGGTATCGGCTGGCGCTACCTTGGAACTGCAGATCACCGGAAGTTACGTGAACGGCACTAATGAGTGGATCACGCTGGACGGTGGTACGCTCGGGACCACGGCAAGTCATGTGGATGGCACGCTTGACGGTGTTATCAGTGTCAATCAAGCAAGCACGCTCAATGTGCAGGCAGGCACACTTCGTTTGAATGTGAATGCTGCCTATGTGAAAGGCACAGGCAATCTCACCAAAAACGGTGCTGGCACCGTCATGCTCTATGAGAATAACTCAGAGTACACCGGCAACTGGACGATCAATAACGGCAAGGTGATCGGTCGCAGTCAGGGAAGTGTTCTTGGCGAAGGAACCACGGTGACACTTGGTGACAACACCGCTGCTGCAGCCGGAACGGCAGGGGTGTATCTCCAGTCGCGCACGACGGGATCGGCTTTCACCACAGAATATGAGATCACGCATGACATCACGGTGCGTGCGGAGGGAAGTGCAACCCAGCAAATCAAGGAAATCGGCGCGGTTAATGACATTCAACTTCTTGGAACCGCGACCGCTGCTTCGGCCGCTGGCGCCAACACGATTACGCTGTCTACCACCGCCAATGTTTTCACTGGGATGGCAGTGAGCGGGACCGGCATCCCGGCAGGAACATTTATCACGGCGGTGAACTATCAAACCAATGTGATCACTCTGAGCGCCGTCCTTGCGACTGGTGGAACGCCCTCGGGCTCGACTGTCTCTTACAACAGCGGCTGGAATAATGATCGCTACACCTACAGTGGTGACATCGCATTGCAGGATGATCTAAGTCTTGTCTACCGTGACAGCACTTCAAATGTCACGCTAACCAACAATGCGGCCAATCCATGGGGATCTGACCAAACGGGCAGAAACCGCATCGTGGCTCTGGACGGCAATGTCAGCGGCGCAGGCAACCTCACCACAGTCGTGGAAATGGTGGTGGGCGGAGCCAACACGGTAAATGCCATCTTTGAGCTTAACGGTGACAATTCCACCTGGACAGGAGACCTGACCACCGGCAATGCGACCAATACCGCAGCCGCTGGCCATACCGTGCGCATCGGCGGTCCTAGCGGAGCCACCACGGTTATGTCCATTGCGAATGACCTTACCATTCGGAATAACGCCACGTTCCAAGTGGCGGGTCACACTCTCTCCATTGGGAATCTCACGGTGGATGCAGGTGGCGCAGTGACGGCAGGCACGGGTGCAGCCGCTCGGGGAATTATCATTGAAAACGCCTCTAATGATGCCGGAACCCTGAGGGTCAATCAGACGATTAATGCAAATTGGGATGTACTCTTCCAGAACGGCACAACGCCTGATATCTATACGGCAATCAGCACTCCTACCAGGAACAACGTCCTGAACCTCACCAAGGCTGGTGCTGCCACTGCGACGCTAACTCAGACAAACACCTACACCGGTGTGACTACCATTAATGACGGTAATCTGCGTTACGGTATCAATCAGGCGATCAACTTCCAAAGTGCCATCGTGATCAACAACACGGTCGGAACGACTTCTGCGCTGGACATCAATAATTTCACGGGAAGTGCATTGGCCAACAACAACGTGGTCAATTCGATCACCTTCGGTGGGGTGGGGGCGACAGCGACAAGCACGAACAATGTCACCCTCGGCACGGGGCATATGACTTTGGCGGGTGCAGTAACCTACGATGCGACTAACAATCCCCTGGGTTCCACCATTAGTGGGACCGGGGCTGGATCGACATCAGGGCTCATCTTGGGAAATACGGGTGTGGCTCGTGCCTTTAACGTGGGAGACAGCACCAATGCGGTCGCTGATCTCACGATTACGGCAAAGATTTCACAACAGGCGGCCAGCAGCGTTGTGAAAAATGGTGCGGGGACGATGGTGCTTAATAACACCACGAACAGCTCCTACACCGGTGGAACAACCATCAACGCAGGGGTGCTCCAAGTCGGGATCGCCGGTGTAGGCACCACTGGCAGCTCCGGTGCTACTACGGTGGGGACCAATTCCACCTTGGCGGGTACCGGGACGGTGACAGGTGTGGGCACGACGACGCTGGTTGGAACTGGAAGTCTGATCAAACCTGGCGACAGCGCTGGCAATGCAACAGGCACCTTGACCATCAGTGGTGCCGTGGTCGCCAGCGCCGCGGGCTCGTCGATCCAGTTCCAGTTGCAGTCGACCACCTCCGTTTATAGTGATCCCAATTCCTTGCAGACACCTGGAAGCGGGGCCTACACGGCCGCCATGGCGGCTATTGTTACGAGCTACGCTAATGCTGCAGCGGTTGGTTATGACAAACTGACCGTAGGCGGTGCGCTGACCATCGGCGCCGATTCTCTGATCAACGTTGCCTACACCGGTGGCACGACAGACTTTAACGTTGGTTCCGTATTTAACCTCATTGACTGGGCTTCGATAACTTCAACAGGATTTGACACGGGCGGAAATGTCCGACCCGGTGGCACAGGTGGGGCTGGGGTGGATATGATCCTCCCTACACTGGGTGCCGGCAAATCCTGGGATACTTCACAATTCCTGACCAGCGGCCTAATCGTGGTCGTGGGTGTCATTCCCGAACCGAGCCGCTTCCTGCTGCTGGGCTTCGGCATCGCCGCACTCATCATGCGCCGCCGTCGTCCTGGTATGAGCACAGGGATCTAAATGATGATTTGATAGTCGGAGCAAATTGTAATCACAGGGCATGACCGCGAGAGTGGCATGCCCTGTTTCTTTGGCCTAAAAGAGCCTCAACTTTTTGCGGCGTAAGGCCGAAAATTGCCTTGCAACATCGCGTTTCGTGCTAGATTGCTAACCCCAACCGAAACCGGTTGAACCGTAATTCCTGAGTAGCTCAGCGGTAGAGCGGGTGGCTGTTAACCACCATGTCGTAGGTTCGATCCCTACCTCAGGAGCCAATTTTTACCTCAGACCTGCCGCAAATAGACGGTTTTCGAAGTAGAAGCTGCTTGGAGCACGGACCGTGAGGGCTAGGGGCTAGGAGCTGCAGTCCTTTCGGATTAAATAGATCAGATTCCAACTGATTCGCAGGCCGCAGAGACATCTCTCATTTCAATAAAGCGGTGCAATTGGGCTTGACGCAAGCAAGTGCTTGCATTTACTATGTAAGCATCACTTGCATTCTGATGCTCGACCTTTTACCACTACCCACGAAGGCACCCTCCGCCCATGACCGTCTGCTCCGTGCAGCGCTTATCATCTTCTCACGTGAAGGCCTCCATGGAGCTACCACACGCGGCATTGCCAAGGAGGCGGAGGTAAACGAGGTAACGCTATTCAGACTGTTCGGTTCAAAAGAGGGACTGCTAGGTGCATTGCTTTCTACGTTAGTCGCCACGGCTGTCAGCGAAAACTATCCCCAAGCGGATGATGCGAAGTGGAGCGGGACGGCGAGTCTTCGGGACAATCTGCACCGCTTCGCCGAACGCTACTATGCTCTACTGGCAGGCAGCGAGACCTTTATCAGGGTGATGATCGCCGAGGCGCGACGTCATCCGGAGCATGCGCGGAAGATCATTCATGATGCTGCCCGGCCTCTGCACATGAAGTTTGTCGCCCATCTCGAATCTGCCCGCAGCGCAGGCAAAGTGCGAGAAGACCTGGATCTCACGACTGCCGCTCAGGCATTCATGGACACTCTTTTCAGTGGCATGCTGCGTCACACCGCAGGCTTTTGTGTCGAGTCCTCAACACCTGAGGATTTCATCTCTACTTGCTCCGAAATTTATGCTGCGGGGTTGGAGCCGCGCCAATCAGTCTCGCACCCTTGAGTCAAAAATCTTTCTGAATTCATGAACGTGAAAGCCCCCCTTTCTCAATGGTTAACCCTTTGCCTGACGCTCTTTGTTGCTTCGGCTTGCTCCCCCCAAAATGGTGGCGGTCCTTCCACCTCGGCGGCTTCATCTTCCGAGGCCGCGCCGCTAGCTCAAGTGGCAACGGAAAATCCAACTTCGCAGAGGGCGGCCGTGCCGATTGCCACTTGTACGGTGGCGGAAGGCTCGGTCCCTCGATATCTCTATTTCACTGGCGAGTTAAGGGGTGCAAAGGAAGCCATGCTCGCAGCGGATGTCGCGGGTAAAGTCGTAGCGGCGCCGATTGAGCGCGGGAGCGTAGTCAAAGAAGGGGACGTCGTTTTGAAGCTGGACAACCGCGCCGCAACCCTGGCATTGCGTGAGGCTGAAGCGGCTCTGACCGAGGCTAATTTGAAGGCCGATTGGGCTCGCGATGAACTCACACGTAATCAGTCGATGGCCAAATCGAACGCCATCTCTGCGTTGGAGTTCGAGCGGTTGAAACTAAATCGATCCAGCACGGAGTCTGCGGTGGCTGCGGCTAGTGCCCGACGAGACACTGCAAAGAAAGCCTTGAGCGATACTGAACTGCGAGCGCCCTTCACTGGCGTAGTGGTGGAGCGTCTGACTGAGGTGGGGGAGTTTATTACCAGTAGCACGGGCGTGGCTCGTCTGGTTGCGGCGAAGGATCTGCGCCTGATCATTGACGTGCCGGAAACGGATGTGGGCCAAGTGTCTGAAGGCCAGTTGGTGTCCTTCACCGTCCCAGCCTTTCCCAGTGCCACTTTCAATGGAACGGTGAAGTATCTCGGTGCGGCTCTTCGCGAGTCCACTCGGGACTTGGTGATTGAGGCCGTTCTGCCCAATGCGGATGGTCGATTGAAACCCGGCATGTTTGCCGAAGGGCGACTTGCATTGGCTGAACAACGGAGCCTTATGCTGCCTGTCGCAGCACTACGAGCAGACGGACGGGTGCACAAAGTTTTCGTCGTCAAGGATGGCGCAGTCGAGGAGCGTCTCGTGGAGATAGGGGAACAGAAGGAGGACCACGTGGAAATCCGTCAGGGCGTTTCCGCCGGTGAGGTCGTGCTGCTCTCCCCTGGCATAGACGCTACCGATGGCATGAAGGTCGCACTCGCCCCTAGCCTCTAACAAGTATTTACCCCAAAACAATCTCATGCAGTGGCTTGCAGCTATATCTGTGAAGCGGCCCGTCTTCGCCACGGTGCTCGTGTTGGTCTTCGTAGTCATCGGGGTGTTGGGTTACACCCGACTCCCCGTGGATCTGTTTCCCAAAGTGGATTTTCCCACGGTAGTCGTCACGACCATGATGCCGGGAGCTTCGCCGCAGGAAGTGGAAACGGAACTCACGAACCGCATTGAGGAAGCCGTCAATACGGTCAGCGGTATCGACGAACTCCACTCCACTTCCAGCGAGGGCATCTCCCAGGTGATGATCGCGTTTCTTCTGGAGAAGGATGGTGCGGAGGCCGCGCAAGAGGTGCGGGATCGCGTGAACCGGATTCTTAATGACCTCCCAAAATCTGCGGAATCACCACGCGTGGAGCGCATTGATGCGGATGCTGCGCCGGTGCTCAATGTAGCCGTCATCGCAGATCAGCCGGTAAGGGAGATCACTGAATATGCCGACAAAGTGTTGCGCCGTCAGTTGGAAAGCAGCCCGGGCGTTGGTCAGGTCACCATGTTGGGTGGGCGCAAGCGCCAGGTGAACATTTGGCTCGACCCGGTGAGGCTGCGCGCCTTCAATCTCACTGCCACGGATGTGGAGCGCGCTCTGCAACAGCAGAACGTGCAGATTCCCGCCGGGACCGTGCAGGGCGCGGCCAAGGAATCCGGCATGCGCGTGGAAGGCAAATTCGAGAGTGTCGAAGCGATGGCGCGTCTGGTGGTGAGAGATCAGGATGGCGGATTGGTTCGGTTGAGTGATGTCGCACGTGTGGAAGATGGAGCAGAGGACGCGGAAAGCAGTGCCCGTCGAAATGGCGTGCCCACTGTGGTGCTTTCCATCCGGAAGCAGTCGGGGGAGAACACCATCGCTGTGGTGGATGCGATTAAGGAGCGTCTGGATACTCTCCGAGAGCGATTGCCCGCAGGCTACCGCATCGAGATCGTACGGGACAATTCCCTGGTTATCCGCACCAGCGTGCATGCCGTGAAAGAACACCTTGTCCTTGGTTCAGTGTTGGCGGCATTGGTTGTCTTGTTCTTCCTCGGGAACGGACGCGCCACCATCATTTCGGCATTGGCCATTCCGACTTCGATCATCGCCACCTTTGGACTGATGTGGATGACGAATGTTACGCTGAACATGATCAGCCTTGTGGCGCTTGCCCTGGCCGTCGGCATCGTCATTGATGACGCTATCATCGTGGTGGAAAACATCTTCAAGCACTTGGAGGAAAAGAAAAAGTCCGCGCACGATGCCGCCATCGACGGCACACGGGAAATCGGTCTCGCCGTTATGGCCACCACTCTGTCCCTGCTCGCAGTCTTCATCCCCATCGCGTTCCTGAGCGGCATGGTGGGTCGCTTCATGAGCAGCTTCGGGTTGACGATGGCCTTTGCCATCGCGATCTCACTGCTTGTTAGCTTCACCCTCGCGCCAATGCTTTCCGCACGGATGCTCAAGATCAAACGGCCTAACTGGATCGAGCGCGGTATGGCCCGACTGGTAGATGTCTTTTACCGTCCGTTGGAGGCTGTTTACATGCGTTTACTTCGCTTTTCCATGCGGCATCGCTGGGTGGTGGTGACCGCTTGCATCGGTGTACTAGCCTCGACCGGCGCTCTCATGCAGCGTGTGCAGAAGTCTCTTTTGCCAGCCACAGAAGAGGCGCAGTTCCAGGTGTCTCTCCGCACGCCGGAAGGCTCCAGTCTGGCTGTCACTGACATCACGGCGGAGCGTGTAGCGCGGGATATTCGCGAGACTATTCCGGGCGTGGAGTACACCCTCATGACCATTGGCGACAATGATCAGCGCACGCCTAATGCTGCCAGCATCTATGTGCGACTGGTGGATCCGAAGCAGCGGCCCTTGTCGCAAGAGGCGGTTATGGATAGCGTGCGCACGCAGATCGTGCCGAAGTATCCCGCAGACTACCGCATGACCGTGACGCTTGTCCCGGCTTTCAGCACGGGCCAATCCAGCGCGAACATTCAATACATCCTTGCCGGCCCCGACTTGAAGCGTATCACCGCGGCCGCGGACGCCGCCCTTGTGGAAATCCGAAAGATCCCTGGCATTCGGGATGTGGATACGACTCTTATTAGCGGCAAACCTGAACTTACCGCCATTGTGGACCGCAGCAAAGCCGGGAAGATGGGGGTGAACATCGCCGATCTTTCTTCCGCCGTGCGTCTCCTGGTGGGTGGGGATGATGTTTCCTCCTTCACCGAGAACGGTGAGCAGTACGATGTGTTCCTACGCGCTGATGTAAAGTATCGCGATCGCGAGGAGGCTCTAGGTCTGCTGACCGTGCCATCCGCCAAGAATGGCCCAGTTCCGCTGTCCAATCTTGTCAGGTTGGAACACCGTGATGGCCCTTCGCAGATCAATCGCTCGGATCGCCGTCGCCAGATCACCATCACGGCGAACAACGCACCCGGTTATGGTGAAAGCGATATCTTCGCCGCCATGGACGCGATCGTGAAAAAGCAAAATCTTCCGAGCGACTATGAGACGGGGGCCGTGGGCCGCTCCAAAGAAATGAAGCGTACTGCGACCGCTTTCCTCACTGCCATGCTGATGTCCGCACTATTCATGTATTTGGTGCTCGCCGCTCAGTTTGAGTCTTGGCTGCATCCCTTCACCATTTTGCTGGCCCTGCCGCTCACGCTGCCGTTTGCCATGCTTTCGCTGATCCTATTTAATGAGTCGCTCAATATCTTTTCCATGCTCGGTGTTCTGGTACTCTTCGGCATGGTGAAGAAGAACGGCATCCTGCAGATCGATCACATCAATCAACTGCGCGCCCGTGGCCTGCCACGGCTGGAAGCCATCCTTCAGGCCAATCGTGATCGTCTGCGGCCTATTCTCATGACCACTGTCGCTTTTGTTGCGGGCATGATCCCCATGATTTTCGCCAAAGGCATCGGCGCCTCCATGAACACGACCATCTCCGGTGTCATCATCGGGGGGCAGACGTTCTCCCTGTTGCTGACCTTGCTGGCGACCCCCGTGTTCTATTCGCTCTTCGATGACGTTATCTCGTGGCGCCTCCGCCGCGCTTCGAACAAGACTAAAGATGACCGCCACCCAGAAGGTCGCGGGAAGGAGGATGACGTTCTGATGTTGCCAGAACCATCAGTCTAATAGTATGGAGCTTGCGCAGAAGGATTACTTTTTTTCAGGCTGAGTGAAAAGCTTTCGGAAATCTTTGCCTTCGGCAAATGCATCCATCGCTTTCTTGTAGTAAGGTTGCATAGATCCCATAGTGGGATCCGCTCTCATGAGATCTAACACAAGGGTGCCAAGGTGCTTTTTCGCTTTGAGTATAGTCCACCGATCTTTGTCATAAACGAGCGTGAACTGCCAGTATTCGCCGGGCGCTTCGGGATCGATCAGATTTACAATGGCCGCGGGAGCGCCCTCACCATTTTCTGGCTGTCTGAAGAGCTTATCCACTACGGCCTTATTAAGCTTGATGAACTCGTCATGCGACTGTGCCTGTCCGTCGAAATTTCCTTTTGTGGTTTCCCGTAGGCAAGCGTCTCCGGCATACCAGTGAATCGACGGCAGCACTTTTAAGACCGCATCCAATTTCCCTTTGGCCACGATTGCCGAATTGTCGGCCATGCAAATTGACGACATTAATACGAAGGGGATTAGCCGAGCTAAAACAAGCCTCATAGCCCTTAGCTAAACCTAAAGGACATGGATTTGCAATCTGATGCTGCGTGCATCTAAATTTTTGACAGATCTATCCTCGACCCAGAATCCGCAATATCTCCGCCACCGAATACGGATGTTTATACGCCCCATGGCCTGCGGGCACCACGAGTTCAGATTTTGCCTGATCGAGGTGGCTGCTACTGTAGGGCACAACTCCGTCGCTGCTCTGTTCCAGCGAACCTTTCTTGCCGCGATCACCAATGATACTGTGAACTTCCACATCCCGCGCGAAGGGCAGGCGATTCATGATGGCAAAGATAGGGTGCTTGGGGGATAGGGTATCGATGCTGGACAGTTTTCCCTTGGAGAGCGAATCCCGGAATGCCGGTTGCAATGCCTCTGGATTGTCCCGGTTAAGCCTGGCGTATAGCGAGGTGAAGTTCTTTGGCAGTCCCACCAGGGAATCACCAATACGGCCGACGAGGCCGCCGGACATGTTACTGCCGCGATGCGGCACAGCTACGAAAATGATGCGCTTCACGTCCTTCCGGGCTTTCCAGTGCAGAATGTCAGTGACTTCGGCAATATCTTCTTTGCTTCCTTTCAAGGCCTGTGGTGGTACTCGGAAAACGGTGTCCCAGGCGGTCTCTCCTGAGTCGGTAACGAGCGTCCGAGTGATGAGTCCGCCCATGCTGTGGGCCACAACTTCCATGCGTTGCGAGGCAGGATGCCGCTGTCCAGGATCCAGCATCATGCGTGTCTCCTGCACCCGCTGGCGCAACATTTTTGCCGAGTATAGAAACGGTGCTGAAGTGGGGTAAAGGTAATGCCAGACCTGATATTGACTCCGAAAGGTGGCATCTCCCCAGAGCTCGTTGGTAGCGTCAGCCCAAGCGAGGGGAGTGGAGAGCAGTCCGTGCACAAATAGCACAGGAATCTTTTCCGGATCATAGGGCTCCATCAGGTAGAGCCAATGGCCTCGCATTTCTGAAGGTGTCTTACCCATGAGGCCACCGACTCCCATGCGTTGCAATTCTCCCGTGCGCCCCAGCAGATACGCCAGCGGGGCACTGAAGTCCGCTACAGCTTCCGTATGCCTTGTTGAGTCAACCAAAGACACGGTGATTTGATTGCCAGGTCGCACTTTAAAGAGTGCGCTCACCGGTCGTGTGATGCCTTCCGGCGGGTACCATTTCTCAATCGGGCTTCGACC
Organism: Phragmitibacter sp.; assembly: GCA_965284365.1. Lineage (GTDB taxonomy): Bacteria > Verrucomicrobiota > Verrucomicrobiia > Verrucomicrobiales > Verrucomicrobiaceae > Phragmitibacter. Next base: position 3,608,136 of record OZ260079.1, read on the forward strand.
CTTGTTAGCACGGTAGCCGATGAGGGCCACGCCTCGCCCGGATCGCACATGCCGGTGATCGAGTCCGTGCATGTCATAGTCGCAAGCTGGTAGAAGTTCATCGAAATAGCGGAGTTCATAATCTCCGTCGAAGCGAACCTGCCAACTCCCGACTTTGGCCGACGCTGCCAAACCCTCCGCCCGCCACCTCTTCACAAGCTGGCCTCCTGCCCGGACATTGGAGGCCGAGTCTGGACTCGCTGCGACTCGATCCAACAACTCCGCCATACTCAGCTGAGCCAGTTCATCCGTTGAGTGGGTAAAAGGTGTAAGGTTGGCGGTTGTGGATTGGCAAGATGTCAGAACGAGGGCGACAAAGCCTAACATGGCCAACCGCGCAATAATACCCACTCTTAGCAGTCTACGGCGCGGAATCATTCGACGATCAGTTTGAAGCGCTGCATGGACGGCGGTCATGATTCAGGTTGATGGTTAAGAGTACGCCAGAGGGTGATCACGCCCCTCCAACTGGGCAATGCAAGCTTGCGCCCTTGCACGTCCTTATTTTCCGCCGCCTTGCGCTCGGGTATAGCTGTTCATCAAGCAGCGATAGTTGGGCAGATGGTTTGAAAAGAGAGCGCCCAGACCCTCGACATCGTTGCGCCAGTCGCGATGCAATTCACAGGCTACCCCGAACCAGGTCATGAGTTGGGCTCCCGCAGCTTCCATTCGCGACCACGCAGCATCACGAGTCGTCTTGTTAAAGGTGCCGGATGCATCCGCCACGACAAAGACTTCAAATCCTTCCTCCAAAGCGGAGAGGGCAGGGAAGGCCACGCAGACTTCCGTCACAATACCTGCAATCAAGAGCTGCTTCTTGCCCGTCGCTTTCACTGCCTTCACGAAGTCTGGGTTATCCCAGGCATTGATATTGCCCGGCCGCGCGATGTAAGGCGCATCGGGAAACAGTTCTTTGATCTCTGGCACGAGCGGACCATTCGGCCCATCTTCGAAGCTGGTGGTCAGAATGGTGGGGAGGTCGAAATACTTCGCCGCATCCGCCAGGGCCAGGACATTGTTCTTGAAGTCATCAGGCGAAAAGTCATGCACCAGATTAGTGAGACCGGTCTGGTGATCCACCAGCAATACGGCCACATTTTCTTTATCGAGTCGGTTGTATTTGAATGCACTCATAAGCTTCTCCTTCAGTTTTGGATCGGGTTTGAGCTCCAGGGTAACAAATCGGTTTTGAGCCAGGAAATGCTTTGTTCCTCTTGTAAGCATGCGCTCGCGGCATGCTCGTCGCAAGGATGGCACTTTGGACGAACGCCCGCTACGGTCGCATGGCAATGACTCCACACAACGCCAGCACAATTCCGAGAATGCTCAGCAGCAGACCAAACAGGCTTAGGTTGCCTCCCATGAGCACCGCCGCACCGATCACCAGGATGGCAAGTGCGAGACAAACAAAGCCAGTGAGGCGTCGTGCGTTCATGGATTGCGATTGAGAGTTGATCGTTGCACCATCACTCGTTCATTTCCTGGCCCGCCAGAGCCCTAATTGTGCAACAGCTCCGTCACCGAGATTCCCTCAATGGTCACAGGCGGCCACCACAAGCCACTTGATAACGAGCGTCAAAATGCTCACGGAGAAACATAATCACATTTTCCGCTTCGGCCACCTCATTCCGCCAGTTGCTCCGCAGCGTTTCCCGTGTAAAATCCCCGCTCCCTCTTCAATATGGCCCTTACCAAAGTCACCCAAGTCTCCGGCACTGGCGTTTACGTCCCAGGCACGGATATCGACACCGACCGCATCATTCCCGCACGTTTCATGAAGTGCGTCACCTTCGACGGTCTCGGCGAATATGCCTTTTACGACGTCCGCAAGAACGTGGATGGTTCGGACAAGCAGCATCCGCTCAATGACGAGCGTTTCAAAGGGGCGAATATCCTCCTCAGCGGCGCGAATTTCGGCTGTGGCAGCTCCCGTGAGCACGCCCCCCAGGCCCTCTACCGTTTCGGTTTCCGGGCTATAATTGCGGAGAGCTTTGCGGAAATCTTCTTTGGAAACTGCACCACGCTGGGTATTCCCTGTGCCGTCGCCACGGCTTCGGACATCGCAGTTCTGGCCAAGGAAATCGAGCGCAATCCGCAGCTTGAGGTCACTGTGGATCTCCACGAGGAGCGTGTGTTCTTCGAGGACCAGGATTTCACCATCGTCCTCCCGTCCACGGCGCGTGACGCGCTGACGAGCGGACAATGGGATCCGATCGCGGAACTTCTGGAAAACAAGGACGCCGTGGCTGCCAAGGCTAAAGAGCTCGGCGTCGCCTGAGGGAACTGATTTACTGAATGACCGACTGAGCCAATGCAGCCGGCCCTAATCGTGGAGCACATCCGTCAGGAACCCATTTACGTCATCGGCCATCGCAACCCGGATGCGGATGCGATCTGTTCCGCCATTGGTTACGCGGCATTTCTGCGCGCCTCCCGGAAAGTGGATGCCATCGCGGCCTGCTGTGGTGAATTGAATGTTCGGACCAACTGGGCCTTGGGCTTTGCCGGGGTGGAAGCTCCGAAGCTAATTATGGATGTGCGGCCTACTGCCGCCCTCATTTGCCAGCAGGAGGTCCTGACGGCCCGGCGGGATGAGACTTTCCTTTCCGTGTACCGCATGATGGTGGAGCACGGCTTCCGCAGCATTCCCGTAGTGGACGAGCATCGCAGAATCATTGGCATTCCCACCCTTACCGAGCTTGCTCAGCTCGTGCTGCCTGCGACCGCGGGTGATGCCGACGCCAATCGTCACGTGCGTTCCAGCGAGCGCAACATCGTCGCCGCGCTCAATGGCATTTTCCCGAATGGCCGTCCCGCCAGCACGAAGGTAGAAGATTTTATCATCACCGTTGCTGGATCGAAGCTGGAGACGGCCGAGGCTCGCATGCGGCAATTCCCTCTCTCGACGGTGATTGTCATCGTGGGAGATCGGGAAGATGTTCAGCGTATGGCGATACGGGCCGGCGCCCGGTGTCTCATCGTCACCGGCGGGAAAGAAGTGGACGACGAAACTGGCGCCATGGCGCTGGCGTCAGGTGTGCCCCTCATTCTCACGGAGTATGACACCGCGAGCGCGGCTCAGCTCATGCGGTTCTCCCGCCCTATCGAGGATGCATTGCATGACGGCTACCAGCGTTTCGGTTTGAAGACGCCGCTGAAGGAAGTCATTGCTGCTGTTCATGATTCGCACCAGCCGCTTTTCCCCGTAGTGGACGAGGACACCGGCAAAATCTTTGGCGTCTTTTCCAAGTCCGACTTGGTCGACGTGCCGCAGATGAAGCTGGCACTGGTGGACCACAATGAATTTTCTCAGGCCGTGACTGGCGCGGATGAAGCGGAAATCATGGAGGTCATCGACCACCATCGCCTCAGCGGAAATCTCCGCACCAAGGAACCGGTGCGTTTTATCAATGAACCGGTCGGCAGCACCAGCACCATCGTGGCGATGATGTATCGGATGCAAAACCTTGCGCCGGAGCCGCCAATCGCCATCTGCCTTTGCGCGGGTCTCATTTCGGACACGCTCAATCTGACCTCGCCGACGACGACTAATACGGATCGAGAGATCCTGCCTTGGTTAGCCGGTATCGCGAAGCTCGATGTGACGCAGTTCACCGCAGATTTCTTCGCGGCTGGCTCCATGCTGAGGGACAATACCCCGGCTGCGGCCCTGGAGTCCGACCGGAAGGAATTTGAGGAGAACGGTTGGCGCCTCAGCATTTCCCAGATCGAGGAGCTCGGCCTCGACGAACTCTGGAAAAATGAGGCTGCTCTGCATGCTTCCCTGGAAAAATTGCGTGCTGAGCGTCGCATGCATTTCGCCTGCCTTTTGGTAACGGACATTACCATGCATGATAGCGTCCTCCTTACGGCTGGAGACGAACGGTTGTCGGACGGAATCGAGTACCCCAAGCTAAAGCCACACCTCTTTAAGCTCGATGGAGTGGTGAGCCGCAAGAAGCAGCTTTTCCCGTATCTGAGCCGTGTGGTGGCGAAGCTGGCTGCGCCGGTGATGGGTTGAGAACTACTTACGGAAGTTCTTCTTAATAAGACTGGCAGTCAAGATTGTACTGCAATGTCGACCCAAAATGTTTGTGCGACTTGATATTTTATGCAATAACTCGGCAGGATTGCGTGCATCACCGTGTTTATAGAAATGAAATTTGATCTGTTTCTAAGTTATGCCATCTCAGATCGCGAAATAGTGCGAAACATAGCTGATCGCTTGCGGGACACTGGGCTGCGTGTTTGGGTTGACTTCTGGCAAATTCAAGCCGGAGATCTTATCGGGAAAGCGATCGACGACGGACTGGATTCTTCGCGCGTATTGGTCTCCTGCATTTCGACTCAGGCATTGAAGTCAGAGTGGGCTCAGATGGAAATTCATTGTTTTCGATTTAGAGATCCTACAAACAAAAATCGCCGCTTCATTCCACTTCTATTGGACGACTGCGAATTGCCATCGTCGATACGTCAATTTGCGAATATTGACTGGCGTGCAAAGAGTGAAACAGCCTTTGCTCAATTAGTGGCGGCTTGCTCCGGGGGAAGGGATCAGAGATCACCGGATCTCATTGAACCAAGCCCAAACAAAAGCATCGGAAAGCGAAGCTCATTAAGAGGGCTTGCCATAACTTCTGACGGAAAGTTGGCGGCAACTGGAGCTAAGAGTCAGTCAGTGCTTATATGGAATTTGTATGAAGGGCGTTACTCCATCGACCTGCAAGCTGGACAAGATGTCAATGCTGTGGCAATACCAAAGGCGGGAAATATTGTTTTGGCAGCTGCTGGCCATTGGGTTAGACAGTGGTCGCTCGGAACGTGGGGCGACAGGACGCCATTCAAGCAACACGCGACCACTGTAACTGCAATCGCAATTAGTCTAGATGATTCATTGGTAGCCAGCGGGGACGAGCATGGAGTAATTATTCTATGGGAGCTATTGTCGCTTTCTGTCTTGCAGGAGGGCCGGTTCCATGCCGGAGAAATCAGATGCTTGACTTTTCACGAGGGCTCCAAATCGGTTATGGCTGGAACAGCCTCGGGCAGGCTGATCGTGTGGCCAGTGGATGGAGCTGAAAATGCAAATTACATTGTATGTCGGACCTCAATCACTAACCTGCTATCAATCCCAGACTCCGACAAGCTAGTTTTGGGCTGTAGCGACGGCACGATTCGAATCTGGAACTGGAGACGAAGACAAGTTTCGACCGTTTTTGAAGGGCACACGGCAGGGATAGCATCATTGTGCCTAACCTCGGATCCATATCAAATTGTAACTGGATCTAGCGATCAGACGATTAGAGTGTGGGATATACGGAATGGACATTGTGTATCAATATTGAAAGGTCATGCAGGCGTAGTAACTGGATTGGTTTTCATAAAAAATCCTGACCGAATACTGTCTGCGTCCGAAGATGGTACATTAAGGGAGTGGAGTTTGCCGGAATTGCCTGGGCTACCTCAAAATCAGAATGAAAGCCGTTACACAAACGCAAAAGTCCTTTTAGTAGGAGAAACCGGTGTCGGAAAATCAGGACTTTGTATTAGACTTGCAAAGGGATACTTTGAGAACACTGTCTCTACTGATGGTGTGTGGGCGACGCAACTTCGACTGCCGCAAAAAGAGAGTGATGTAGATGTCGATAGGGAAATTTGGATTTGGGATTTCGCAGGACAAGCAGATTACCGCCTTATACATCAGCTTTACATGGATGAGACCACTGTCGCAGTCCTTGTATTCAATCCCCAAACTGAGGATCCGTTTTCTGCCCTCGATCAATGGATAAGAGCCTTGAAGCGAGCCGCTAAGCGTTCGTTCCGCATGGTGCTTGTAGCGGGTCGATCTGACCGTGGCGGAGCAATAGTATCCCGCAATTTAATTGATGATTTTTGCGAGAAGCACTCTTTGATTGGTTATGTTGAAACTAGTGCCACAACAGGGGCGGGATGTGAGGCCCTGAAAGAATTAATCGTTAAGAATATTCCTTGGGAAGAAATTGCCTGGACGGCCTCTCCGCACATATTTAGGGTCTTAAAAGACGAAATTATAGCACTGAAGGATGAGGGGATTGTGTTACTTCGGTTCACTGAGCTCAATCAACAATTAATGATGAGGCTTCCCCATGAGGAATACACTTCTGACCAACTTCGTGCTGTCGTGGGCCTTCTGGCCGGCCCAGGAATTGTCTGGCGGATCGATTTTGGTGATTTGATACTTTTACAGCCCGACAGGATCAACGCGTATGCGGCTGCTGTTATTAGAACCGTAAGATCGCACAGTGATGAAATTGGTGCAATTGATGAACGGCGAATTATCAATGGTGAGCTCGAATTTGGCGATCTTTCAAGGTTAAGAAGGGACGATGAGAAAGTTGTATTGCGCGCCCTATATCAATTACTCATTAAGCAAGGGCTATGCCTGCGGGAACGAACGCATTCGGGTTTCGTTATGGTGTTCCCAAGTTATTTTAAACGAGAAAGACCGTTAAGGCTAGAAACACCGGTCCCAATAGTAAGCTTCAAGTTTGAAGGGAATCTGGATGAAGTGTATGCAACAATGATTGTGAAATTGCTTCACACTGCCATCTTCAAAAGAGATAATTTGTGGCGTTATTCTGCAGACTTTTATGCATCTGATGACGCAGGTATTCAACATCGCGTTGGATTGCGAATGTTAAAAAGACGTGAGCAAAATGAGTTTGCCGTTATTGATTTGTATTTTGATAAATTAGCGCCGAAAAAGAACCGAGCAGAGTTTATACAATATGTGTATGAGCATTTGCTTGCAAATGCGGAAAGCGTTGAGCCGATTAAGCGGTATGTTTGCCAAGAGTGTGGAAAAGAGCAAAAGCAGATCGATGCAATTAGCTTTCGGATAGAGAAAGGACACAAAGACATTCTCTGTCAATTTTGCGAATCTAGAACCTCGCTTGAACATATTGTTGATACTGAGTTTAACTCAAAAAACAGTAGGACACGCGCGATACAACTGGAGGAGGTTGCTCGAGGGGGGATTGTGGCGGAAGATCTTAGGGCCCTCATTTCCGGTCATTTGTTTTCAATTGCACAAGAAACTGGTTTCTTATTCAGTGAATATGAATATCAAGTTGATGGCATAGATGGTGAGTTGACATATAATGTGGCGGGTGGCAATTTACCTGCCATTACGTTGCTCTTGCAGTTTGTAGTGACGGATTGTTATGATGTTCGCCAAGAAATGGCCGGTGAAAGGCTTCATATCAAGGTTGAAGAATACATCTCTCGTTGGCGAAATTCGATGGAGCCTATTATGTTATTGCGGAGAGAAGCCGACGGGATTATCTATTGGATGAACATAACAAGCTATCTCCGCAAACATCCGTCGGCAAGGACGATAACGTACGATGGAGAGCCGTTAGGTTCGATAGATCTGTATAACGTCATCTCTGCTCATGGTGCCGCGTAGGGTTCAGCGCACGCTACAATTGTGCTTGGCTAAAATAGCCAAAATCGCCCAAGGATGTCTTTGGTTTTTTTGCCGGCGAGATTGCATGCCGTGACTTTAATTTGTCTACGCCGGATTTTTGGTTAAGGGAAAAGCACTGTAGAAGTGTTGGATTCGTGGCAATATGTAGTCACTATCACTGAGTGATAGTCGGAATGAAAGTTTAAACAAAGAAGCGCACCATTATTCGGCATGATGGAATCGTTTTTCACAGGGCTATAGGCGCTTGGCTGATTTGGCGGCATCCCACTGGGACCAGTTCCAAAGAAGTCGGTCTAAAATTTGCATCTCTGGCCCATCTTGGCGGACGGTTGTTTCAATTGCAATGGGATGGATGCAAAACAGCGAAAAGGGTTTTGCGGGAAGAGGCGCTAATGGTGAGTGTTATTGTACCCGAATAGCCTGGAGGGTGGATTCGTTAAACGCATCCTCACGAACGACTGGGATAAGGTGATGCAACCGCCCAAACTCAAGCACGCACTATTGGCGGAGCAGAAGAAACGCTTGCAGGGCTAGATCGCCCAAGGTGGAGTGTATAAAATCTTTGGGCTTTACCCCGTCGGTGAGCACGGGGCGCGGTGGCGGGGGCAGTTTCACATAAATGATGGACGTGACCGGACGCATGGTCAAAGAAGTCGTAGCGTAGGATTGGCGAGCGTGCCTGATGCGGGCTTTCGGACGATATTCGCTCGCTGGGCAGATCGCGGCGATTTGTACTGCGGAGGTCGCTGGATTTTGCGAAGAATGGTGCCGGAATCCAGCGTCTAGTGTTGGACTGGGCCGGATTTCTCGCCACCATTCCGATTCCCTCATGCGCGTCCTTATAGCCACTGACAAGTTCAAGCATTCCCTGACGGCGCCGGAGGTGTCGGACGCCATCATGCGCGGGATGCGGCGCGCTTTTCCGCGAGAGGCGTTGGCTTTCAACATTTTACCGATCGCCGATGGCGGCGAGGGCTTTACCGAAGCCGTCTTGGCGGCAGTCGGTGGGGAGTGGCGTGAAGTGACGGTGGATGACGCGCAGGGCCGTCCCATCAAGGCGCGATACGGAATGATCCAGCGCAACGGCATCCAGGAAGCCGTCATGGAGATGAGCGCAGCCTCTGGATTGGCGTTGGTCCGTGATTTGCCCCTGAACCCGCGGAAAGCCACCACCCGAGGGACCGGGCAAATGATGAAGCACGCCATTGAAAATGGGGCGCGGCGGATCCTTATCGGCATTGGCGGGAGCGCCACCAACGACGGAGGTAGTGGCATGGCCTCCGTTTTCGCATGCGACTTTCTGGATGAAGCCGGGCAGCCGGTGACGGAACTTCCTCTGGAATTGGACAAGGTACAGCGTGTCGTGCGGCGAGAGCTGCCGGAGTGCGAAATTGTGGTCGCCTGCGACGTGACAAATCCGCTGCTCGGAGAATTTGGCGCGACGAACGTGTATGGGCGACAGAAGGGGGTGGATGACGTGAACTTTTTCGAAGACCGCATGAAGCGGCTGGCGGAGTTGGTGCAGCGGGATCTGTACTGCGACCATTGCCAGGTGGAAGGCGCGGGCGCCGCCGGTGGCCTCGGCTACGGCTTGATGACTTTCTGCCAGGCGCGGCTCAAACCAGGCTTCGACATGCTGGCGGAACTCTCGGGCCTACGCGAGCGGATACAGGAGGTGGATCTAGTGATAACCGGGGAGGGAAAACTGGATGGCCAGACCCTGCACGGTAAAGGACCGCTAGGCGTGGCGAAGCTGGCCCGGGAATGCGGTAAGCCCGTGATCGGCATCGGCGGGATCGTGGAAGAGAACGAAGTTCTGCGCAGCCAGTTTGACGGTTTACTGGAAATCAAGCCCCCCGGGCTGCCTGTGGAGGAGGCTATACGACGGGCGGGTGAATTGCTGGAAGAAGCGGTTGCGCAACGGGCGGAGTGGCTTAAGACCATCGCTTCCCGGAAGCGAATTTAGAGCCCGAGACCTTGATCCTCAAATTTTTACAAATCAGATTTACGTAAGCTCAGATGCCAAAGAAAGTTGTATTGTTGTTCTCCGGGCAAGGCGCCCAAAAGGTCGGAATGGGTAAAGCTGTGGCGCAAGCTTCGCCAGAGGCACGGGCTATTTTTGACCGGGCGGACAAGGCGTTAGGATTTGGGCTTTCGGAAGTAATGTTTAACGGGCCGATGGAGGAGCTCACGCGCACCTCGCGCTGTCAGCCGGCGCTGTATGTGCATGGGCTGGTAATGCTGGCGGAACTCAAAAAGCGCGTGCCAGAATTGGAGATTGCAGCCTGCGCGGGACTGTCTCTGGGTGAGTTTACCGCACATGCTGCGGCAGGAACTTTTGATTTCGAAACGGGGCTGCACCTGGTGCATCAACGTGGGAGCTTCATGGAAGAGTCCTGCGAGGAAACGAAGGGAAGCATGGCGGCCATGATCGGTGGCGAGGAAGCTGCGGTGCGTGCGCTGGCTGAAGAGTGCGGAGTGGACGTGGCGAACTACAATGCGCCGGGTCAGATCGTACTCAGTGGAACGGTGGAAGGCATCAAACTGGCGCTGGAGAAGGCGAAGGAAAAAGGTATACGCAAGGCCGTGGAACTCGCGGTCGCAGGCGCCTATCACAGCCGACTGATGAAAAGCGCGCAGGACAAGCTGGCGACCGTGCTGCAGAAAACGGACATTCACATGCCCTCGGTGCCGGTGGTGAGTAATTTCGAAGCCGATGCGGTGACCAGCGAGATCGTGATCCGCACGACGCTGGAGCGTCAAGTGACGGGCTCCGTCCGCTGGACAGAATCCATGCAACTGCTGCTGAAAGAAGGGAATGATCTCTTCCTCGAACTTGGTCCCGGTGGTGTGCTGTCGGGTTTGATGAACCGCATCCAGAAGGGGACGCAGGTCGTTACCGTGGAAGATCTGGCAGGATTAGATGCAGCGGCTGCAGCGCTGAGCTAGCAGCGCACCTACGATGGCGGTTGCTCAAGCAAAGCAGTCAGCACGGTCTCCAGCGGGAAAGTAGCGATCGCGGTAGCGAGGTCGCTCATGGCATAGGGCAGGATTAACTCGTTTCCGTGGATGAGCGAACCGCAACTGTACACGACGTTCGGCACGTAACCTTCGCGTTCATTTCCTTCCGGGGACAGGAGCGGCTGACGTAAACGACCGATGACTTTGCTAGGATCATCCAGATCCAGCAGCACCGCCCCGATGCAATACTTGCGCATGGGACCTACGCCGTGAGTGATGACCAGCCAACCTGCGGGAGTCTCGATGGGGGAGCCACAATTGCCGACCTTCACGGACTCCCATACTTCTGCAGGACGCAGTAGAATCTGCGGGTCACTCCAGTAGTGGGGATTGTCGGAGAACATGATGAAGAGGTTTTCGTCATCCTGACGCGAGAGCATGGCGTAACGGCCGCCGACGCGTCGTGGGAACAAGGCCATGCCTTTGTTTTGCACTGCGCTGCCGTTCAACGTCAATACGCGGAAGTGCAGGAAATCTTCGGTCTCGATCAGTTGCGGCAGAATGGCCCGACCGTTGTAAGCCGTGTAAGTGGCATAATACAGAACCGAACCATCGTCTTCGACGAAACGAACAAACCGGGCGTCCTCGATGCCGTTGCTTTCATTGGATGAAACGGGAAAGATGATGCGCTCGCTCAGCGCCAGAGTAGAAGGAAAGCGCAGTTCATAATTCGAATCGGCAAGCCATTGAATGCAGTCCAAAGTACGCTGGAAATCATGGGACACGCTTTCGTTTTCGCCGCGGAGTCTGGCAACACTCTCTCTTAGTTCGCTACGCGTAAAGTGCTTGCCCAACCCTGACAGTACGGTTGTGGCGTAGTCGTTATCGAAGCCCATTTCGTGGAGCTTGATCGAGAAGGAGTTTTTACGGTAGGTAGGATTGGGAAGGACTTCCGGGACCGTCACATAGCGTGAAACCGGAGCAAAAGTGACAGCGCCTTCTGCACTGAGCACGCCATCGCGGAATTCGATGGAAGAGATGTGTCCTTCTCCGGTGGCACGCAGACTCATGACGAAGCGCAAAGCGCCTTTCGCCATATGGCCCTGGTCCGGATGGGGGACAATCGACGGATTGAACAGCGCCGCAGACTCCAGGGCATACTCCCCCGAGAAGACAGCGCCGATGAGCAATTTTCTTGTGTCGCTAAGAGGCTGTTCGGTGGGAATTTGGGATTCCACCTTGGCATAATGGTCCATGAACATCGCCTTGATGTTGATGTGGCGAGAATCGAATTCCTCACTGACTCTCTGAAGCTCTGCTTCGGCCTGAACATCCGTCAGTAACATGGTGCGCCCAATGATGGCGCCGCGGCGTTCTGGATTATCGGGGATGAAGGGGCGGATGATGACGCGAGAGCTCTCCGGACGGAGCAAAACTTCATGACGGTGGGCAGGAATGGAATTCATTAAGCTGGTGAAGACTGAGCAAGGGGATGTTCCGCAGCGCTCATCTCAGCGCGAGCCAGGAGGAAGGCAAGTGTCGACTCCGCTCCCTGATTTTCATTTACACGGTCACTATGGAGACCATCGCAGCATCCGCCGGTGACGGGATCATATAGTGATGTGGCCAAATCATTGCGGCCCAGGAACCACTCGAAAGCGCGTCTGGCGGAACTCCGCCACTTGTCGTCTCCCGTCACGTGATAGGCTTCCAGACAGGCTGACACCATGGCTTGGGCCTCCACAGGCTGCTGATCGAAGTCGGCACGCGCACCACCTTTTACGTAAAAACCATTGCTGCCGATGGGACGGAAGTGACCCTTTTGCGTGCGCTGCAAGGAGTCAAGCCAGCGGAGAGACATCAGGCCGACCTCCATGCCTTCAGCGTCTGACATGGCCTTGGAACTAAGCAGGAGGGCCTGACAGAGCCGGGCGTTGTCGTAAGTAACGGAAGCTTCAAACCAAGGCCAATTATCAGACGAAGATTCGCGCCACAGATGCATCAGTTGAGACGTCAGCCATTGCCGCATTTGTAGGCCATTCTGATCATCCGGACAGACACTTAGATAGTCATGCAGTCCCAACAAGGTGAAAGCCCAAGCGCGTGGTGAGGTAAACGTTTTGACGACAGGCAACCCTAGGCCAAACAGCCGCGCTGACAACCGCCGATGGCCATCATCCAAGGCCTTTGCGGAGCCCGTACCCAAGGCCCAAAGAGCGCGGCCATGACTGTCTTCACTGCCAAATTCTTCCAACCAAAGCCGCGTGTGGCTCATGAAATTGCGGAAGCGGCCCGTGTCGTAGTTCAACGCAGACGTAAGGAAGGCGAGGTAAGAGGAAGCCAGCCGCACGAGATCCTGTCCGGCAACCGTGCCGCTTTCCTCCGCGAGGAGATTGCAGAGGATAAATGAGCGGGCGTTGTCATCCGTGCAGTACCCATGATGATAATCAGGCACATTAAACACGGCGTGCTGAAAGATGCCGGTGTTGTCGCTCATGCGCAACACATGGTCCAATCGTAGCACGGGCAGCTCATAGGGACGGCTCGCAAGCGTCCAACCTGCAAAGGCCGTGCGAGACGCTGTCTGCCGGTCGGCACGGGCCTGCCGGAAAGATTCCAGGTAACGCTCAGCCACGGCCGGCCAGGTCATTTCACGGCCCAATCGATACGCTTCCTGTCGCGTCTCATCCATGCCTTCGGGCGAATCAAGATACTGGCACACCGCTTCAGCAATGGCAGCAGAGTCACGGAAAGGCACCAGTTTCCCACGCCCATCTGAGAGCAACTCCAAGGCATGCCAATAGGGGGTGGAAACCACAGCTTTGCCGGCTCCAAACACATAAGCCAATGTACCAGAAGTAATCTGCTCTTCATTCAGGTAAGGCGTTACATAGATGTCCGTGGCCTTGATGAATTCGGTCAGGTCTTCCACCGTCACGAAACGATTGTAAAAGATGACATGCTTGGTCACGCCGAGTTCCTCGGCCTGACGTTCCAGACTCAAGCGATAGCGTTCACCTTCGCGTGCCAGCAAATGAGGATGCGTCGCGCCCAAAACGAGATAGACGACTTCTGGGTGGCTCTCAACAATTGCTGGCAGTGCTGCAATAGCGTGTTCGATACCCTTGCCTGGTCCTAACAAACCAAAGGTCAAAAGGACCTTGCGGCCTTCCACGCCAAACTGCGCTTTTGATAAGCGGGAATCCGTAAATGGTATATCAGGAATACCATGGTGGATCACATCAATTTTTGCTTCGGGAACCGCATAAACTTCCTGGAGGATCTCTGATCCTTTCTTTGCCATCACCACGAGGCGGTCACTGCGCTGCACCAGCTCTTCCATCACCTTCCGTTGCGCCGGATTAGGCTTCTGCAAAAGGGTGTGCAGAGTCGTCACGACCGGCATACGCACCTCTTTTAAGAGTGCCAGTACATGACTGCCGGCGGCGCCGCCATAGATGCCAAATTCGTGCTGAACACTCAGCACATCCATGTTATGAAAGTTCAAAAAATCTGCCGCGCGGCGGTAGGAATCCAGATCCTTTTCCTGTAGCTCACAACAGACTCTTTCCGGATACTTATAACCCTCCGGCCGGTCATTAACGGCGACTGCGAAACAGGGTGATGAAACAGGGTTGTGCACTGCTTCACATAAGTCTCGGGTAAAGGTGGCGATGCCACATCGTCTCGGTTCGTATCCTCCAACGAATGCTATGCGTTGCGGCCTTAGAGACTCGCTCAAGATGCTGATGTCTCCCAAAGGTAATTCATGCTGCAATAGACAGCACCTAACTGTTTAAGCAACTCATTCTTTTCTCTGGACCGGCACGTACGCTTCTATCGATAGAACGGATGCTTTTCTTTTGGTAACAAGGTGTTGAGTTCAGCATCGTTCTTAAAAGTTGGTTGATCTGTTTGTCAGGACAGGCAGCGCTAGAGCTGCGAATAAACTGGTATGGTGCACCATTCGACCAGGCGTGTCCAAAGAGAGCGTTTGTCGAAATCCTCTTTGGTGTAGGGCTTGGCACGAGTCAGGTCATCCAAAAATACCTTTTCCATCTCCTTTCCGAATCCCTCATCATAAACGGTGACGTCGATTTCGTCATTGATGGCGGAAGAGCGCGCGTCGAGGTTGGAAGTGCCGATGATGGCGAAGAGTCCATCCGCGACCATAGTTTTTGAATGGACCATGGAGGGCTCATATTCGAAGACCTTTACGCCGCCTTCGAGAAGTTTGCCGTAGGCACTACGACCGGCGGCTTTGGCCAGGGGTTGATCGTTGAATTGGCCTGGTAGTAGGAGCCGCACATCGACACCGCGCTTTACTGCATCGCAGAGGAGTTGAGTCTGTTCATCAGTTGGGGTGCAATAAGGATTGGTAATGTAGATGGTCTTCTGAGCGGCCGCGATGGTGACAGCTTGGACCAGGGGCAAGGGAGCGATGGAAAACTCAGTGGAGGCTACGAGTTGAGCCTTCAGACTGCCTGCGGATTTTACTTCGGGAAAGTGTTTGGAGCCACCAAGGATTTCACCGGTGGAACCAAGCCAGTGCTGCTGAAAGGCACCCTGCAATTTCGCAACGAGAGGGCCTTCGATTTTGGCGTGAATGTCCCGCCACTCGTGCTCTGCCTTGCCATCTCCCTGCCAATCATCTGCGAAGCCGACGCCGCCGGTGAATGCAATCATCCCGTCGATGACCAGCACACGGCGGTGGGTGCGCCTGTTGATGCGGTCCACGCGGAGCGATCTCGCCGGATGGTAGTAAAAAAATTTGCAGCCTGCGTCCTTCATCTTTTGGACATCGCTGTTCTCGAGTGCGGTGCCGGAACCAACGCCGTCGAGAAGGATGCGCACTTCGACACCCTCCTGGGCTTTGGCATTAAAGGCATTGATAAACTGGTCACCGACGGTGCCGGAGTGAAGGATGAAGGCCTCGAAGTTAATGGTCTTCTTCGCCTCACGAATGGCCTGGAGCATCACGGGGAAAACTCCGTTGCCGTTGTGGAGGAGCGTGATGCGATTTCCATCCACCGGAAGTGGATCTGCCGATGAGTGAGCCGATCCGAAGAACTCAGGCGAGCTGATGGGGAAAACATGGCCGGGGAGATACTTCACCACCTCACGCTTCACCAAGAAAATGGCGGCAACGATGGCGATGCCGAGGAAGATGCCGGTGATCTCCAGCCAACCGCGCACCGTGAGCCGACCATACTTCTGTTTCATGAACTGACCAATCATACTCGTGCGACGTCCCATGCTGTTCAATCGCGGGAGCGTCAGTCGCTGGTCGGAACGGTCGGATGCAAATGCGAGATGGATGCCTGATGATATTGAGACTCGGATCAAGGTAAACAACAACGAGACGCGGTTAAAGGCGAGCGGTCGGTGAAAAAAGCTGTTCCTAGTGCGGTTGGCTGGTTGAAGTGGCGCAGAAAAGCGTCAAGTGCCGCTGAGGCGTGTGGGAATACGCGAAATACCGTACTATGTAGTACGGAATGGCGGGAAGAATGTTTTGTCGTGCCGTGCGGGTCTGGCTGGAACGCGATTGTGTGATGAAGAACATGGCTTGAAGGTGCCATGAGGCTCAATCTCACGCAATTTTCTGCGGGTGGGGTTGAAGCCAACTGTTAGTGTGTTTAGTCGGACGAATTGTCTTGCAGGATTCATTCACTTCGTGAAGAGCCTTTCGACTTTACCTCATACGAAAGTAGACCATTGCCGCTGGATACCCTGTATTCGTAGGTATCGTGGCCCTCCCTCGTGGCTTCGAGCAAGACGGTATGCTCATCGAGCGGGCGCGACGAAAATGTGCCTTCATATGCGGCGTCATACAATCCCTGTTTTGGGAGTTCGACCGCATGATGTCCTGTGATCAGAAGCATCGGATAACCATCGTGTCCCTGCCGGGTTCGTGATTCGAAGAGCACGAAGAACGTGGTGCCGTTAGGGAATCGCCCTTCATAGAGTGGGGCCGTTTTAGTTGATTCCGGATCGCAGCTAGTAAGAAAGAGAAGAGAAAGCGCCAGCAGAAACAAATACCTTAGCAGCATGGTGAATCTTGATGGCTTTTCGATTGAATGGAACTTCTGCGACTAAGGAAAGCGTTCCCGCAACCCACGAGCCGCAATTTTCTTACGTCTCGCTATCTATAGCTCCTCCCGTAAAGTGCCGCTGGTGACGACGCCCAGTTGGGAGCGGGCCTTGAGATCACGCCACATTTCGTCGCCGGTGCGACGTTCGGTGAGCAGGTCCTGATAAAGGGAGATGGTGCGGGCCGCGGCGGGGCGGGATTCTTCGAGCAGTTCCAGACGATAGTGCCGGAGGCCGGCATGCATGAAGTCCGCGAAGTAGCGGGCGCCGGTCTGAGGGACAGCGTTGAACAGGGTATTGCGGCAGCCGACATCGGCTTTGAGCGGGTGCTCCATGCCCACGCGGTCGCGCAGTTTCACATCGTGCTTTTCACAGGGGCGGCCGCAATTCAAGAAAGAGGTGCCTTCCGACATGAAGGCAGCAAACACACAGTGCTCCATGTGGAACATGGGGATGTGCTGATGAAGCGTGAGCTCAAACCACTGGGGCGGGGCGGCGTGCAGGAGATCGAGGGCCTGCTCAATATTCAGGTCATAACTGACGGTGACCTGCTCCAGTCCGGCGTGGATGAAGAACTCCGCGCTGAGGGGATTCGCCACATTGAGCGAGAAGTCACCCGTCATGCGCAACGGTGTAGAATGGAAATGCTCGATGGCGCCGAGGCTGCGGATGAGGACGCCATCTGGCAAGGCGCGCTCGATAAGACGGAAGAAACCTTCTTCGCCCGCTTTTTGGATGCGAGGTGTGGCGAGGAAAATCTCAGTGCTCTGGCTGTTGGTCTTCACCGTCGAAACGGCCTCGGCATAACGACGGACGTCTTCAAAATCCACGTAAATGCGAGGCACGCCTGCGGCGAGGGCGGCGTGGATGTGTTCCATGCTGCGGCAGAGGACGTGAAGGACCGGTTCCGTGAATACCTGAGGTGCGGCACCCGACAAGGTGTATGGGACGGGGGAATCCGAAATCGAAAGTGCTTCAGTTCGTGTTAGAAGCGAAGGCTTGTTGAAAGCTTCTGTGGCGGCTTGAGAGGCAATCGCGGCATCCAGTCCCTCCACGATTTCGCGGCGAAGTCGGTTGAGTTCGCTGACGGGTAGGATGAGGTCACCCGTGAGTTGGGAATCGACTGCGGAGAGAGTGTAAAGGGTGCCGCCCAGTTTGCCCAATTGCTCCTGAAGAGACTCGATGGAGAGAGGACGTTTCAGGGCGTGCTGCAGCAGCATGTCTGAGTCGGCACTGACCGAAATTTTGCCGTCGGTCGTGGTCGCAATGATGTGGAGTGCTGTGCCCACTGAGCCACTGACAGTGAACTTCAAGGCGTGCCGTTTCCGCACCGGGATGGTGCCCTGGAAGGTTGAGCGCAGTTCGCGATCCAAAGCTGGGTCACTGGTCTTGTAAACGCGAGTGCCCGGAGCGACGCTTTGAAGGTCGAGCTTGCCACGCTGGAATTCGATCCAGGGGCCTTGGATGGAAAAGATATAACCGCCCTGCTCGTGATCCGTGGCCGCGGGGTTCTCGAACACGACGCCATCGCCGGCTTTGACTGGAACTCCTGTGAAGCCCAGGCGGACACGGTCGCGCTGGGTTTCCACGACTTCACCGATAAAGGCCCCACGTTTCTTTCCGAACCGCGCGCCAACGAGGGCTTGGTGATTCACACCGTGCATCCAACCGGAGAAGAGCCCCCGGCTGAAGGTCATTTCCAGCGAATAGCGATCCGAATGGCTGGCAGGGGCGGGCGGTTTTGATGTTGGAGCTTCGGGATTGTTGGTCGCTTCCAACAAAAGGGCGAGGGCGCCGTCCATGGCCTTGCGGTACACGCGCGTGACGGCGGCGACGTATTCTGGAGTCTTTAGACGACCTTCGATCTTGAAGCTGTGCACGCCGAGTTCGATGAGACGGGGAATTTCATCCACGGCGGCGAGGTCTTGAGGGGAGAGCAGGTAGCGCTTCTCACCGAGTTCCTGCTTAATGCCATCCACAATAAGTTCATAGGGCATGCGGCAGGCCTGGGCGCATTCGCCGCGGTTGGCGCTACGCTGGCCGAGGGATTCGCTGGTGAGGCACTGGCCCGAATAGGCGACGCACAGCGCGCCATGCACAAAGACTTCGAGGGGCAAGGTGTTGCCGTCTTTCTGGAAGCGGGCGAGTTCGCGCAGGCTGAGCTCGCGGGAGAGCACGGCCAGATCCAAGCCCAGACGTTGGGCGAAGCGCAGGCTCTCCGGAGACGTGATGGTCATCTGGGTGCTGGCATGCAGGCGCAGGCGCGGCGTTTTCTCCTTAACGAGACGGGCCAAGCCAATATCCTGCACGATGACGGCGTCCACCCCGGCGGCTTCCAGTTCGCGAAGCTGAGCTTCAGCATCGGCAAGTTCCTGGGTGAAGATGAGGGTATTGAAGGCGCAGTAGCCCTTCACGCCGTGGCTGTGTAGGAACTTCATCAGCTCCGGCAGATCGGCGGCGGTGAAATTGTCCGCACGCATGCGGGCGTTGAACCGTGGCATGCCGAAGTAGATGGCGTCGGCGCCATTGGCTACGGCCGCACGGGCGCACTCCCAATTGCCAGCCGGGGACAAAAGTTCCGGAGCGTGGAGAGGAACTGAAGGAGATATTGGGGAGGGATTCGCCTGGGGAGGCGAGGTCTGGAGGGCCTGGGGCACGATCTATCATAACCGATAACGGGTTGAGTACCAAGAAGGTCCTGCTGGGCTGGGAAAACTGGGCGCTGCTGCATTTCATTCTGAGGCGGTAAGCGCCTCAATTTTGGACGGCGTGGCAAGCCCGCCTGGCGAACGCGGTGGCCTGCGAAGCCGCGAAGCGAACCTACGTGCAGTCCACGGTGGCTGCGCCACTGACTGAGGCGAACTCAGGGGTGGGGAAATCGGTCCGAAGGAAACGACAGGGCTGTCCGGCACTCTAGCTGCTCCGCAGGCGGCGCCTACATGCCGCTGCGCAAACTTTACTTCGGTCTCGCTCTCTTTGCCGGGATCGTTCTGCTTTCTACGCTGGGCTACCGGATCGCGGGCTGGCCGTGGATGGACGCCCTGTATATGGTGATCATCACAGTGTTTGGCGTGGGATTTGGCGAGGTGCGGCCCATTGATACGATGGGGCTGAGGATTTTCACAATGATCATCATCGTCGCGGACTCTTCGGCGGTGGTTTATATCATCGGCAGCATCGTGCGCATCATTACCGAAGGGGAAATCCGGAAGACTTTTGGGAAACTTAAAATGAAACGATCCATCGAAGAACTAGAAGGCCACGCGATCCTGTGTGGCTACGGACGCATCGGACAGATCCTGGCGCATGAACTGAGCGTGAGTCAGTATCCGTTTGTGATCGTGGATGTGGATACGGAGCGGCTGGCGAAGGCTGAGGAGATGGGATACCTCACGGTGAAGGGAAGTGCGACGGAAGAGGAGATTTTGACTGCAGCAGGGATCGACCGGGCGAAGATCCTGGCGACGGTGTTGCCGCAGGATACGCTGAATGTCTTCATCACGCTGACGGCACGAAATTTGAACCGATCCATCCGCATCATGGCGCGTGGCGAACAACCCTCCACAGAGAAGAAGCTACGACAGGCGGGCGCGGATGAAGTGGTGTTGCCGGCGTCCATCGGCGCGCACAGGATCGCCAATAGTATTACGCGGCCCTCGATCATGAACATCCTCGGGGATACGAAGGCGCATCTGGGGGAAGATTTTCGTTATCTGGGATTGGAGGTGGATGAACTGACGATCAAACGCGACGCAAGATTGGAGGGGATGAAGGTGCGGGAGATTCAGCAGGATTTTCTTAAGGGGGCGGGGCTGGTGCTGGCGGTAAAGCAGGGGAATGGGAAGGTGATGCGGGAGTTTTTTCAGGATCATCATCTGGCAGAAGGGGATTCAATGATCGTGCTGGCGAGGTCGGGGGATTTGACGAAGGCGCTGGGGGAGCAGCAGGTGGAGATTGGGAGGAATGAACTGATTTAGGGGGATGAGTGTGGGAGACGAAAATCGGAGGTTTCTTCGGGAGTAATTCGAGAGTGATGCCAACGAGGACGTTGGCGCTCCCAGCGGGCACTCGATTATCCTGCGTCACCGGAATTGCCGAACCTTATGTGCTCAGACGGCGTGAAGAGATGGGATCTGAAATCGATTACTCGAGTTTCCTTGCTAGATGAGTCCCTGCAAGGATGATGGTTTATGGTGAGACCGTTTGCTTCATTGATGGCTTTAGGATTGGGTGCTGCGTTGTTGTCTTTCACTGCGCCGCAGAGTCTGGCTCAGGGGGTGATGGTGCCGAGCACTTTGGCGGTGCCGGGGAAGCAAGTGGGTGTCATCAAGAAGGGCATGACGGTGGCGGATCTAAAGAAAGTGTTGGGGGCGAAGGCGGTGAAGACCGTGCAGGTTTCCATGGGCGAGGGGGACACGACCAAAGGCTACAAGGTGTATGCTGGCACCGACAAGGAACTGGAGATTGTTCCTGCGCCGGATGACAAGAAGGAGATGATCGGCGATGTGCGGCTGATCGGGAAGGCGTGGAAGTTTGAATCCGGGTTGAAGGTGGGGTCCACATTGCTCGAGGTGGAGAAGATCAACGGCAAGCCTTTCAAGGTGTGGGGCTTTGAATGGGATTTGGGTGGCTGGGCGGACTTCACCGGCGGCAGTCTGGAGGGATTGGTCAGTGTGCGATTCGGGACGAAGGGGGATACGACGGATGAATCCATCGTGGGCGACAAGCAGATCTCCAGCACGGACAAGAAGCTGCGGGCGGCAAAGCCGGAGGTGAGTGACATCACCGTGATCCTGCGTTAGAGAGGGGTGAAAATTTCTAGCGCGAAATTTGGACATTCGGTGCGGCCACACTTATGAGCCGCGCTTTCAGCGCTCGATCATCATTTGGTTTCTAACCTGGGGCTGCGCTCGGCGTGCCTCGCTGACCCCAGGCTGGTATGAGTCGCGCCTTTGAGCGACGACCACTGCTGCATTTCAACTGAAAATGCAGCGAGAAGCTTCTGGCTCAGGAGGTCAGATGCCGCATTTTTTATTACTAACTGGTGCGGAGGACTTGCAGGAGCCAGTTCATTTCCTCTTTCATCTCCTCATCAGTTTCGACGGTTTCTGCGATGGCCTCGCGGAGGAGCTTGCCAAAGCGTTTTCTCATGCGGAAGACCAAGAGGCGGAGTTGTGATTCGCTGATGCCGAATTGAGTGCTCAGTTCTGAGTAGTCCGCAGCGTCATCCTGAAGCGTAATGGAGGGTGCCAAGGCGTCGAACAAGCGCTCGCGACCGGACTTGGCGTAGTGTTCCCGCACTTGGGATTTGATGCGATCCAACAGGGCATGAGCCCAGGCCATGTGGAAGAGCAACTCTGGATCGCGATAGTCCGTGGTTTCCGTCTGGTAACGTTCCTCCGCGGTGTAGCAATCCATGGGCAGCACAATGGCGCGGCCGCCACGCTTCTCGGCTTTCTCAAAGCGCAGGTGGTCGGCGAGGTGGCGGTTGAGCGCGCCTAACAGGAAAGAGCGGAGTCTGCCGCGTGTGGGTTCGGCGTGCTGAATGAGGCTGCCGGAAACAGCTTTCAAAAAGAAGCCCTGCGTGATGTCTTCCGCGTCGGGTTTCTCAAAGCCACGGCTCCGCACGAAGGCGTAGATCGGATACCAGTAGCGTGAGCAGAAGTCATTGAGGGCCTGGGCGAGTTCGGCGTCGTTCCTCTGAACCCTGAGCACCATGCTCCACTGCGTGGCGGGAAAGTTCACTCCGCCTGCCAGAGTTGCAGCAGGGCCGACGGGAAGGGCCGGGGTACTTTCTGACGGGTCGGGCATGGGAGTTTCGCGTTCGAGGAAGTCTGACAGAAAATATTTTTACTCACAAGTGAAACGGCAGCGGGCGAACTCCGAGAAATACCTGTGAAGCCCCGATGTGTGCGCCCTCTGCGCCTCAAGCAAAGCGCGACAGAAAGAATCAACGACAAACAAAAATGAAAACGATCATCGCCAAAATCAGCCTCTCCATCCTGACCGTCAGCCTTTTCACCGCAGGATCCGCAGAAGCCAAAAGCCGCAGGAGTCAAATCTCTCAGTATGCCAACAAAATCCAGCACTTCCAAAAGCAGGCCTCGACTGTGGCCGGATTGCTGGGCATTCCGAGTCCAGGTTCGGGGCAAACGCAGCATTCCCAAAGGCGGTCCTCAAATGGAGGCGGCCTGCTGGGCATTCCGAACCCCGGTGTGGCGCAGACGAGGTATTCAGCCCAACCCCGGGCCACTCGTTCGGGCAAGCGGTATGCGAATACTCTGGGACGCATGTATGATAGCAGTGGTGGATTCATTAATCCCGTGCACGAGGATTATGCTCGCAAAAAGGGCCTCAAAACCGGAGATAGGGTCGAGCTAAATGGGGAGTGGTTCATCTTCAATGGCAGCTCCGGCCAAATCAATACCCCCGGCGGACCGACCTATTACTTGTATGAGTTTAAGCCTACCACAGCGCCAAGCAAAACCACATACAGAAAGCCGACCCCTACCGTCCAGAAAAAGACTCATGGCCACAGCGTTTCAACCGGCATTATCGCGGACCCCTACACAGTCCAAAGGAAGTCAGGCAGCACCGGAGCGACGCACCGGACAACCCGCTAAGCAATTCCGAGTCAAGGCGTCGTCGACTTAAGCTCGATCAACCTCAGCAAGCCTCTCGCGAGTTCCCAGCGAGAGGTCTCTGTTTTGGCCAGTTGTTCCGCAGGAACAGTCCAGATTTCAGCGCCCATGGCGGCGTCGGTAGGCCAAGGGGGATCGTCCGAACCCGCCGAGATGAGGATGAGCACGGCGCCTTTCATGTCATCGCGGTCGAGGATTTCTTCCAATCCTTCGCGGTTGGCGAAGGCAGCAAAGCGGATGGTGCGAAAGCGGGGCTCGCTCGTCATGTGCTGTGCTACACCCAGCATTGCGGCGACTCCTGCGGCCTGACGTATGAGAAGCTCGGGCTGGTCGTATGCGAAATCGTAACAAGTGGCCACGAGCAACACTTTGCCGGCGTTCTTCCCGCCTTTGAGTTCCACCATCAGGTCGGTAAGCAGGGCGTCATCAGCGGTGCGATGTTCGCTTTTAATGATCTGGTAGCCCATGTTTTCAAATCCCATGGAGGACTCGATGAAAGTCCCGGCCATGGCGCGCTTTTCACCCGGAGGATAGGCACTCCTGGAAATTTCATCCGTGAAGATGCGCATATAACGCTCGAAGTCCTCGGCATTGAGGTCACGGCGCAGCATGGCGGCGAGGTGGGAACTCTCCGGAATTTCTTTTTTCTCGAGGTTCCGAAAGTAAAAGATGAAGGACAGGGCTCCCATGACGAGGAGGCCAAAGGGGAGGCCGACGATGAGAAGACGCGCGACGGTGCCGGCTCTTTTGGATGAGGGTGTGAGGTCTGGTGGGGTGTCAGTCACTGGTTGGAGACAATAAGTGAGAGTTGAACCATGAAGACTCGAAGTCACGAAGGTCTGAAGGTGGATGAGGATGCGGATCGTTAGGAGTCGTGGAGGATAGTGGAGTGGAAATTGAACCGCGAAGGCGCGAAGATTTGAAGGTAGGAAGGTTTTGGGAGGAGGGAGTTACACAAACGCCTGGAGATTTGGCTAGGAAAGTTCCCGGAGGACAGCGTGAGCGGCGCGGGTGTAGGCGCCTCCTTCACCGAGGGTGGCGACGACTTCGGCGAGGCGCTGGATTAGGGCGGTGCGCTGGGTGTCGTTTGTGAGGAGGGCAACCATGGCTCGGGCGATGGGTTCGGGCTCGCAGAGACCCTGAACGAGTTCCTGGACGACTGGCTCGGGTTCGTCTGCGAGGACATTCACGATCCCGAGGTATTTTATTTTTACGACAGCCCTGCCGACGGCGTAGGTGAGGGGATTGACGCGGTAGACGAGGACGTAAGGCAGGCCGAAGCAGGCAGCCTCCAAAGTGGCGGTGCCGCTGGCCACGACACCGACCTGGGCGCGCTGCATGAGGTCGTAAACGGTGCCGACCTCGACCCAGCTCATGGCTTCGGGGAAGCCACTGCTGGCGATGATTTCGCGCATCAATGAGGCGAGCCTTTCATTGGCGGCGCTGACGGCAAAGCGCACATGAGGCTGGGCGAGGCGGATGAGTTGCGCGGCCTGGATCATGACGGGGAAGAGGCGCTTCACCTCATTCACACGGCTGCCAGGGAAGAAGCCGACGAGATCCGTTTCGCGCTGCCAGCCACGGCGAAGCTGGCGCACCCGGTCCACCATAGGATGGCCGGAGAATTCTGTGCGTAGACCGCTCTTTTCGTAGAGCGCTTTTTCAAAAGGGAAAATGCAGATCATGAGATCCAACAGCTTCGCCATGGTCTTGATACGGCCCTTTTTCCAAGCCCAGACTTGAGGGCTGATGTAGTAGATGAGCTTCCCGGTGTAACCGCCTTCCCGCAGAGCCTTGGCGAGGCGGAGATTGAAGCCGGGGTAGTCCACGAGGATGACGGCGTCCGGCTTTTCCGTGGCGATCTCTTCCAGAGCCTGGGCCATTTTGGCCTTGAACCAGCCATACATTTTCAGGACTTCCCACAAGCCGACGACACCAGCCTCCTCGACCCAGTCCAACAGACGATCGCCGCCAACGCGCTGCATCTGTGATCCCCCGAAGCCAAGGAAGGTGATGCTGCTGTCCTGCTCCCGCAGGGCCTGCATGAGGCCCGCGCCATGCGTGTCACCACTCAGTTCACCAGCCAGGAAGAAAAGCTTCTTCATGGCAAGGCGGCGCGAGGGGCGGATGCCTCGATGGCTTCCGTGATCTGGATGGCCAGGCGCAAAGCTTCGGTGCCCTGCTGGCCACCCACGAGAGGCGCCGCACCTCGGCTGGCGCATTCTACAAAAGAGGCGAGTTCGAGCTTCAACGGTTCATCCTTCTCCACCGCGACCTCTTCGCGAGCGATGCTCATGCCATCGCGCCGGTAGAGGTGACCGGACTGCTCCTGGTAGTCGAGGGAGATGTAGCCTTCCATGTGGAAGACCTGGATCTTCCGCATCTTTTTATCGCTGATGCGGCTGGCAGTGACATTGGCCACGCAGCCATTGGCGAAGCGGAGCCGGGCATTCGCGATGTCTTCGCGGCGGGTCAGGACGGGAACGCCCACCGCATCAATATTGGTGAGGGCTGCGCCGCCGACGAGGTGCAGGATGATTTCCAAATCATGGATCATGAGATCCAGCACCACCCCGATGTCCATGCTGCGGTGAGGAAAAGGGGAGAGTCGGGTAGCTTCGATGAAGCGAGGCAGCTTGATGCGATCCTCAAGCTGACGCATGACCGGATTGAACCGCTCGATGTGGCCTACCTGTAGAACGAGGTCGCGCAGCTTGGCCAAGGCAACGAGCTCCTGCGCCTCCTGGAGGGATTCGCTGAGGGGCTTTTCCACCAAGACGTGCTTGCCTTGTTCCAGGAGGAATCCGGCGACTTGGCGGTGGGCGACGGTGGGAACTGCCACGGCGACGGCATCCACCTCGGCGGAAAGTTCTTCCAAGGTAGTGACGGCACGCGCACCGTACTTGCTGGCGAGTTCCTCAGCACGAGCCCGGTCGAGGTCATAAATGGCGGTGAGGTGGGCCAGGGGTAGCTCTGACAGCACCCGTGCGTGGTTTTTCCCCATGGCGCCGACACCGGCGACTCCGACTCTGATCCGTTCACTCATGTGGGCTCACCTTGCCGATGGGGGGAAAGCGCTGCAACGCAAATTCACCGGGGTGGGCGGAAATTCGACAAAAGGACGAAAGTGACTGATTTTCACCGCGAAGACGCGAAGGCGCGAAGCCCGACGTAGCAGGAACGCGCGAAGGTTCTGGAAGGTAATAAGGGGGGCCTGATGGCCCAAGATCGCGGTGGCTAAGCTACTGCTCTCAAGGTTTGAGCAGATTCCGCATTTCTTCGGTGAGGGCGCGGGCCTGGGGGGTGCGGCCATCGGAGTCCACGGCTTTCAGGTCGGCGCCATTTGACTTGAGAAGTGTGGC
Organism: Phragmitibacter sp.; assembly: GCA_965284365.1. Classification (GTDB taxonomy): domain Bacteria; phylum Verrucomicrobiota; class Verrucomicrobiia; order Verrucomicrobiales; family Verrucomicrobiaceae; genus Phragmitibacter. The sequence continues at coordinate 3,634,697 of OZ260079.1, forward strand.
GATTTCGAGGTGATTTGCGGCGGCGGCGGCGTGGAGGGGACTGGAGTCGAACTGGTCGCGTGTGTTTGGCTTGGCGCCGCTGGAAAGCAGGGTCTTCACCACGGCGGTATTGCCGTACATGGCTGCGATGTGCAGCGGGGTTTCCATGGTGGGTGGGACGACAGCGGAAACTTTGGCGCCTTTCGCAATGAGCGCGGCGGCGACTTCGGCGCCTTTGGGGTTCTTCCGCCGGGCGACCTCGGCGAGGGGCTGATCCATTGTGCCTTCGCCATTCGGCGTGGCTCCTTTGGACAGGAGAAAACGGACAATCTCCAGCGAGCCGTCGCCTGCGGCGGAGGCAAGGGGAGTGCCGCCGATGCGGCCCTGGCGGTTCACATCGGCGCCGTGTTCCACAAGGATTTTCACGGCTTCGAGGCGGCGCTGGGCGGCCTTGGCAAGGATGGCAGGTTCCTCGAATTTGTTTTGCTCCACTGCTGTTTTCGCAATGGCATTCTGCAGGGGAATGACCCCGGCGATTTCGCCGCCGCGTGCGTTCACATCCGCGCCGTGCTCGATAAGGAGGCGCATGAGAGGGAGATCCTTGTTCGTGCAGGCGATCTGGAGCGGCGTGGTGTGTTTGAATCCGTAGCCTTCGGCCTTCTCAAGCTTCCCTCCGTGGACATTGGCGCCGTTCTCAAGCGCGGCTTTCGCGCCGGGGATGTCGCCACGGAGGCTGGCGCGGGTCAGAAGCTCGGTGGGAGTTTTCTTTTTGCTCAGGCCAAAGATGCCCGCCATGAAGGGTAGGCAGAGCGCAAACACAATAGTCGCGGGATTCATGAGAAGATTGGAACGGGAAGGGAGGAGAGGCGGAAGGGCAATGAGCCTAGCCTAAAGACAACCTTCTCGCAAACCTGCTCAAGCAAGTTGCTCGTGCCTGCGGGATCAGCGCTCCCGTAGCGAGAGAAGGAAGGCTTTGATGTCGGCTAGTTCCTGGGGCTTTAGAATGAGGTTCATCGGCGGCATGGGAGACACTGGTGTGGCCGTGTAGCCCTCTGCGAGGCGGGCATTCGGATTGATGAGTGACTCGGTGAGGTAGGCTTCGTCCTTTCGGGAAGCGATGCCGTCCAGCGCGGGGCCGACGGGGCTGCCTTTCCCTCCGAGGATGTGGCAGTTCATGCAGGCGGCGACGGGATGCTTCCAGAAGATGTTTTCGCCTCGGGAAGGATCGCCAGCTAAGGTCTGCTCGTCTGCCGGAGTGATGGGCAGGTATTCGCAGAGTTTCACATCATCAAAGAAGCCGTCGCCTTTGCCGACATGGAGGAGATTGATGCTGGCCTTCGTGCGCTCCTTGCTATTGAAGACGACTTCGACTTCGGTCCAGCCGCTTTTGCTGCTGACCTTGGTGGTTTCGGCGCGACCGATGTGGTCGTTTAGGCTGATCTTGCCCTTGAAACCATGGGCGCGCACCCAGGCGCTGAGGCGGTAGCGGGTCTTGGGTTTTAGCACGACATCCGCGAAGAGGCTGGTGTCGCCATCGGCCCGCGTGATGCAGCGCACAGTTTGCTTTCCTGAGTGGGCGGCCTCGGGATTCGTGAGGACTTTCCACTCCGCTCCGGCATTGCCGGGCTTGGTGGCTCCGCCGTAGTCGCGGCGAGTCCAACCGAGGGGGAGGCCGCTCGCGGCGAGTTCCTCGAAGCCGGGATTGGGGAGGAGATTGGGACCTTCACGGAATGGGATGGCGCCATGCCGTTTCGACAGGAGCTTGGCGGCATCCGCAAGCCATTCGTCTTGGGCCGTGAGGGGGTCGTTGTTCAGACTGATGACAAGGGTCTTGATCTCCGGGGTAGTGGGAAAGTCTGCGAGTTTCACCCAAGCGGCGCAGCGCGTGATAAGATCGGGATCATGGATGACGCCTGAGCCGAAAAGCGCGGCGCGGGATTTGTCATCGGAGCCGAGGGTGCGAATGGCGTTGCGACGGAGCGCGGGATCTTTTGCCAGGAGGGCGGCTTGAGTGGTGGGTTCATCGAGGCGTCCGAGCCCTTGGAGCGACCAGAGCGCATGAATGGCTCCCGGATTTCCTTCAGCCGAGACGACGAATGCGCGGAGGTCTTCGGCCATGGATTGCATCGTGCCTTCCACGATGATTTGCTGCGCTTTCAGGCGCCAGAATTGATTGTCGCTGCGAAGGGCGGCGAGGAGTTGCGCTGCTCCCGCGTTCTGTAGAGTGGTGATGGCGGGAGGGGTGGCCTTGTCCCACACGACGCGGTAGATGCGTCCCCGGACATGGTCTCGGAGAGGGTTCTCATGAGCGCCGCCGACGCCGGTGGTGCCTTTGAAACCGCCGCGTTCGACGCTGGGAGTGGGGTTGTGCTGGATGATAAAGTTTTGCCAGTCAGCGAACCAGACGGCGCCGTCCGGGCCGACTTCGGCGAAGACGGGAGACATCCATTCATCGGTGCTGGCCACGAGGTTCATCGCGTCTGTGGCGACGTAGCCAGCGCCTTTAGCCTTCACGTCGAGCAGTGAGATGACCTTCATGGTCGGCTCACAAATCATGGCCATGCCTTGCAGGCGGGGAGGGAGATTCGCGGAATCGATAAAGGATGAGCCAGCCGCAGCGGTGTAGCCGCCGAAGACATCCACTTGGCGGTAATTGGGGGTGATGGCGTGAACCTTGTCAGAGTCATTGATCTTCCGCGCTGTGATGCCGCGTTCATTCTGCGGCCACGCCATAGCTGGGATGCCGCCGTAGAAGAGGGGCGCGCCGTTCGCAGTGCCGCCGAAGTTGTCTCCGGCACGGTTTTGACTGTGGCCCCAGGCGTTGTTGGAGAACTGGTGCAGGAACTCGAGAGCAGAGCCGTCGGGTTTGAAGCGGTAGGTGCCCATGCTGAACTCCCAGTCTTTACCGCCAACCGTTCCCTTGAAGCCGGAATAACCGACGCAGCCATGGATCCAATTGTCGAAACCGTAGTGGAGGCTGCTGGCCTGGGCGTGAGTGTCCTTCACGCCCCAGGCATCCATGACGACCTGACGGACATCGGCTATGTCATCGCCATTGGTGTCTTTCAGGAAGAGAAAGCGGGGCGGCTGGGAGATGATGATGCCGCCGTTGGCGAAGACGATGCCGGTGGGAATGTTCAGCTTATCGGCAAAGACGGTGAACTTGTCCGCGCGGCCATCGCCGTTCGTGTCCTCGCAGATCTTGATGGAATCGTGGCCCTCGCCGCTGGCTTCCACACCATGGGGATAGTCGCTAGTCTCCGCAACCCAACAACGACCGCGTTCATCCCATGCCATGGCAATGGGTTTGCGGATGTCCGGCTCGCAGGCGAAGAGCTCCAGTCGCATGTCCGCAGGGACTTGAGTGCGTTCCATGCTGCCTTTGGCGGAGAAGGGTTGCTGGTAAGTGATGGCTTCCGGGCGCTTTTCGTAGTTGGCGACCCAAGGATTGGCCTCGCGAACCTCAGGCTCGCGCTTGGAAAGGAAGGATTGCCAGGCGGTGATCGTGGCTGCTGCCACATCCTTTGTCATCCTGGCGCGGAAGGTGGCGACGTCTGGCACCTGAGCTGGATCGATAATGAGGTCGTAGTGGGAGCGACGTTCTTCATCGACAGCCGATTCACCGGCGAAGTCGAAGTGGATGGCATCGCGCCCCAGGTTTTCCATGAGCCCATGACAGATTTCACGGGCGGCATCGGTCTGACCAGGCTGGGCTGTCAGCAATACTCGAATCGGACGTGGTGCGGTGGCGGCGGATGCAAGACCAACTGGGCATAGAGCCAGTAGGAAGCTGAGAAGGCAATGGGCAAAGCGGTCAGTCATAAGGGAAAAGGAAGCGTGGTAACTGGTGATATCAACGCATTGAGACTTGCCAAGACCTCGACAACTTTTATATAAAATCGGACATGATGATTAAACGCACAGCTTCCGCGCCATCTGAGATGTCGGGGGCTCAGCGTGATCGTTTCCTGCGTTCATTGGAGCCGGGAAGCCTTTTTTACCAGCTTTTCGACCTGCAGCCGGGTGTTTCATTTTTTGCCAAGGACAAGCATTTCCGGTTCATTGCAGCAAACCGGCATTTCTACGAAAGGTTTGGCCTGAACAGTGAAGCTGAGGTGGTAGGGAAGGATGACTTCAGCCTGTTCCCGCCTCGGCTGGCGGAACATTTCCGTCAAGATGACGAGGAAATCTTCCGCACGGGGAAGGGACGGTTCAACATTGTGGAGCTCTTCTTCAACCGTCAGGGGATTCCAGATTGGTTCGTGACCAACAAGGTGCCGCTGCGAGACCGCAAAGGTGCTGTGGTAGGAATTGCCGGGACAACGCAGAGATATCAGGGTGGCAGGCAGGAACCGATGTCACCGTATCAGCAACTCGATAAGGCGCTGATCTACATACGCGAACATTTCCGGGATAAGATCTCCATCGAGGATCTGGCGGCGCTGGTGCATCTGAGTAGCCGGCAATTGCACCGGAAGTTCGTGGAGGCTTTTAACAGCAGTCCGCAGGCGTTCATCATGAAGCTGCGCATTCAGGCCGCGTGTGATGCGCTGCAGCATGGGGATCGGCAGATCAGTGAGATCGCCACAGCATTTGGTTTTGGAGATCAGTCGAGCTTCACGAAGCATTTTCAGAAGCACATGGGACTGACGCCTTTCCGGTATTTGCGGCAGTTTCAACTGAGGAGTGGGGCGAAGGCGAGGGAAGGGTAGTGTGCGATGAGACAGGGCTTGGGACGTGGCCGAAGTGTGAGTTGAACCGCGAAGACGCGAAGGTTTATGAGGGTTGGTCGTGGAGGACGAATGTTTGCGGAGGGATGCTTGACATGGGGGAGGGAATTGGTGGAGCATCGTGGGCATGGTCATTGGGGTTCCGAAGGAGATAAAGGCGCAGGAGCAACGGGTGGCGTTGTTGCCGAGTGCGGCGTGGCAGTTCGTGCAACGTGGGCATGAAGTGGTGGTGGAGACGCTGGCAGGACATGGGTCTGGCTTTCCGGATGCTGAATACCAACAAGCGGGAGCGACTATACTTCCAGATCATCCGTCGGTCTTTGAGAAGGCGGATCTGATCGTGAAGGTGAAGGAGCCGCTGGCGGAGGAACTTCCCTTGCTGCGCAAGGGGCAGATCCTCTTCACCTATTTACACCTGGCGGCCAGCAAGCCGCTTACCGAGGCGCTGGCAGCAACCGGGGCCGCCTGCATTGCCTATGAAACGGTGGAAGTGAACCGACGTCTCCCGCTCTTGGAGCCTATGAGCGAGATTGCCGGCCGCATGAGTGTGCTCATGGGAGGATTCTTTCTGCAAAAGCATCACGGAGGATGCGGGGTCTTGTTGGGTGGTGTGCCGGGAGTGTTGCCGGGTAAGGTGGTGGTCATCGGCGGCGGCACGGCTGGCGTCAATGCAGCGCGCATGGCTACTGGATTGGGTGCAGACGTGACCATTTTGGAGGTGGATGTAGAACGCATGCGTTTCCTGGACATCACTCTGCAGACCGCGCACACGCTGTATTCGAACAGGCAGCATATATTGGACATGCTACCGTCGGTGGATCTGCTCATTGGCGCGGTGCTCGTCCCTGGGGCCAAGGCTCCCAAGCTGATAGACCGGGAGATGATGCGGGTGATGAAGCCGGGCAGTGTGTTTGTAGACATCGCCATTGACCAGGGCGGCTGCGCCGAGACTTCCCGCGCGACGACGCACCATGATCCCATCTATGTGGAGGAAGAGGTGACCCACTACTGCGTGGCGAACATGCCCGCGGCATATGCGCGAACAGCGACGCAGGCGCTGACCAATGTTACGTACCGTTACATTGAGACCTTGGCGGATCACGGTATACCAGGAGCGTTTGTGCGAGATGCGAATCTTTTGGGCGGGCTGAATTTGTTTGAGGGGAAAGTGACGCATCCGGCTGTGGCCACGGCGCATAGGCTGAGTTATGTGGATCCAAGGGAGTTGCTGGGGGTTTGAGCAGGTGGTTCACTGGAGACATATTCCAGTTGCCGGAGGGGTGCGGCGGCACGAAGGCTTGCCCGATTGGCAAGGTGTCGTCCTTGCTCGCGTAGTACTCTTTCCTTCCCCACCTTTCGTATGCTCAATCGCCGTCATCTACTTCGGAACTCTGCCTATGCAGGCGGAGCGTTCTTCATCAGCAAACTGGCTTCCTGCAAAAAAGGAGGCAGTGCCAATGGCGCCATCAATGTCGCAGTGGTCGGCTTTCGTGGACGCGGAGCGGAACACATCAAGGCATACGGGGAACTTGGCGGGGTGCGCCTGGCTGCCTTGTGCGATGTGAACAAGGGGCTCCTGGATAAGCAGGCGAAGGAACTCGATCCTTCTGGTAAGGAGATCAAGACGTACACGGATATCCGGAAACTGCTGGAGGATAAAGACATCGACGCGATCAGTATCGCCACGCCGAATCACTGGCATGCCCTGGGAGCGATCTGGGCCATGGAGGCTGGCAAGGATGTGTATGTGGAGAAGCCGATTTCACACAACGTGTGGGAAGGAAGACAGGTGGTGAATGCCGCGCGGAAGTACAACAAAATTGTGCAGACAGGTTCGCAGATTCGCAGTAGCGGCGCGATTCGTGATGCCGTGGCGTTTGTGCAGTCCGGGCAGTTGGGAAAGATCACCGTTGCGCGCGGTCTCTGCTACAAGCGCCGCAAGAGTATCGGTAAAATTAAAGAGCCGCTACCCGTGCCGCCCGAGGTGGATGCCGACATGTGGTTTGGTCCCGCAGCCGTGGAGCCAATTCACCGGAAGAAGCTGGACTACGACTGGCACTGGCAATGGCCTTATGGCAATGGCGACCTGGGAAATCAGGGCGTGCATCAGATGGACGTGGCCCGCTGGTTCCTGGGGGTGAATGAGATCGCTCCGCAGGCATGGAGTGTGGGTGGCCGCCTGGCCTACGAAGATGACGGCCAGACACCGAACACGCAGATCGTGTATCAGGCTTATGAAAAAGCTCCGCTGATCTTTGAAGTGCGCGGCCTCCCCTCAACGAAGGATGGTCCCGACATGGACAAGTTCATGGAGGGCAGCATTGCCTGCGTAATCCACTGTGAGGGTGGCCATGTATTGGTGCCCACCTATGACACTGCCATCGCTTACGACAAGGCGGGCAAAGAGATCCAAGACTGGGATGGCAGCGATGACCACTTTGAGAATTTCATCAAGGCGGTGCGCAGCCGGAAGCGCGAGGAACTGTCAGCCGAATCGCTGGAAGGCCACGTGAGTGCGGCGATCTGCCACACGGGAAATATTTCGTATCAACTCGGGGAGAAGAAGTCTGTGGCGGATATCCGTCAAGTCATCGCTCAAAGCCCAGGAGCGGTAGAAACTTTTGAGCGGATGGTGACGCACCTGGAAGCGAACGGCGTGGATCTTACTGCCACACCCCTGACGCTTGGGCCTGCGCTGACCTTTGATCCCAAGACGGAAAAAGCCGTAGGCAATGATGCCGCCGCAAAGCTGCTGACGCGAGAATACCGTAAGCCCTATACCGTTTCCGAAGTAGCCGCTTGAGCTAGCTGCTGGGGAAGGTTAATGGGCAAAGAAAAAGCCGTGCGCCCAGAGCGCACGGCTTTTTGATTTTCGTATCTTCAGGCTAGTAACCCGACAATGCGGGAAAGAATTCCGCGACGGAAAAGAGAGGTCTAACGTCCCGGCTTTTTGGTGATGCGACCGGAGTCCTCAGGCCTGTAGGGTCCTTTCTTTTTCTTGTCATCATCATCATCGTCGTCCTTGTCGCTTTTCTTGGACTTCGTGTCCTTGCCTTTCTTGGACTTGGAAGACTTATTGGTGCTAGTGGGCGCTTGGGGCGTGGTGGGAGCCGTGGTCGTAGGTGCTGTCGGCGCGGTTGGAGCAGTAGGCGTAGGCGCGGTTGGAGCCGTTGGCGTAGTGGGTGCAGTCGGCGCGGTCGGCTTCGTTGGTGCTGTAGGCGGTGTCGGCGCACCGAAGGTAAGCGAAGTGAACGCGATGCCGCAGACAAGCAGCAAGGGTGCTTTGAAACGTATTTTCATAATAATGGGTGAATCGAGCGAAAAGGCAGGATGGATTGGTCTTTTCGATCAGTGAATGAAGATTAGGAACATTACGAAGCAAAGGGCTTCAATAAGAAATGTATGTTCGGAAAAAAGGCGTCGTGACGAGGGAATTGCTTTGTAAGGCACATGGTTTCCCTCGAAGACGTCAACGATTCCGGGAGCAGGGCCTGTGGGAGGGGAACAACCAGCCATCCTCCAGCCGCGCTTAGCCTTGGGGAGCTACGCTATTTCTTGCTCGACTGTGGGGTGATCACTACTGCGAAGGGCTCGACCCGGAAGGTCAGGTTTGCCAGTTCGGTCACGTAATTCAAAAGCTCCTTCATGGGCACATTCTTGAGGCTCATCGTTAGTTGTGCACGGTTCGGTGGATCCATTCGGGTGACGATGATATTCACGCCCTTCTTGCTACTATCGCTTTCTGAAGTATCGTAGTCCCGACTCTTGATCCGGATGAAATCGATGGCTTCTTCCACTGTCGCGCTACTGAATTCCACGCTGGGAAAGATGATGCTCTTAAGCTTTTCCTCCAAGGGATTTTTACCCTCGCTCAGGGTGCTCGGGCTGGCCTTGGCGATGCTGGTTTCGCCTGCGGCGCCAAAATAGACTCCGCCAAAGGATGAGCCGCCCTCGGCTGCGTAGAAAGAGACGTGCGGCTTGCCGTTCGGAGCGCTAGGATGATGGAGGAGCACCGTTCCCTTGCCTTTGGTGATGAGCTGACGTTGGGTCGGCGCGACGGAGCTGCGGCCTCCGTTCTCATTTGTCGTGATGGAAAGCATGATGCTGGCACTGTCCGCACTCGCGAGGTCGTAGTCGGCGGCGACGGTTAGAGCGTCGCCAACACGCCGCACTTGGGTGATGCGGATGCTGTCACCTTCGCGGAACTTCGACTCGCCAAGGGTAAACGAGGGCTGTTCCCCTTTCACGATAAGTGTACCTCCTGAATAGGTAATTACTTGGTCTTTCGTGGTGGACTGCTTGTCCTCCGCACGACTGGTGATACCGAAAAAGGTCAGAAGTGTGATGCAGGATAGCGTGATGAGTTTCATGACTGGGTGTGATTTAGGTTGGATGGCGATCGACTGAATGCGGGCGCGCAGCGAGGCGCCGCGCTGAAAGATGCCGAGAAACCCAAGGCTGAAGCGCATGGGAGCGAAGGCGGTTTCCGCCTTCAGTAAGGCGTGGCCGTACTCGACCCGACGGCTCCGGGGTGAGTTTTCGAGCACCTGCGCATCGCACGCTGCTTCGCAATCGGCGCGGGCTTTGAGAAACGCGAGCCACAGGAGGGGATTGAACCAATGAAGTGCCAGCAGCAGACAAGCCAGTGCGTTTAACGGCAGATCCAGGCGCTTCAAATGCATCAATTCGTGCTGCAGGATCAGCCGCATTTCTGTGTCCGAGAACTTGTGCTCGAAACTCTCAGGCAACAACAGCACCGGTCGCCATAATCCAGTGACGGCAGGGCTCTGAACCAATTTAGTGTGCCATACCCGCGGAGGTCGTGACAGGCCTACTTCACGCGCAGTCTCCACAAGCAGGGCGCTCCAATGGTCGCCGTCACCCTTCGATTGCGCGCGGCGATACCGGCGCAGGGCAATTCCATAGGACAAGCTCACACCAAGAAGGATGGCTGAAGAAATGCCCAGCCATAGCCAAGGCCAGATGGGCGCCGCTGGCTCTGAGTGTGCGGACAAGGATAATTTGGTGACCATGGCTTGCTCCGAGCCCGTATCCGGCCCTGTCATCATGAGGGCTGGGGCCGGTGCTTGGACCGGTCCGGCAGCGAAGAGGCTTCCCACGCTCCAACGGCTCTGAGGTAGCACCGGCATCAGTAAAACAACAAGGACAGGCAACCAAAAGGCGTAGCGCGTCCTTGCGCTGATGCGCCGGCCCAGCAGGAACTGCGCGGCCAGCACGAGTAGTGTGAGCACCGAGGCGCGGAAACTCGCCGTCAGCATCCAATCGAAGAGGGAAGTGAGCGTGGTCATATTCTCTGTGAGTTGCGCGTGTTTGTGATTTCTTATGCGTCCAGTTGTTGGTCGAGCAGCTTTTTTAAATCCCGCACTTCGTCCTCGGTCAGTTTGGTATTCTGCGCGAAGTGCATCAGCAGTGGCTTGGCGGCGCCGCCGAAGACGCGGTCGAGAAATGACTGGCTTTCCGCGCGCACAAAAGTTTCTCGTTTCAGCAGCGGGGTGTAGGTCCGTGTTCCGCTGCTGTTTTGCCCGGTCTTGAGCGCTCCCTTGTCCACCAGGCGCGTGAGCAGAGTGCGAACGGTGTTTTCTGCCCAATTGGTATCAGGCTGGAGGATCTTCGTTACTTCAGAGGCCGTCTGTGAGGAGGTTTTCCACAGAGCCTCCATGACGATCCATTCAGATTCGGAGATGTCGGGTGGCGATGGCATGGCAGAGGAATGAATTGATTAAATTCGAATTATTTGCCATCTCACTACATTTGTAGTGTTTTGGCAACTACAAATGTAGTGAATAAAGAACTGCTATGAAATGTGTGCAACCCAGCAACGCCTAGGCCGAAACTTTTCAGATTGAGGTGTGGGCATTAAAAAACCTTCACCGCGCTGTACGGTGAAGGTTTTCAAAAGAGAAGCCACTCCGTTAGCAAACGGAGCTTGTCAGTGCATACTGCCTAGTCGCTCACGCGGCGCGCTTCCATGGTTGCCACCAGTGACGTCCGCTGGTTGTGGCGGCTGTCTTGCGACGTTCTCCTTTACCTTGAGTATTGGCTTCCCGGAGCACCGCTGCCGCCTGACGCTCGATCATGCAGTGCATGAAGAACAACTTTCGCATCACTGGCTGAGATAACACAAAGGGATAGGGCATATTCTGCCCCAGGCTGGAGGAGAGTTCGTTGATCGCTGGGGTGATCTCGATCCATTCGTGCAACTTCTTCAGGAATGGCTTGGGATTGACCTTATGGAACGGCTTCGGCAGGCTCAGGTCCAAGCTGGTCGTGAGGTTCATGCCTTTGATGTTGCTCTTCCGCAGGCCAAGAGACTCGAAGGTCTCCAGCCCATCGGTGATGTGGAGATAGTGAGCCCATGTCTCCGCCCAGTCCTCCCAGGGGTGCATCGTTGAGTAGGCGCTGATAAACGTGTTTTGCCAGTTCGCCAAGGGACCGTTGGCATAATAGGTCTTCATCGCCTCGGAATATGCGAAACTGTCGTCGCCAAATAGATCGCGGCAGGCAGGAAGCACTTCTTCGCGAGTTTTATCGTTCTCAAACCACATGCTCCAGTAGTAGTGGCCCAACTCATGGCGGAAGTGACCCAGCAAGGTGCGGTAGGGCTCATGCAAATGCAGACGGTTGCGCTCGCGGATGGCGTCATTCGCTTCCTCGAGATTCAGCGTGATGGTGCCAGCATCGTGACCCGTGAGGACAGGCGCATCCGGGAAGGGCTCCATGAACTTGAAGGATAGGCCGAGTGGCGATGGGTTTCCATTTTCATCCGTGGCCCCGAGGTTCCCAGACGATGCCAGCGGCTGCAGGGGAAGACCGAGACTCAGCAGAGAAAAAAGAGCCCGGCGCTTGGCCGCCTCCATCTTTGCCCAAAGCACGAGGGACTCGACTGTACCCAGATTTGGGATGATGGCATTGAGCCGGCAAGACTGGCAGAAGGCATTGGGATCGTCCTTCGGGATCAGCCAGTTGCAGACAGCGTGCTCCATGCTGTTGGCGCAGAGCTTGAATTTGGAGCCATCGCCAGTGGGCTCCATAGTCAGGCTGACCGGATCGAAGCCCACTGGGGTGAAACATTGGAGACAGGTCGTGTTCTCAAAGAAGAGGACATTACCGCATTGGCAGGAGAAGTTTTTCATGGAGGGTGTTGAGGCAGAGGGGGTAACAAAAAAATGACAATGCGTGGAGGCGAAAAGTCATTGGAATCACGGCTGGGTCCATGCAAAACACGGCAGCAATGATTCTGGGTAGGCAAATCGCGCGCAGAGTCGAGAACGGACCTGCTTGATGGGAATTTTTTACCCTGTAAGGGGACTAGGGGAGGGCCAAAGCCATATACGCAGGTGCGTCCGATACAGCTGCTGAATCTCATATGGTCACCCATTTCCGTTGAATCATCGCCATCCATCGGCCATGGAACAGGCGTCATCACGATCGGACTCTCACCATCACTCATGCCGTCTCTCGAAGAAGCCCTTGCCGCCACTTGCAATCTCGCGCACGACTATGCTACGAGAGAAGAGACTCCGCGTGAACTCTTCCTTGCGTCCGGCTACATGGAGCATCGCGAAACGATCGATGTGCCCATGCTGAGGGCTCATGTGGCCGAGCATCCGGAGATCGTTCAGCAATGGATGGAACTCTCAGAAAACAAGCGCACCAGCGGCGGTTATTACATCGTCTATGACGCGGCTGCTGAGAAGTATCTCGGGGGGTATCTACCCGCCCAAGAATCCACTCGCTACGCTCAGGATCTTCACGGATCGCGCGGAGGCTTGTGCGAGCTACATTAAGCAGGAACTGGAGTTCATTGTGCCGAAAGTGTAGAGGGAGAGTTGGCTGTTTGGCAGATGAAGCTGATGCCACCTCTTTAAGCGAAAGCACTTTGTATGACGCGAGCGGTTCCTTCGATTCCCGTGAGCCTGTCTTCCAACCCTTTGTTCGGAAAGGTCAGCTGCTCATGATTGATGCCAAGGGCGGCCAGGATGGTCGCATGCAAATCTTTTGATTGGAACGGCTGATCTGCGGCCATCATGCCCAGTTCGTCCGTGGCTCCGATGCTCCCGGGCTTCACTCCGCCGCCCGCCATCCAGATGGTGAATCCCGCGGAATTATGCTGACGCCCTGTGTCTCCTTCCGACATGGGAGTTCTCCCAAATTCGCTGGCCCACACGATCAGGGTTTCATCGAGCAGTCCCCGTTGCTTCAGATCCGCCAGCAACGCTGCAATCGGCTGATCACATTGCCTGGCCAGACGCGGGTGATTTTCCCGGAGATCGTCGTGCGCGTCCCAGCCAATGCCATCGGTCATATTGTAGACCTGCACGAAGCGAACGCCGCGCTCTACCAACCTCCGTGCCAGTAAACATTTGCGCCCAAACTTCTGCACCTCTCTGTCGGTATGTTCCAGGCCGTAACTCCGGCGCACCGTGGCGCTCTCCTTTTCGACATCTCCCACCTCGAGGGCAGCGGATTGCATCCGGTAGGCAAGTTCATAATTTGAAATGCGTGCCTCCAACTCCGAGACGCCAGGCCGCATGCTGGCATGCTGCATATTCAGCCGCTGGATCAGATCCAGCGAAGCTCGCTGACTTTTGGCGTATTGCTGAGGCGGGACGAGATCCAGCACTGGCGTGCCTTCGGATCGTAGCCGCGTTCCCTGAAATGCTGCTGGCAAAAAGCCATTCGAATAATTGCCGGCACCGCCATAGGGTCCCGCTTCAAAAAGAAGCACATAACCCGGCAGATTCTCTGACTCAGAACCCAGGCCGTAAGTCACCCAGGAGCCAAGGCTGGGTTTGCCTGCGATCGTATCACCCGTGTGGAGATGGTAACTCGCAGGCGCGTGGTTATTGCTTTCTGCCTGCATTGAATGCACGAAACACAGATCATCAACACGTTGGGCGACATGAGGAAAAAGTTCCGAAACCCATTTCCCACTATGCCCGTATTGAGAAAATTTGTAAGGGCTTGCCAGCAGGTTTTTACATCCCGTAAACACTTGGCTGTAGCGAGAGTTACCTACCTTATCCCGGAACGACTCAGGCACCGGCTGGCGGTCCAGCTTTTGCAACAAGGGCTTATAGTCGAACGTGTCCACCTGGGAGGGCCCACCCACCATATAGAGAAAGATGACGGACTTTGCCTTGCCAGCAAAGCTGGGCTTCCTCGGGAGGAAGGGATGCACCGGATCTACTGCATCTGTTGATGCTGAGAGCGAAGATGCGGACGCATGATTCTGAAGCAAAGCCTGGAGCGCCACGCCGCCAAAGCCACCGCCTAACTTCCTGAGGAAATTTCTTCGGGAACAATCACATGCTGGCGGTGTCATCAATGCGGCGAGATTAACCCCGCAGGCCATTAAGTCCACCGTATCACCTCTCGTGAGGGCCTATATGAACCCTTTTTAATTTTGGAAAGGTGCAGTCTGCGGCGATAGGTTCCTGCTGGCCGAAATGATGTCTTTTCAGACGCCCCCGACCCGTGCGAAGCGGCGCAGAAGGTTCGCATGGATTGCCATCTTCCTCGTCCTCGGTGTCTCGGCGGGGGCCGCGTTTGTGCTTCACAGGAATCGCACTTTGGAAAAGAAGCAGGCTTCCAGGGAGCGGCTCTTCGCTCTACACATCGCACCCACTTTGGAGGGGCGATGCCTCAAGTGCCACGGCCCTGCCCGGCAGGAGGGGGACCTCCGGCTCGATACTCAGGAAGCCGCCCTGCTGGGTGGCCGGAACGGCCCCGCCATCGTTACTGGCGATCTGGAAAAGAGTTTGATCTTCAAACGCATCTGCCATCTGGATATGAAACGGGTAATGCCGCCCCGCAACCCATTGACGGACATCAAGATTGCCGCGTTTAAGAAATGGATTTTGGACGGAGCGTATTGGCCCCGTGACCTTATGCATCGCGATGTGGCACCCGCGCCGGCAGAACCGATTCGGGACGCGTGGAGCGATCCACGAAATCCCATTGTGAAGCTATTTGGGGGTAAACGTCTGGATCTTTGGTCGCTGAAACCCGTCTCTCACGCTGAACCGCCTGCCGTGCAAAATGTCTCGTGGCCACGCAACCCGGTGGACAAGTTCATCCTCGCAAAAGTCGAATCGGGCAACAGCCGTCCCGCGGTAGAAGCCGATCGCCGCACGCTCGCGCGTCGGCTCTACTTTGACTTAACAGGCATGCCGCCTACGCCGCAGGAGATTGAGACTTTCGTGAGAGACAATAGTCCCGATGCCCACGCGAACCTCGTCGACAAGCTCCTAAAGTCACCAGAATACGGAGAGCATTGGGGCCGCTACTGGTTGGATGTCGTCCATTACAGCGACAGCAATGGTTTTGATTACGACGAGTTTCGTCCCAACGCCTGGCGCTTCCGTGACTACGTCATTAAATCGCTTAATGACGACAAACCGTTCGATCAATTTGTCCGCGAGCAATTGGCAGGGGATGAGATGGTCGCAGAGTACCCCCAGACTTCGGAAGACCAGGACCGCCTAATTGCCAGCGCGTATCTTCGCATTGGCCCCTATGACAATAGCTCGTCCATCTTTGGCGAAAGAGACCTTTGCCACTTCCAGGTAATGTCAGACATCGTCGAGACGACTGGTGCTGCCTTCCTGGGAATGACACTCTCTTGCAGCCGGTGCCACGACCATAAAACCGACCCTATTTCGCAAGCGGATTACTATCGCCTGCGTGCTTTCTTTGAAGGGGTTGTCGTTCATGATGATGTCCCGCTGGATCTTCCTCCAAAACAACAAGCGATCCTGCAAGAGCGACAGGTCATTGAAGCAAAAAAACAGGAGATCGCCGACTTCCAGGAGAGCGTGGAAGGTCGCGTCCGGCAAATGAAGATCGCGGCCTTGCCTGCGTCAGATCGCGCTGTGCTCGAAGCCGCCGGTGAAGGAGATGCACCGGGATCGGATGTGAAGGTCAACCTCATCCGAAAGCTCCTGAAAATTCACCCTGAGGAAGTGGAGGCAGAGATTACTCCCGAAGAAAAACTTCAGCGGGCAAAACTCGCGGGAGAACTCAAGACGATGGAGGGCAATCGCGCCACTTTCACTGCAGGCTTCATTGCCACCGACGTGGGCCACTGGCTGCCCCAGACCCATGTGTTCGAAAAGGGTGACTTTCGTCGGCCTAAAGACGCTGTGGAGCCGGGCATTTTTTCAGTGCTGAATCCTAATCCCATTCCTCCTGCGCACTCTGTCCGTGCTCACAGTTCCGGCCGCCGCACGGCTTTGGCGGATTGGATTTTGTCTCCTGATAATCCGCTCACTGCCCGCGTCATTGTGAACCGAATCTGGCAGCAACATTTCGGCACGGGTATCGTGGCCACGCCCAATGACTTCGGCTTTTCAGGCAGCCGACCATCGCATCCCGAGCTTCTCGATTGGCTCGCGCGCGAGTTTGTTAAAGAAGGTTGGTCGCTGAAGAAACTTCACCGTCTCCTGCTCACCAGTGCCACTTATCGTCAGGGCTTGGCAGAAAAATCCGGAGACAACTCGTTGTTCAACGGCCAGGCGCCCCGCCGCCTCACGGCAGAGGCTCTGCGGGACTCTTTGCTCAGTGTTTCAGGACTACTTTTGCCTGAACGAGGTGGCCCGCCCCGCTGGCCCGCCTTGTCTGAAGAAACGAAATCCAGCAATCCCGGACTGCTCGTGGAAAACGGCGAGAAAACCCGCGGTTGGTATCCATCTCCCCCTGATCAGGTCAATGTGCGAACTATCTATCTTGTGCAAAAGCGGAGTCTCCATGTGCCGATGCTTGAGACATTCGACCAGCCGGAAAACACGACGTCCTGCGGACGGCGTAATGTCTCAACCGTAGCTCCCCAGGCACTGACGCTGCTCAATAATAACTTTACCATCGAAGTCGCGAAAGCCTTTGCCAGCCGGGTGGAAAAAGACGTCGGAAACGACCCAGATGCCCAGATCGAAGACACTTTTGAACTGGCACTGCAACGTCACCCCAATGCAGAGGAAAAAGCCTCCAGCAAGGAATTGCTGCAACAGTACGGGTTGGCGTCTCTTTGCCGGGTCTTGGTGAACTTGAATGAGTTCATTTATGTGGATTGAGATCCCTGTAGCATGGTGAGCAGGACAACCGTGTGTTCTTCTTCTGTTGCGTGAAAAGGCGCCAGAATCAGGTATGCCCAGTTGATTGCACATGTGTTATGTTGCGACTGGACTCCCTCAGTCACATCGCTTTGCATGTTTAAGCTCTGCCTCCTCGCTGATACCCATCGACAGCACCGAGAACTGACCATCCCGCCCTGTGATATTCTCATTCACTGCGGTGATATGTGCAGCTTTCAGAATGACGACCTGGGTACGCTTGAAGATATCGATGCCTGGTTTGCCGAAGTTCCGGCGAAACGCGTGGTTTGCATAGGGGGCAATCATGACTTCCTCTTGCATCACCGTGAATTCCGTTTCGCTCACGCGGACTACCTTTGCGATCAATCCCTGAACATTGATGGCATCACCATTTATGGCGCGCCCTGGTGCCCTGATCTCTCAGGTTTTGCATTCTATCTTTCCGATGAAGATCTCCAACGCAAGTGGGAGGCGATTCCTTCAGGCATTGACATTCTCGTCACACATACGCCGCCCCAGGGTATCCTGGATCTGCCGTTTTCCTCATTGATCCATGTCGGTTGTCCGCATCTGCGTGCTGAGCTACCGCGGATTGGGCCGCGCCTTCACGTCTTCGGTCATATCCACGCCAGCCATGGTGAGTTCACTGAAAACGTCACCAAATTTATCAATGCCTCGGTGGTCGCGGGGCCTGAGTTCAAAATCACGCATGCTCCGGTTGTGTATCAATTCGGAAAGGCATAGCTAAGTTGGGTAGATCGGACGATTAGTGTTTGGAAGCATATCCGTGTCAAAGTGATTGCTACGCTTCATCTGATCCAAACGCATTGGACCAATTGTCGACAAGAGTGCCCTTTGCTGCAACTTGAGATCAAAGCAACGTCTCAGACTTCTTGATTCAATCGATCGATCACGCCCTGTGCCTGATCGTGATAATGCCCGCCGAAGAGGTGATCGTGATTGAGCAGGTAGTAGAGCTGATAGAGCGGCTCGCGCTGCTTCCAGCCAGGATGGCGCGGCCAAGCCTCGTTATAAGCGGTGTAGAAGGATGATGGGAAGCCGCCAAAGAGTTGCGTGAAGGCCAGGTCGGTCTCGCGGTCGCCGTAGTAGCTCGCCGGATCATAAAGCACGGGAGCGCCGGTATCGTCGATGCCAGCGTTGCCGCCCCAGAGGTCGCCATGCAGTAAGGATGGAGCGGGTTCGTAGTCATCGAAGAACGCAGGGAGGCGGTCGAGCAGTCTGTCGGTGTTGCAAAAGGGATGGCCGCGCTGCACGGCCAGAGCGAACTGATGACCCAGCCGTTCGTGCCGCCAGAAGTCGATCCAATTTTCGCGCCAGCGATTGGGTTGGGGAGTCGAGCCAATGAAATTGGCCTCGGGCCAGCCGAACATGCCGGAAGGAGAAAGCGTGCGATGCAGCCCCGCCAGTTGCTGACCCATGAGCGTGTAGCCATCCATGGTGCCTGCGCCCGTCTGCAAATTCAGATACTCCAGGACAAGGTAAGACCATTGCTGGAATGTTCCTTGAAAGAGAGGCTTGGGCACGCGGATGGCATTGGCCGCTGCCATGGCCCGTAGCGCGACAGCTTCCGTAACAAAAAGTGGTGCGTGCTTATGTGTATTGACCTTGAGAAAATAAATTTTTCCCCGACCATCTTCTGTCGTGATTCGGTATGCGTCATTGATGTGTCCGCCAGAAACGGGTTGTGACCTGACAAGTCCAAGCAACTGACATGCGGCTGCTTCCAGCTCCGTCGTGATGTGATTTAGAAGCGCGGCATCCATCAGCGGTAATCGAACTGACAGGTCAATCTGAAGATCTCGCTAGCGAATGCTCTTCCACGTCCCTTCGCGAAGATGTTTCAGCAACTCTGAGCAGCCGTCCTCCAGCAGATCAAGCACATGCTCAAAGCCCTCTGCGCCGCCGTAATAGGGATCGGGCACAAAAGTGTCATCATGATGCGCACAGAGTTTGCAAAAGAGATGCACTTTGTCTCGATGCTTGCCTTCTGGATCAAGGCGGCGAACATCAACCAGATTTTCTCGATCCATAACAAAGATGAGGTCGAAGTCGCTGAGATCTTCGGCCCTCACCTGACGGGCACGATGGGTGAGGGGAATGCCACGCAGAGAGGCTGCTTTGGTCATGCGATGGTCCGGCAGATTGCCGGCGTGATAGCCAATTGTCCCAGCGGAATCAATCTCCGCAAGACCTTCCGCTTCCGCCTTCTTCAGATAGTGGCGCATGACACCATCCGCAGCAGGGGAGCGGCAGATATTGCCCATGCAGACGAAGAGGATGTGGGGAGGCTTGGTGCCGGTACTGGAAGGTGCGGACATGAGAGTGTGAATTGGAAGATTCAAGCACGGAGCTTCAGCGCAAGATGCCAGCCGAGGAAGGCACTGAAGACCCCAAGGAGCAGACTCCCGGCGGAGTTCGCCAGCGCGAGACCAAGCTTATGATTCTGCATCAGCACCATGGTATCAGCGCTGAGCGTAGAAAAAGTGGTGTAGCCACCGAGCACGCCCGTACCGAGGAATAAACGCCATTGATGTGCGGTTGATCCGGGGTCTGGCTGGCTCCCCTGGCTTTGGGTGAGCCCCAACAGCAGGCCGAGGAGGAAACTGCCTGTGACATTGATGGCAAAGATGGCCCAGGGGAAAAAGGATGTCTGCACCAGCGGCGCCATAGCCCGCACGATGCCATACCGGAGACTGGCACCCAGTCCACCACCGAGGAAAACGTAGAGCCAGAGCGGGAGATTCATGCGGGCGTGATAAGAGGCTGCATGATACCGGTGGCGCGCAAGGTTTCCACCTTACTTTCGCAGCCGTTCCAGCACACTTTCCAGATCCATCAGATTGGTGGCCAGGTGCACATCGGGCACCTTCAGCGCACGATGGTAGCCAAAGGCAGAACGGCCTCCCATGATGACGGCCACGTGAGCCGGAAGCAGTTGGCGGAGCTTCGTCAGTTCCCCCGGAATGGCTGGATCATCCGAGGGGTATACCGTGCTGAGCGCCACCGCTTTGGCTTTGCGCATTTCCACACAGGCAGCGATTTCTTCCGCTGGCAGGGACGCGCCCACATAGGTCGCGCGCCAGCCCAGGTCCCGGGCGATGGCGGAGGCCAGCAAGGCTCCCACTTCATGCATCTGACCGGCGGGTGTGCAGACGATCAATTCCGGTGCCGTGGCCAGCGCGGGGTAATAGCAGCGGGCGCCGAGCGCGATAAAATCCCGCACCACATTCGTGGCCAGATGCTCGTGGGACACGCGCATGTCACCCCGCCGCCAGGCCTCCCCAACCTCATGAACGAGCGGCGCCACGATATTCAGCAATGCTGAGCGCGCACCGTAGCGAAGCAGAGCCTGGTCGAGAAGTTCCGTCAAAACGTGTGCATCGAGTTCCCGCACGGCATCCAGGCAGCGCTCCAGGCACTGGGAGGCACAAGTGTGCGAGCGGTCCGGGGCCTTCGGCACGGGGGCCGGGTGAGGCAGCGGAGCCTTGTCTTTATGCTGGAGGGTATAGAGTTCCTCCAGACCCAGGCGGGAAATTTGGCTGATGCGATGCCCGCAGGCTGTCAGCGTTTTCAGCAGACGCAGGCGTTCGATCTCAACATCTGAGTAGAGACGGCGATTCGAATCCGTCCTCTGGCAGCAAATCAGCCCATAGCGCCGCTCCCACACGCGAATGACGTGGGCCGTCAAGCCAGTGCGGTGGCACACGACTTTGATGGGATGCCGCAAATCTAGGGACGCTTCGGCCATGAACTCAATGACAATGCAATACTCTGGCCACTGGTTACGCTTGGCGGCAAATGACGGCTAGCAAAAATTGGGTTCCAGAGGGGAATCGCGGTAATTGGGGGTTGTTGGTAAGGCAAAGTCCGGTTTTCACCGCGCTGCGTAGCCCGACGCAGGAGGAACGCATGAAGTCTGAATGAGGAAGGTGTTAAAATGAAACTGGCAGAAGCCCTTGGGTGGGACTTCTGCCAGTGAAGGTGTGCGATGCTATGTGAATCCGGCTAGGCGGCGGTCGCGGCCAGGGCAGCTTTGGGAGCGACGCCGGCTGCTTCGGCTTCGGTCTCCGCGTCGATCGCGACAGCGACGGCGGGACTGCGCAGGCGGGTGAGGTAATAGTCGAGGCTGTCCACAAGGGCATCCCAACTGGCATCAATGATGTTGAAGCTGACGCCAACCGTACCCCAGTGGTTCACGCCGTCCGTGCTCTCGATCAGCACGCGGGTTTTCGCCGCGCTGCCGTTCTTGCCGTCGATGATGCGGACCTTGTAGTCGCAGAGCTTTACCTCGGAGATTTGGGGGAAGTGCCCGGACAACGCCTTGCGCAGGGCCTGATCCAAGGCATTCACCGGGCCGTCGCCCTCTTCCACTGTGTACACCCGCTCGCCATTCATTTCCAGCTTCACCGTGGCCTCGCAGGTTTCAAAACCGCGCTCGCCGTGGAAGCGGTGCGTGGTGTGGTATTCCAGCAGTTTATAGCTCTGCTGATACTCGCCCAGGATCTTGCGAATGAGCAGCTCAAAAGATGCATCGGCGGCTTCGTATTCGTAGCCTTCATTTTCACGCTGCTTCACGGCATCCAGGATGCCTTTCACTCCGGGAGCGCCGCGCTTCAGTTTAAAGCCAAGTTCATTGGCCTTGTGCAGGATGTTATCCTGGCCTGAGAGATCGCTCACCAGCACGACCTGATGATTCCCCACGGAGGCTGGCTGGACGTGTTCGTAGCTGCGGGCCAGTTTCTGCACCGCATTCACATGCGTGCCGCCCTTGTGGGAGAACGCCGTGCTGCCCACGAAAGGCGCGCGGTTGAAGTGCGGCAGATTTGCCATGTCGTCCACGAACTTTGAAAGCTCGGTGAGCTTCGTCAGATCCTTCACGACAGGAATTCCCATCTTGAGCTGCAGATTTGGGATCACGGTGGTGAGGTTGCAATTCCCCGTACGCTCGCCGTAGCCGTTCATGGTGCCTTGAACTTGCAACGCACCCGCGCGGATCGCGGCAAGGGCATTGGCCACACCGCAGCCGCCGTCATCATGGGAGTGGATGCCAAGCTTCGCTTCCGGGAAATGCTTCTGCACTTTTTCCACGATCTCGGCGATCTCGTGGGGGAGTGTGCCGCCGTTGGTCTCACAGAGCACGAGCATGTCAGCACCGCCTTCCAGGGCCGCTTCCAGCGTGCTCAGGGCGTAGTCCGGTTCGTCCTTGAAGCCGTCAAAGAAATGTTCAGCATCGTAGAGCACCTCGCGTCCGGCTTCTTTGCAGAACCGGACGGTATCGCGGATCATGGCCCGGTTTTCGTCAGGTGTGGTGCGGAGCACTTCCGTCACATGGAGGAGCCAGGTCTTCCCGTAGAAGGTGACCACCGGTGTGTCGGCGGCGAGGAGCGTCAGGACTTGGGGGTCCTTCTCCACTTCGATGTTCGCGCGGCGCGTGCTGCCAAAGGCGGCGATCTTCGCGTGTTTGAAGGTTTCCTTCCGGGCCAGTTCGAAGAACTCCACGTCCTTCGGGTTGGAACCGGGCCAGCCACCCTCGATGTAGTGCATGCCGAACTCGTCGAGTTCATGGGCGATGCGGAGTTTGTCGAGAGAGCTGAAGTTGACGCCTTCGCCCTGGGTGCCGTCGCGCAGGGTGGTGTCATAGAGAGTCACGTTCATGGGGAGATACTAAGTAAAAGAATTCGAATTATAAAGATGGAGAATCATTACCCGGACTGCGGGTGGCAGGCCTCAACAATCACACGAGGCGGGTGTAGACGGAACGGGCTTCCCAAACACGAGCGCCCAAGTCAGGCGCGGAGGAAGCCCTGGATAATTCGAATAGGCCGGATGTTGGCGGCGGGAAACATGTGGCAGAAAGTCTAGCGCGCAGAAAACCGATGGCAACGGAATTTTGTTTGCGGCCACGCAGACCATGAAACGGCTAAAACCCTCGCCGTGGAACAGCGAGGGGCGGGAACTGGCGCCAATCTCTCCGCCAGTCACGGGGCACCTTCCGGCACGATTTCGGTCTTGTGCTCGCCGACCACGAAATACCTGCCATCAGGGCCAAAGGCCATGGATGCTACCTTCGCCGTGACCTTCTCGTTGCCCTTCCTCAGCACCACATTCCCGGTGAAAACTCCTATGTGCTTTGTCGGCTTATACTCCATTTCATCCGACGTCACGGTAATCAGGCCGAGCTTGAACCTGACATTTCCTTTTGCCTTCACCAGTTCTGGGGACTCGGTCACGTTCGTGGCGGTAATCTCGGCTTTTTGCTGAGTGTCGGCGTTCGATGCCGCGCCAGCAGGAACTGGGGTAGGGGTGGGACTGGGGCTGGACTTTGCCGGTCCGCCATTGTTGTCGGCTGAGGGCGGCGTTGCACCAGCCTGCGTAAAGGTCAGGGTGCCGCCATGCATCTTGAGATCAATGCTGCCGCCGCCGTTAATATTGGTGGTGGGTGACTGGGATTGTTCTTTTGGGGTCGTCGCACTGCTGTCAGCAGGCGGCAGTGTGGCGTCAGGCGATTTCGGTTTGCCCGAGCCATCGTCCACGGTGATTGACGACGCAGGCACTATGCACAGGTTTTCGCCGAATACTGAGGATACCAGCCCGCCCAGTTGCGCTACGTAACTCACCGCCTCGGACAAGGGCACGTCGCGAAGGGAAATGGTTATCCGGGCGTTCTTTGCATCTTCCACTTGATGCATGATGCCCAATCCTTTTCCCTCGGGATCATTTTCTTGGGCCTTAGTGCGCAAAATTTCAATGGCATCGGCGAAAGGCACGTCCCTGAATTCGATCTCCGGGATAATGATCGACTTTGCTTTTTTCATCACATCTTCATACGTGACTATCTTCGGTGTGAACACCATAGCGGTTACGAGGACGATGAGTTTGCTTTGAGATAAACGGGCTTCAAAGGGCTGCACCTCGCCCACTTGCTTGAAAGTGGTCAGCACCAGAGTTTCGCCTGAATGTAGTGCCGCGCCTTTGCTACATTTCCTTTCAGAGAAGATGGGTTTCAGGCGGTTAGCTGTCGCGGCTTTTTGGGATTCCTCAGCTTGCAGCACCTGCGCCGATTTGGCGGAGTGATCCTTTTCCGTGGCGGCTTTGCCGGTCTCCAGGTCGACGAAGCCGAGAAACTCCGTGACGGTGGGCTTCACCTCCAGGCTCAGCGAGCCATCCGCCCTCAACTTGGGCAAGACTTCCAAAGTGGTGCCTACTTTTTTCGTATCAAACACCGTCGGCTTCCAAGCCTGATCGCTCTCCCTCTCCCAGGCTTTCGGGTAAGTGAAGTCACGGATGACCTCAATGACGGCAAGCTGCTTCGATGAAGCGGTGATTGAAGGCGAGGTCATGAGATCGACACCCTTCGTCTGGGACATGGTTTGGATGAGTGTGTTGTATTCTTCCTGATTCAGCACCGGCTTCATGGTGTCCAAGTCGGGTCGCGATTTCACGGCCTCAGGCGTGAGTTCAATGAACTTTGCCGTAATATGGATTAGCTTCGGCACCTCCAGAGTCCCGCCGCTCGCGACCACGGTGCCCCCTAGGTTGCCATCCTTCGGTGTCTCCGCCGACTGCAGTTGTGCCACGGCACAAATCCCCAATGCCATCGCCCCGAAGGCCAAAGCCATGACCCAGCCGAATCGGCCAACGGGACGGCGGTTGCGTTCCGCATCCATAATGGCCAAGACACGGCGCTCCAGCGTGGAAGGGCTGGCCATGGCCATTGCGTGCCGCGAGAGCACCCCACCCGAAGTGAGAACGCGTGCGGCTTCGCACAATTGTCCCGCATAGTCTTCCGCGGGCGTTCCTGCACTCAGCACGAGGTCGTCCGTGGCCTGCTCCTGCGAGAGGCGAAGAGAACGCGAGGACAGCCAGATCAGAGGATTCGGCCAATAAAGCGCGGATGCTGCAAAGGCGATCCAGCGGGAAAGATGGTCGGCGCGATGAACGTGACCCGTCTCATGCCGCAGCGCGGCCAATAAGGAATGCTCACTCCAGTTGGTAGCTTCCACAGGAAGCAGAATCACTGGACGCCATACGCCCCATGTCACCGGAACACGGCAGATCGGCGACAAACGTATCTCAATACTTTGCCGCAAAGACCATTCTTCCCTGACCAGAGAAAGCGCCGAGGTTAGGCGGTCATCCGTGACATTGGTGCTCTGCCGATACAGACGACGGAGTTGCCAGCTTCCCACGCCACGGTACAGCAGAAGACATCCCGTTCCACCTAACCATAGAGTGAGTCCAACGGTTTGCCAACTAGGAAGCTTCCACGTCGTGCCTGCCGCACTGGCCGGGTTGGTGGGCATCTCAGGCTGGGCCTTTAAAGCGGAAACGTTTTGCGGCATTTCCAAAGCTGCCGTCACCCGCACTGCATTATCAATCGGCACGGTCCATTTCGGGGTAACCATTTTTGTTGCGGGCAGGAGCAGGGTCACGGCCAGTGCCGCGCACCACACCAAGTGACGCTCCGCCGCCGTGGCACGGCGCCAACATTGCGTAATACCTGCGGCGAGCAGCAGCACGGCGCTGCTTTTCAGAAACAGCTCGCAGGCGAAAGGGAAGAGGGACTCAGTATTCATGTCCATGGTAGTGAGCGGTTGGTTGACCGGTGATTATTTGCCTTTGGCTTTGGCGGCCTTGATGATGGTTTCGATCCGTTGCAGTTCTTCCGGGGAGATCTTCCCAGCTTCGCCATCCACCAGGGCGGCAACTGCGCTGGACAGTGATCCATCGAAAAATGTCTGGATGACCGACTTCAATGCAGACCGGCTGGCCTTGGCACGTGGTTGTGTAGGAAGGTAGACATACCGGGGACCGTCCTCGCGGTGTTTGATATGGCCTTTCTCCTCCATGATGCGCAGAAGCGCTCGCACCGAGGAATAACTGGGCGCATCTGCCAGCGCTTCCAATACCTCCGCCGCCGTGGCCTCGCCGCGTGTGAAGATGATGTCCATAATCTGGCGCTCACGCCTGCTGAGATTTTGGCTGGAGTTATCAGGCATGCTAATTTTTTAGCACAGGTGGGCGGATGACGGCAATAAATAATGCTAAAAAATTAGCATGCTGCGTTTTAACGCTGTCCCGGCAGCGGGTGATTGATGCCAACGTTTCAAGCGATGCTCTCTTAGTTAAATTTCTCCGTGCGCTCACTATTTGGCTTTGTGCTTGCCAGAGGTGGGTGGGCTCAGATTAACTGGCGCCATGCATTGGAAACGCGTGGTGCTTTTTGCAACGATGGGCATGTGGCTGACAGTCGTCAGCAGCCAGGGTGAGCCGCCGGAGAAGGCGCTTAAGTATCTGGAGATTCTGGTGAAAAAACCACAGCCAGGCACGGTATTTGATCGCTTCGTGGATGCCTGGCTGGAAGGAGCGACGCTGGAGGAATTGGGAACGTATCTCTCAGTGCGCACAGCCCGGCCGGATGCCACCGCAGGCGATCATGTGGTGTCGGCGCTATTCCAGGCACGGGATGGAGAAGACGCCAAGGCTTTGGCCAGTTTCCAGGAAGCCGTAAAGCTGGAGCCAACGAACGCCACGGTGTGGCTGGAGAAGGCCAAGCTGGAAGCGCGCATGCTGGACTTCTCCGCTGCCTTGCAAAGTCTGACTCAGGCGGCGGCGCAAAATCCCGGGGACGTGCTGGCCATGCAGATCGGCAAACTGCAAGGCCGGACACTTTTGCGTACGGGAAAGTCAGAGGAAGCACTGAAGACCTGGCGGGGACTGCTGGAGGCAAATCCGGATGATGCGGATCTGGCGGAGGAAGTCATCGAATTGCAATTGGATGAAGGCCTCTATGCGGAAGCCGCGAAGATGTATCAGGCTCTGATCGAAAAGACCTCGGACCCCTATGTGAAAGTCACGCATCGCCTCCGCCTTGCGGATGTACTCATTCGCGGAGGTAAAAAGACGGAGGCGCTGGAGCAGTATCGCGAAGCGTTGAATCAAGCGGGTCAGGACACCTGGCTGGAAAGCGAGGCCCTGGCCGAGGTTAATCGTGTCTTTCGCCTGGATGACAATGTGTCCGGAATGGTGGAATACCTGGCGAAGCTGGCGGAATCCGCGCCGCAACGGGTGGCGGTGCAGCGGGAACTGGCGCGGGTGCATGCCGAGTTGGGTGAGAAGGATAAAGCGCTCGCCATCTACCAGAAGCTGCTGGAGAAAACGCCCGGCCTGCGGGAAGTGCGGGAAGGTTATCTCGATCTCCTGGAGCAGACCGAAAAATATGCGGATGCCATCACCCAGACCAAGGTGATCATGGAGCAAAATGCCGGGGATAAGGAATGGCTGCTGCGTCTGGCCAATCTCCACCGTCAGGCCGGGGACATGAAGGCTGCGCAAGAGCAGTTGGACATCTATCTCGGTAAGCCCGGGACAGTGGAATTTGACCATCTTCGGGTGGCCCGCTTACTGGAAGGTTGGCAAAAAAACGCTGAGGCGAGAGCGGCTTATGAGAAACTAGTCGTCGCCTATCCTGAGAGTAGCGGCGCCAAGGAAGCGCTGGCGCAGTTTCTGCATCGTATTGGCGAGAAGGATGCCGCAGTTGGAATCTGGAATGCGTTAGCTGCGAAGGGTGGTCAGGAAGAAGTGCTGGCCATGGCGCAGGCATTGCTCGCCCGGCTGGAGGCCGCTGCGGCTTATGAAGTGTTGAAAAAGAGGGTGGGCGAGTTTGGCTCGGATGTGCGTTACCTTGCGGTGCTCGTCACGGCGGCTCATGCGGCGAAGGATGACGCGGCTGCGGTGCCCTGGGTTTTGACGCGCGTGCAGGGGACACAGGATTTTGATGCGCTGGATGAAGCCATCCGGCAGGCATCAGAGATTCTGCGCGGGGCAGGAGAAACCTCTGCCATCGTGCAGAAACTGAAGGGCCAGTCAGCGACTCTGACCATCCAGGAACGCTGTCTCCTGGCGGCTCTGCTGGAGACGGAAGGGGATCCGAAAGGAGCGGAGCAAATGCTGCGGGAAGTGGGGCAGGCGGATGCGCTGCTGGCGCAGAGGCGGCTGGTGCGGCTGCTGGAGGCCCGGCAGGACTGGACGCAGGCTGCGACCGAATTGGAGAAGTTGGTGGCCATGCCCGGGGGACGGGATAGCCAGAATGTCCAACGCCTGGCGATGACGAAGGAACGGGCAGGTGACTTGGAAGGCTCGCTGAAATGGATCGCCGAGTGGAAGACGCTCTCGCCGGGCGCGGTCACTCCCTGGACGCAGGAAGCCGGTGTGTTGACTGGCTTGGGCAAACCGAAAGACGCGGTGCAGGTCATGCGAGCCGCCGCCCGGAAATTTTCCGATAACGATGAAGTCACCGGTGCGCTTGCTGCCGCTTGCTACGGTGCGGGTCAATATCCTGAGGGTGAGCGCATTTATCTGAGCCTCTATGAAAAAGAAGAGAAGCCAGCGGACAAGATCCGCTGGGTAGGTGCGCTGGCTCAGGCCTCTCAAGCACAGGGCCTCTTGGATAAGCTGACCGTGAAGTTCCAGGAGCGGCAGCGCACGAATCGCTCGGATGCATCACCTTGGCTGGCCCTGGCAGAGATCTATCGCGTCAGCGAGAACACAGCAGAGCGGCTGAAGGCTTTTCAGGAGGCATCACGTCTGCGGCCCAAGGATGTGGAGATCCTCCACATGATCGCGAATGTGGAACTCGACGACGGCCGCTGGAAGGAGGCTCTCGCCACCCTGAACCGCGCCATGCCGTATGATCCGACGCAACGCACCCGGCAGCTCATCGCCACGATCCAGATGAGGGATGGCGATGATGAGCAGGGATTCCGTCTGCTTACCGAACTTCAGGGTGGTGAGAAAATGGATGCGAAAGCGGTGCTCACCTTGGCGGATGCCCTCATGGCCAAAGAACAGTGGCGCAAGGCTGCGGACTTCCTGGATCTGCATGTAGCACGGCTCAAGGGTGACTACCGGCTTGCTTACCTTCAGGGCATTGCGCTGGCCGAAGCTGGCGATTCCTCCGGTGCGGTGGCTGTGTTCCTGAACGTGGCCAAAATGACGGAGGAACTCCCGGAGGTGCTGAAAAAGAAAGCGTCATTGGAACCTGCCGTTGCGGCGGCGCGGTCCTTGTATGTTGATCGTCTCCGGAAGTGGTTCCCTCCTGGTCTCGCGGAGATTTCCGATTTCTCGCAATACCGCTACAACGCACTGCAGCACAAGATGTCCCGGAATTTCGCCCAGCGCGCGAGGGGTTCTGGCATCAACCTTCCCGACGATCTGGAACAGGCTCAGAAGTATGCGGTCATGCAAGTGCTCGCGTTGCGGGAAGAAATGCCGGAGCCGCTGGCCGGAGAATTGCCCGTGAAACTCGCTGAAGCCGGTGTGCCCTACCCGGAGATCCTCATGGAGTTGGAGTCTCGTGGGGACTATCCATGGATGGTGGAACTTCCAGATGATCTGCTGACGAAGCACCCGGAGGATCCGCTACGTCATGCCCTCTGGCTCATGAATGGTGGCGCGCGCGGCCAGGTGCGCGACATCGAGCATCTGAAAGACTGTCACCGTCTGCTCCATGCAGAGTATCCGTATTCTGCATTTACGGCGGCGGCCATGGCAGTGCGCGCGGACCGTGAAGCTGGCCTACCGCTGCTGAAGCTGTCTCTGGATGAAGCGGAAAAAGCGACTGACTCGGCCAAAGTGGACTACGCCATGCAGTTGTATGAATTGATGGGCGGCGGTCAGATGGTGAACGCAGCATCGAAGGTCGATCTCCCTCCTGATCTGAAGGTGCGCTGCCGCCGTTTGTTGGTGGAGGGTGGCCGGGCCATGGGCCGGGACAGAGGGGTGATTTACCAGAGTGCGCCTTA